>JAAEOR010000979.1 GCA_024222895.1 Hyphomicrobiales bacterium | reverse complement strand
CTCTATCAACTCAAGGCGGCGCGCAAGAGCGACTAGACAACCCCGAACTCCCGAAGCGAGAGCGAACCGCGGACGAAATAGACAATGACAACAGACGTCGCTGATCGCCGAACCGGCATCCTTGCCCGCATCGAACGAACCGGTAATCAGTTGCCGGATCCGGTTTTCATTTTCGTCTGGCTGATCGGGTTGCTCGTTGTCGTTAGCGTCATTGCCGCTGCGGTCGGCTTGGCCGCTGTCCATCCGGTGACGGATGAACAGGTCGACGCGCTCAGTCTGTTGTCGGGTGTGAATCTCCGTCGACTGCTGACCGAAATGCCGGTGACCTTTACTCACTTCCATCCGCTCGGCTACGCGCTCGTGGTCATGCTCGGCGCCGGCGTGGCGGAGCGGTCTGGATTGCTGGGAACCGCGATGCGTGCCGGTGTTCGCAATGCACCGAAACTGTTCCTGACCCCGGCTCTCGTCGCCATCGGCCTGATCAGCAACCTGGCCGCCGATGCGGCCTATGTCGTCCTGATTCCGCTTGCTGGCGTTGTCTTCGCAGCAGCAGGCCGCCACCCGATCGCCGGCATAGCAGCGACGTTTGCCGCTGTGTCGGGCGGTTACTCCGCCAATCTGCTTCCCGGTCAGATCGACGCATTGCTGTTCGGTATCACAGAAGCGGGCGCCGACATCCTCGATCCGACCTGGCAGGCCAATATCGCCGGCAACTGGTATCTGATCATGGGTATGTTCGTCGTCTATCTGCCGGTGATCTGGTATGTGACGGACCGGGTTCTGGAACCGCGTTTGGGTCCGTGGACCGGTGGCGCGGTTGCCGGCTCTGACCACCCGGTCGACGGCCCCCCGACCGCGATCGAGCGCAAGGGCCTCAGGCGGGCAGGTCTCTCGGCGCTTGCAGTCGTCGGGTTGTGGGTTTTTCTGACCATTGGTCCCGGCACACCGCTGATTGACGAAAGCGCTCGGCCTGAGCTGCGCCTCAATCCGCTCTACCAATCGCTGGTCGCTGCTTTCTTTCTCTTGTTTCTGGTCGGTGGGTGGTCTTACGGCGTTGCCGCCGGAACCATCAAGAATCACCGCGATCTGGTGAAGATGATGACCGAGGCGATGGCCGACATGGGCTACTATCTCGTCCTCGCATTTGCCGCCGCACACTTCGTCTCCATGTTCACCTGGTCGAACCTCGGATTGATCTTCGCCATAGATGGGGCGGAGTTCCTGCGATGGACCAACCTGCCCGGCCCGGCTCTGCTCGGCGGGCTGGTCGTGCTCACCGGAATCATCAATCTTTTTATCGGTTCCGCTTCGGCGAAGTGGGCCTTGCTGGCGCCCATTCTCGTGCCGATGTTGATGCTCTTGGGAATCAGCCCGGAGACAGCGACGGCGGCCTACCGGGTAGGCGATTCGGCGACCAATATCATCACACCTCTGATGGTCTACTTCCCGCTCATCCTGATTTTCTGCCAGCGCTGGGACAAGGGTTTCGGACTGGGCAGCCTGACCGCCGCGATGGTGCCGTATTCGTTGTGGCTGCTGATCACCGGCGTTGTGATGATCGCCGGTTGGGCGGCATTCGATGTGCCGCTTGGGCCCGGGGCGATCGTCGAGTACGTGCTGGAATGACATTTCCTCGCGTCGGAACGGTTCGGCAAATGTCGGCGCACAGTCGGACAATGCTTGGTGCGATCGCCGCTGTCCGGTAGATGAAACGGCCGCGGGACTGACCGTTTGCCGCTGACCGCCGATGGCGCACGGACGGACAAACGGATAGGGTCCGCCGCGAAACCAGCGCCCGGAAAGACCGAGATGAGCAGTTCCGCCGATGCCGTCATCGATGAGGAAGCCCTGGCCGAGGCCCTTGCTGCATGTGCCGGCCCCGTTCCCGGCGACCTGCCGCCGGAGGCGCGCGCCCGCATGGTCGCGCTTCTCAAGGACGCATTGGCTATGGGGCGTGCCGAGGCGGAAAGCCGACTAAGCCGCGACGGAAAAGGGACCTTGTGTGCGCGGCGACTTTGCCGTCTCCAGGACAGCCTGATCCGGATTGTTCACGAATTTGCCACCCGTCACGTCTATCCGGTGGAGAACCCCACGTCGGGCGAACGTATGGCGATCGTCGCGGTCGGAGGATACGGACGCGGCACCCTTGCGCCAGGGTCGGACGTCGATCTGCTTTTTCTCCTCCCCTACAAGCAGACGCCATGGGGAGAGAGTGTCGTTGAATTCATCCTGTACATTCTGTGGGATCTCGGTCTGAAGGTTGGTCACGCGACCCGCAGCGTGGCGGAGTGCATTCGCCTGTCGCGATCCGACATGACCATCCGCACTTCCGTGCTGGAGGCCCGTTATCTGCAAGGCGAAAAGCAGCTCTATGAGGAGCTTGTCGAGCGGTTCGACAAGGAAGTCGTCAAGGGAACGGGGCCGGAATACATAGCCGCCAAACTTGCCGAACGGGACGAACGCCACCAGGCCCAAGGTGCTTCACGCTATGTCGTCGAGCCCAACGTGAAAGAGGGCAAGGGCGGCCTGCGCGACCTCCACACGCTGTTCTGGATCGCCAAATATTTTTTCCGGGTGACCTCGAACGAGGCCCTGGTAAAGGCCGGCGTCTTCACCCGGGCCGAGCTCGCCCGCTTTCGCAAGTCGGAAGACTTTCTATGGGCCGTCCGTTGCCACCTTCATTTTCTGGCTGGCCGGGCGGAAGAACGGTTGTCGTTCGACCTGCAGCGGGAAATGGCCGTTCGACTCGGTTACACGGCCCATCCCGGGCTGAAGGACGTCGAGCGGTTCATGAAGCACTACTTCCTGGTGGCAAAGGAGGTGGGTGACCTCACGCGCATTTTCTGTGCGGCGCTTGAGGAGCATCATGGCAAGCCGATGCCGACGCTCAATCGATTTCTCGGACTCGGCCGGCGCCGCCGGCGCAAGATTCCAGGGTCAACCGACTTTGTTGTCGAGAACAATCGAATCAACGCGGCGCGTGATGACCTGTTCAAGCGGGATCCCGTCAACCTGATCCGCATCTTTCACATTGCCGACAAGTATGATCTCGCCTTCCACCCGGATGTCATGCAGGAGATCGCCCGGTCGCTTCGCCTTATCGATGGGGCCCTGCGGGACAACGCCGAGGCCAACCAGCTGTTCCTAGAAATCGTGACGTCGCGCAATCAGCCGGAGGTGGTCCTGCGTCGGATGAACGAGACGGGCGTTCTCGGTCGCTTCATTCCCGACTTCGGCAAGGTTGTCGCGATGATGCAGTTTTCCATGTACCACCACTATACGGTCGACGAGCATCTGATCCGATCGATCGGCTTCCTGGCCGAGATCGAACGCGGTGAGGCCGCCGATGCCCATCCGCTCGCCGACGAGATTGTCTCCCGTCTGAAGGACCGCGTTGTCCTCTACGTGGCGGTGTTTCTGCACGATATCGCCAAGGGGCGTCCCGAGGACCATTCGATCGCCGGTGCGCGGATCGCCAAGCGCTTGTGCCCCCGGCTGGGCCTGACGGCAACCCAGACCGCCACGGTTGTCTGGCTGATCGAACACCATCTCCTGATGAGCATGACCGCACAGTCACGTGATCTCAACGACCGCAAGACCATTCTCGATTTCGCCGCCACGGTCCAGAGCCTGGAACGGCTGAAAATGCTGCTGATTCTTACCGTTGCCGACATCAAGGCTGTCGGTCCGGGAGTCTGGAACGGCTGGAAGGGACAGCTCCTTCGCACCCTGTACTACGAGACCGAGCCGGTGCTGACCGGAGGCCACAGCCAGGTGAGCCGCGACGAACGCGTAGCACGGGCCAAGCAGGAGCTTGGCGAGGCACTGGACGATTGGCCCAAGCGCGAACGCGACGCCTATCTGCGCCGCCACTATCCGGCCTACTGGCTGCGGGTCGATCTGCCGCACAAGATCGCCCATGCCAACTTAATCCGCGGGGCCGACAAGGCGAAACGTAGCCTCGCCACCGAGGTGACGACCCACACTTTTCAGGCGGTCACCGAGATCATTGTCTTTGCCCCGGATCATCCGCGGCTGTTGTCGGTGATTGCCGGCGCCTGTTCGATTGCCGGCGCCAACATCGTCGACGCCCAGATTTACACGACCACCGACGGCCAGGCGCTCGATTCGATCTTCATCGGTCGCGCGTTCGAGGAGGAGATGGACGAACAACGCCGCGCCGCACGGGTTGGCAAGCTGATCGAGGATGCGCTTGCCGGTACCGCGCGTCTGCCTGAACAGATAGAACGCAAGGAGCAACGGAAGGGTCGCTTGAAGGCTTTCTCGCTGGAAACGACCATTGTCATTGACAACGACCTGTCCAACCTGCTCACAGTGATCGAGGCCTCCGGCATCGATCGGCCCGGACTCCTGTTCCGGCTGACCCGGGCAATGTCGGATCTCAACCTGAACATCGCATCCGCGCTGGTATCAACGTTCGGCGAACGGGTCGTCGACGTGTTCTATGTGACTGACCTCACCGGATTGAAGGTCACCAATGCCAACCGCCAGGCCGCCATCCGCCGGAAGCTGAAGGCCGCGTTCGACAACGACGCGAGCAGCCGCGAGCCGCGTTCCACCAAGCGCAAGGAAGTTGCATGACTCATTCGGCGGCGGCGATGGCCCGGCTACCGTGTGTCCCGCCACGATCACCGAGTGACGCCGCGGACAGCGCCCGAGATCTATTGTCGCCATGTCGCTGCTGAGAAACTTCGCAACGGTCGGCGGGGCAACCTCCGTCAGCCGGGTGCTTGGCTTCGTCCGGGACATCCTCATAGCCGCGACACTCGGTGCGGGCTGGATTTCCGACGCTTTTTTCGTCGCCTTCCGCATTCCCAATCTGTTTCGACGTTTGTTCGCCGAAGGCGCTTTCAACCCGGCTTTCGTTCCGCTCTTCGCCCGCAGGCTTGAGGGCGAGGGGGAGCAGTCGGCTCGCCGTTTTGGCAGCGAATCGTTGAGTGCGCTTCTGGCGGCGCTACTGATTGTCACCGCACTGGCCGAAGTCGCCATGCCACTTTTGTTGCTGGTCTTTGCACCGGGATTTCTCGACGACCCGGAAAAGTTCGACCTGACCGTCTTCCTGACCCGCGTCGCATTTCCATATCTGGTTCTGGTCTCGCTGCTCGCTTTTTACAGCGGCGTGCTCAACGCCCGTGGCCGCTTCGCCGCGGCCGCATTCGCGCCGGCGCTGCTCAACGTCGTCTTCATCATTGTTCTTCTGTTTGTTCTGTGGATGGATTGGGCCGGGGAACCCGTCGCCGGGACCGCCCTGGCGGTCGCCGTGCTGATCGGCGGCGTTGCTCAACTGGCTCTGGTTATGGTTGCCGCTGGCCGGATCGGCACACTCCTGCCGCTACGCCGTCCACGGCTGACACCCGGCGTCAAGCGATTGATCACGCTGGGGATTCCCGGAGTGATCGCATCCGGCACAGTCCAGATCAATATCGTGATCGGCACGATGATCGCCTCTCTGGGCGAAGGCTTTGTCTCCTACCTCTACTACGCCGACCGACTCTATCAGCTTCCTCTCGGGGTGGTCGGAATTGCTATTGGGGTGGTGTTGTTGCCGGACCTGTCGAAACAGCTGCGCGCCGGGCGAGAGGCGGTCGCATTGCACGTCCAGAATCGGGCGCTCGAGATGGCGATGGCGCTGACCTTGCCCTCGGCAATCGCGCTGCTGGTGATGGCCGAACCGCTTATCGACGTCCTGTTCCAGCGGGGTAATTTTGACGAGACCGCCACGGCGGAGACTGCCGCGGCGCTAGCGGCGTTCTCTTTCGGATTGCCGGCATTCGTTCTGATCAAGGTGTTCTCTCCCGGCTTCTTTGCCCGTGAAAACACCAAAACACCGATGTGGTTCGCTGCGGTTGCGATGGTCGTCAATGTCGTCTTGTCATTGGCACTTTTCCCGTTCCTCCGACATGTTGGCATTGCCCTGGCGACGACGGTGGCCGCCTGGATCAACACCATGCTCCTGGCCGGCACGCTGTGGCGTCGGGGCCAGTTCACTTTCGATCCCGCAGCGAGACGGCGGCTGCCGCTGATCGCGTTGGCGGCGGTGTTGATGGGGATCTGCCTGGTGTTTGCCCAGCAGCTGATTGCGCCCTTGATGTCGTCGCCGGCTTTCGTGCTGCGGGCCCTGGCGGTCGCCACTCTGGTCGTCGGCGGGGTTGTCGTCTTCGGTGTCTTCTGCCAATTGACCGGTGCGGTGAACCTCAGTGGTGCGCTTGCCAAGCTGCGCGACCGCCCCTGAAGCCGCCAGATCGTCTGCCCGTCGCCGTTCGCGGCGCAAATTCATGCAAGAGCCCGCACCCATGACAAGATTTGCTTCGCGCGTATTTTCGGGGGTCCAGCCAACCGGCAACCTCCACCTCGGCAACTACCTTGGCGCCATCACGCGCTTCGTCGAGATGCAGAAGACCCACAACTGCATCTACTGCGTCGTCGACATGCATGCGATTACCGTCTGGCAGGATCCGGCGGAGCTGGCGCACAACACCCGCGAGGTCACGGCCGCCTTTATCGCTGCCGGCATCGATCCGCAGGCTCATATTGTCTTCAATCAAAGCCAGGTGGCTGCCCATGCAGAACTCGCCTGGATCTTCAATTGCGTGGCGCGAATGGGCTGGCTCAACCGCATGACCCAGTTCAAGGAGAAAGCCGGCAAGTATCGCGAAAACGCCAGCGTTGGACTGTTCGCCTATCCGACCCTGATGGCGTCCGACATCCTCGTTTACCGGGCCACCCACGTCCCGGTCGGCGAGGACCAGAAACAGCATCTGGAACTCGCCCGCGACATTGCCGCCAAGTTCAATCACGACTATGGCAAGTCCATCGCTGACCACGGTTTCGGCGATGCATTCTTTCCACTGACGGAACCGCTCATCACCGGGCCGGCGACCCGGATCATGTCGCTTCGCGATGGCACCAAGAAAATGTCCAAATCCGATCCGTCGGACTATTCGCGCATCACGCTTACCGACGATGCCGACGCCATCGCGCTCAAGGTTCGCAAGGCCAGGACCGATCCGGAACCGCTGCCTTCCGACGTCGACGGCCTGAAGGGCCGGGCAGAGGCCGACAATCTTGTCGGTATCTACGCCGCCCTTGCCGAAACCGGCAAGGCAGACGTGTTGCGCGACCATGGCGGCTCTCAGTTCTCCGCGTTCAAGCTGGCATTGGCGGAACTGGCCGTGGCCAGAATGGCGCCGATTGCCGAAGAAATGCGGCGCCTGCTTGCGGATCCCGCCCATATCGATTCCGTGCTTGCCGATGGTGCGGAACGGGCTCGATCGATTGCCCAGGACACCATCGACAGCGTCAAGGATGTCGTTGGTTTTGTCCGTGGCCGATCGGCATAGCGGCTGAAACCTGCACGTCAGCGATCCGGGGCGGCGAATTGCCATTCGCGAAACCGTCCGTCCTGTGGCAGCATTGACCCATGGCATCTCAACGCAAGAGTCGGGTTGAAGGCCACCGACGCAAGTTCCTGGCCGTCGTTGACGATACTCCCGAATGCACGCGCGCGCTGCTCTTCGCCGGCCAACGGGCACTCCACACCAGTGGCGCGCTGGTTATCCTCTATGTCATCGCGCCGAGCGAGTTCAGCCAATGGGTCGGGGTTGAGAACATCATGCGGGCCGAGGCGATGGAGACGGCGGAAACCGCCCTCGGCAAGGCTGCTGATCTGGTTCGTGCAAAGACCGGCATCGAGTCGCAGGTGGTCATCCGCGAAGGTGGCCGGGCCGATGAAATCATCCGGCTTATCGAAGAAGACGAGGACATAGCGATTCTGGTGCTTGCGGCTGGTATCGACAGCGAGGGCCCAGGGCCGCTGGTGTCTGCACTGGTCGGCAAGGCAGCCGCGACGTTTCCGGTGCCTATCACAGTCGTTCCCGGACATCTCGACGACGAGACCGTCGCCGCGGTAGCGTAGTCTGCAGGCAAGCAGTAAACGATGCCGTTCTGTTGATCTCTGCGACCGCCGCGATTAGATGTGGGGCGTTGACCACGCCCCCTTGAAAGGCGCCGATCATGTTCATCCAGACCGAAACCACGCCCAACCCCGCCTCGCTCAAATTCCTGCCGGGCCGCATCGTTCTTGGCGACGAAAACGCCGAGTTTCGCAATGCCGATGAGGCTGAGACTTCACCGCTGGCGACCCGGCTCTTCGCGGTGGAAGGTGTCTCAGCGGTGTTCCTCGGCAGTGATTTCATTACCGTCACCCGCGACGGCACCGAGTGGCAGCACCTGAAACCTGCCGTTCTCGGCGCGATCATGGAGCATTTCCTCTCCGGGCAGCCGGTGCTTGACCGGCAGCCGCCCGCGGCCACCGAGGATGAATTTTTCGACGAGGCGGACGCCGACACGGTCGCCACGATCAAGGAGTTGATTGAGACCCGCGTGCGCCCGGCAGTGGCCCAGGATGGTGGCGACATCATCTTCCAGGGTTTCAGGGACGGAGTCGTGTTTCTGACGATGCGCGGCGCCTGTGCCGGTTGCCCCTCCTCGACCGCCACGCTGAAACACGGGATCGAGAACCTTCTGCGGCACTTTGTGCCGGAGGTTCGGGAAATCCGCGAACAGATGGCCTGAACGGTCGCTTCCGCCGAGTGGAGCGAATTCGACATTTGAGGCCCGCTCGCGGCCAGGCTCCTGCTCAAATGTCAAATTCAAAAAGCTCCGCTACGATTAGATAGTCGCTAGTGCTAGTGGTCCTGATGACCCCGAGATTTGCTCGGGCGGGTGCTGCAGGACGGTAGCAAATGTCGGAGTCGGACCACGAGGCCGGCGACATTCGTCACGCGTATTCGAGACTGGACAAGGCCACGGCACCGACCATGCATCTGCTTGCCATCGATACGACGTGTGAGCGCTGCTCGGTCGGCCTTGATCGAACCGGCGCGCCTCCGATTCTCCTTTCGGAAACGATCGGCCGCGGCCATGCCGAGAAACTCCTGCCGATGGTGGCGGACGTTATGGGCGCGGCGCCGCTGAGCTTCGGTGAACTCGGCCGTATCGCCGTCACCACCGGGCCAGGTTCGTTTACCGGGCTGCGGGTCGGGATCGCGGCGGCGCGGGGGCTGGCTCTGGTGCTTGGCTGTTCGCTGGTCGGGGTCGGTACCCTTGACGCCCTTGCCGAGCGGGCGCGGATCCTGACAGGACCTAGGCCGGTCCTTGCAACCCTCGCAGCCCGGCGTGCAGAGGTATATTATCAGCTCTTCGATCGCCTTGGTGTTCCGATGACTGACCCCCGAATAGGCCCGGCAACGGACGTCGTTCCATTGGTCACCGCGGATACGGTTGTGGCTGGCTCCGGTGCAGCCTCCGTGATCGCCGAGGCCGGTGCGACAAGCCCGGTGGCCCATGCAGACACTGCACCGGAAATCGGTGCAGTTATGCGGCTTGCAAGGACCGCCCCGGTGCCACCAGAGGCGCCGGCGCCGCTCTACCTCAGACCGCCTGACGCGAAACCACAGGGCGCGGCGACGCTCGCCGGTTGATGATGGAGATCCCTAATTGGCCGCGCAGCGTTGTTATGCCGCTAGAGGTCGCCGATGCCGAGACGCTGGCCGAGATCCACGCCGACACGTTTGTCCGCGCCTGGTCGGCCGACGAATTTGCAGCAATGACATCCGACTCGGCGGTTTTCGGCCTGGGCCTGCGTCGCGATGGCTTCGTCTGGCCGGCGCGAATGCTGGGTTTTGTTCTTCTCCGCGTGGCGGTCGCCGAGGCGGAGGTGCTGACCATCGCCGTGCGGACTGCCAGACAAGGGCGCGGACTCGGTCGGTTTCTGATGGACGAGGCATTGCGACAACTCTATCGGGAAGGGGTCGAATCCTGCTTCCTTGAGGTCGATCGCGACAACCAGCCGGCCGTCCATCTGTATCAGACGCTGGGATTCGAGGTCGTCGGCGAGCGGAAGGGGTACTATTATCACCGTGACGGTCCGGCCGCGACCGCTCTTGTCATGCGGCTGAGGCTCCGTTAATCGCCGGAAGGGAAGAACTGCGACGTGGCCGGAGAGAGTAAGATCATCACTCTTGAGGAATCTTGCGCCGCCAAAGGGTTGCGGATGACCGGGCAGCGCCGCGTTATCGCGCGCGTCCTCGATTCGGCCACCGATCACCCGGATGTCGAGGAACTCTACCGGCGGGCCTCGGCCGTCGATTCGAAGATCTCGATATCAACAGTCTACCGGACCGTTAAACTGTTTGAGGACGCCGGCGTCATTGCCCGGCACGACTTTGGCGAAGGACGCGGCCGCTACGAAACGATCCCCGAGATCCATCACGATCACCTTATCGATCTGCGGTCGGGTGAAGTCATCGAGTTTCGTGATGAAGAGATCGAGCGACTCCAGCAAAAGATCGCTGAACGGCTCGGATTCCGCCTGGTCGATCACAGACTGGAACTCTACGGCGTTCCGGTGACGCGGGGGAAAGGCGACAAGTAGATGGGCAGACTGCGCACGGTTGGCGTCGTATCGGTTCTCTTTGCCTACACTCTTGTCCTCATGCCCCTGCAGATGGTCGCGACGTGGCGTAACTGGCGGATCGCAGGGGTCATCCCGTGTCACTGGCAACGGGTCGCCCGCCGCATGATCGGGCTGCGGGTGACGATCAAGGGGACGCCGGCGAGACCTCCGCTACTGATCACCGCCAATCACATATCCTGGCTCGATATCACCGTTCTTGGCAGCGTCATGCCCCTTTCCTTCATCGCCAAGGCCGAGGTCGGCACCTGGCCGGTGCTCGGGACTCTGGCTCGCCTGCAGCGGACCGTGTTCATCGATCGTACCCGCCGCTCGCAGACCGGAAACGCTGCAAACGCCATTGCAAGGCGAGTCGTGCATGGTGACGTGATGGTTCTTTTCCCGGAGGGAACAACTGGCGACGGCAACCGGATTCTGCCGTTCCGGAGTGCCCTGATCGGAGCAGCCGGTGCCGTCTCGGGTATGAAGAATATGACCGTTCAACCCGTGGCGGTCACCTATGTCGGTATCCAGGGTGTGCCGGTCGGCCGAGCGGATCGGCCGGGATTAGCATGGTATGGCGACATGGATTTCATCGGGCATTTCCGCAATCTGGTGGAGCGTGGCGCGGTGGACGCGGTTGTGAGCTTCGGCGAGCCGATCCCCTTTGGACAAGAGTCGGACCGCAAGAAGGTCGCTGAGGAGTGCTATTTGTCCGTGCGACGGATGGCGGAGGAAGCGCAGCGCGGTTCACCGGGCAGCAGCAACGGCCAGCGCCTATTCTCACCTGGGCAAAAAGCGGCTAAGGGAACATCACCAGGGTCGGCCGGCGGCTACGCGGACCGCGGTGGTCGGGAAATCGCCAATCGGGCTTCATGACCGGAATGGACCGAAAGCAGAAGCGGGTCTTCGTCAAGACCTATGGCTGTCAGATGAACGTTTATGATTCCGAGCGCATGATGGATGCGCTGGGCTCATCGGGCTATAGCGCCGTCGCGTCCCCAGAGGCTGCCGAGCTGATTCTGCTCAACACCTGCCACATTCGCGAAAAGGCAGCCGAAAAGGTCTACTCGGAAATCGGTCGTCTGCGCCGGTTGAAGCACGATGCTGCCGCTTCCGGACGTCAGGTGCTGATCGGCGTGACAGGTTGCGTGGCCCAGGCGGAAGGCCAGGAGATCATGCGCCGGGCGCCGGAGGTCGATCTTGTTGTCGGCCCCCAATCCTATCAACGCTTGCCCGACGTTGTCGCCCGTGCCGCAGGGGGTGCCCGGGTCGTCGAGACCGAATTTGCAGTGCGGGACAAGTTCGCGGCGCTCGATCGTCCGATCGCCGCACGCGAGAAACGCTATTCGGCCTTTCTGACTGTTCAGGAAGGGTGCGACAAGTTTTGCTCCTTCTGCGTGGTTCCCTATACCCGCGGCGCGGAGGTGTCGCGGTCGGCGGCGGCGATCATTGCCGAAGCGCGGCGGCTGGCAGGCGATGGGGTGCGCGAAGTCACCCTGCTTGGCCAGAACGTCAACGCCTGGCGCGGCGAGACGCCCAGTGGTCGCGGACTGGGCCTTGGCGATCTGCTCTTCAGTCTGGCCGAGATTCCAGGGATCGATCGACTGCGCTACACGACCAGTCACCCCCGCGACATGGACGACGTGCTCATTGCCGCACACCGCGATATCGACGCTGTGATGCCGTACCTGCATCTGCCGGTTCAGTCGGGTTCCGATCGTGTTCTTGCCGCAATGAACCGACGGCACAGCCGCGCCGACTATCTTGCGCTGATCGACCGGATTCGTGAGGCTCGTCCGGACATCGCACTGGCCGGCGATTTCATCGTTGGATTCCCCGGTGAGGAGGAGGCAGACTTCGCTGACACGCTGTCGATCGTCGATGCGGTCGGCTACGCGTCGGCCTTTTCGTTCAAATACAGCCCGAGGCCGGGCACGCCGGCGGCCGACCGACCGCAAGTCGACGGGGCCGATGCAGCGGATCGGTTGAGCCGACTCCAGGAGCGACTGGGAAAGGCGCAGGCGGACTTCAATAGCTCGCGTATCGGGATGACCGCGGATGTTCTGTTTGAGCGGTGGGGCCGTCACCCGGGTCAGATTGTTGGCCGGTCGCCATGGCTGTCGCCGGTCCAGGTCTTTGCGCCTGAGTCACTGATCGGGTCAATATCGTCCGTCGTGATCACCGGTTGCGGTTCGAACAGCCTGTTTGGTTGCCTGCCGGTCGATCTCGACGGCGATGCGCCGGTATTGGAGGCAACCGCTTGACCGTATTGCCCCCGGGATCCGCGGCTGTTTCCGGAGAAGACGCCCATTTTGTCGTCGCGTTCGAAGACAATCGCTTGATTCCTGCACTCTTTGGCGAATTCGACCGCAACCTTGCCCTGATCGAACAGCGACTGGGCGTCGATGCCGTCGGACGTGGCAATCAGGTGGCGGTCCGCGGTTCGCAGGAAGCGTGTACGCGGGCCCGGCTCGCGCTCGACATGCTCTATGGTCGCCTGCAGGAAGGTCATGATCTTGCACCCGGCGATGTCGAAGGCGCCATCCGAATGGCAGAGGCCGCGGAGGCGCAACTCAACCTGCCGACCCTGGAACCTAAGGGTCGGCTGGCCATGGCGCAGATATCGACACGCCGCCGCACGGTGATGGCCCGCACCATGATGCAGGATGCCTATGTGCGTGCTTTTGATAGGGCCGAACTGATCTTTGGCCTTGGCCCGGCCGGCACCGGCAAGACCTACCTTGCCGTCGCCTACGCCTCGGCCATGGTCGAGCGCGGTGCGGTCGAGCGCATCGTGCTGTCGCGCCCGGCGGTCGAAGCCGGCGAGCGACTGGGTTTCCTGCCCGGCGACATGCGTGAGAAAGTCGATCCATATCTGCGACCACTCTACGATGCTCTCTATGATATGATGCCGCCCGACAAGGTCGAACGAGGCCTCCGGTCGGGTATGATCGAAGTTGCACCGCTGGCATTCATGCGGGGCCGCACTCTGTCGGACGCGGTCGTCATCCTCGACGAAGCGCAGAACACGACGTCCATGCAGATGAAGATGTTCCTCACCCGGCTTGGTGAGAACTCGAAGATGATCGTTACCGGCGATCCCAGTCAGGTCGATCTGCCACCGGGTCAGACGTCGGGTCTGGTCGAGGCGGTTGACCTCCTGGACGAAGTCGATGGCATCGCCCGGATCCGGTTCGGCTCATCCGACGTCGTGCGTCATCCGCTCGTTGGTCGCATTGTCGAGGCATATGAGCGCGCTGCTTCGGGGAAAAGTCCGGATTGACCGGGCCCGAAGAGGCAGGGAGCATTGCCGGCACGGTTGCGGTCGAAACCACTTTTGTAGCCGGTGGCTGGGAGTCGACGGAACATCTCGCCCTGTTGTGCGTGTCAGCCATGACCGCGGCGGCGGGCCGAACAGCCGAGCGGCTCGCAGCGGATGCGGAAGTCGCGGTCTTGTTCACCGACGACGCTGCGGCGCGCGATCTCAACCGCCGGTTCCGCGGACTGGACAAAGCGACCAATGTTTTGTCTTTCCCGGCCGGACCGCCGGTGGCCGGACGCAGCGGTCCCCTGCTCGGAGACGTGGTTCTGGCGTACGAGACCGTACAGCGCGAGGCCGGGGGGTTGGGCCTTGGGCTCGAGGCCCATGTGACCCATCTCATCGTCCATGGATTTCTTCACCTTATCGGATACGATCACGAAACGGACAAACAAGCAGTTGCAATGGAGCGGCTCGAGACCTCTATAATGAGGGATCTAGGTCTCGCCGATCCTTACGCCATCTGAGTTAGCCCGTAGCCCTGCCATGACAGACAGCAAGACTGAAGCAACATCGCCGGAACCGGCTCCAGAACCCGATAGTACCAACCCGGTTGGCGTTCCCCCGCAGGAAGGCTGGCTGGAGCGGATCAAGTCTGCGGTCGGTTTGCGCGGCGCCGTCCCAATTCGCCAGGAGATAGCCGAGGCGCTCGATACCGATGATGCCGTGGCGGGTTTTTCGCCTGAAGAGCGGGCGATGCTGTCCAACATCCTTCGACTCCGCGAGGTCCGCGTCGATGATGTCATGGTCCCGCGGGCCGATATCGTTGCTGTTGACACCGACATTTCGCTCGCGGATCTGCTGGCAGATTTTCTGCGGGCCGGTCATTCCCGGCTGCCGGTCTATCGCGAAACGCTCGACGATCCGGTGGGGCTTGTCCACATCAAGGATCTCATGGGTTTCTTCGCCAGAGCGGCTGCCGTCGCGCCCGGGGCGCTGGAAGGCCACGTAAACGGCGGAGCCGGGGGGAACGGAGCGGCGCGCGAACCGGTTGTTTTTGATCTTCCGCGGGTCAATTTGAGTGACGCGCTCTCGGCGGTTGAACTGGTTCGCGACATTCTCTTTGTACCGCCGTCAATGCCGGTCACAGCGCTCCTGGCATCCATGCAGGCGACACGAATGCAAATGGCCCTGGTCATCGACGAATACGGCGGTACCGACGGTCTGGTATCGCTCGAGGATGTCGTGGAACTGGTGGTCGGCGACATCGAGGATGAGCATGACAGCGAAGTCACCCCGATGATTGTCCCTGACGGCGAAGGCGTGTTTCTCGCCGACGCGCGGGCCGATCTCGACGAGGTTTCGGCCGCGATAGGTTCCAGTCTGGCGCCTGGAGACGCGGCTGAGGATGTTGAAACCATTGGCGGTTTGGTCTTCAGCCTGCTGGGCCGCATTCCGGTGCGTGGTGAATTGGTGACAGCGCCCGGCGGGTTAGAGTTCGAGATTCTCGATGCCGATCCGAGGCGGATCAGACGACTGCGGATCTACAACCGCGAGCGCGGGGCGCCGCGGCCGGAGCCTCGCCGCAGGGTTCGCCAGCAGCGTCCGGAAGTCGACGAAGACAACTGAATACTGCGCCCCCTTGACGGGTTTCGGCCCCCGCCCTTTGGTCGTCCGCCATGGATCGAATCGCCAATCGCATTGTCGCCCTGAGGGGCTGGCAGCGGCTTGTCCTGGCCGTCGGCGCCGGCGCCGCGTCGTCATTGGCTTTGGCGCCATTCGGCCTGTTTCCGATTCTTTGGATCACATTCCCGGTATTCGTGTGGCTGATCGACAGTGTCCCGTCCATTCGTGATGCCGGAACGGTCCGAGCACTCGTTGCCGGCGCCGTCGTCGGCTGGGCTTTCGGATTCGGCTATTTCCTGGGGGGGCTTTGGTGGATCGGCGCTGCGTTCCTCGTCGATGCCGACGAGTTCGTCTGGGCGTTGCCGTTGGCTGTTGTGTTGTTGCCGGCAGGTCTTGCCATATTCTGGGCCGCGGCATCCGCGGCAGCGCGTCTCGTTTGGCTCGATCGATGGCCGCGCATCCTGATTCTGGCGGTTGGGTTGAGCAGCGCCGAGTGGCTGCGCGGGCATGTCCTCACTGGATTTCCGTGGAATGCTGTCGGCTACGCTTTGACTCCGAACCCGGTGATGATGCAAACCGCCTCGATCATCGGGATCTGGGGGCTAACACTGGTCGCGGTGGTCGTTTTCGCGGCGCCCGCAGTACTTGGCGGCTCAGCGGACCATTCGCGCGCCCGCTACGGATTTGTGGCGTTCTCGGTCGGGTTGTTTCTCGTTCACGTTGGCTTTGGCATGGTTCGGTTGTCCGGAGCGGAGGAGGGGCCGCCCACCGATCTCACCCTCCGCATTGTTCAACCAATGCTGGATCAGGATGAAAAATGGGATGTGGCTCAGGAGGATGCGGTCTTCGGCCGATATCTGAGGCTGAGCGTCGTTGAACTGGACGGTCAAACAATCGACGACGTGGATGTTCTTGTCTGGCCGGAATCGGCGTTTCCCTTCCTCCTGACCGAGCGGCCCGAACGTCTCGCGGCGATCGCCGAACTGTTGCCATCGGGCGCGGTGCTGATCACCGGCGCAGCGCGGGCCGAACCCGGTCACGGCGACCAGCCGCCGCGGGTTTTCAACAGCGTATTTCTCATCGCCGACGATGGTGAGATCGTCGGCGTCTACGACAAGGTTCGGCTTGTTCCCTTCGGGGAGTTTCTGCCGTTGCTCGATCTGCTGAGTGGCTTCGGGCTGCGTCAGCTTGTCGCGCTTCCGGGCGGATTTGCCCCCGGATCGAAGCGACATGCTCTTACTTTGGAGAATGGGCCCGCATTTGGCCCGCTGATTTGCTACGAAATCACGTTTCCGGGGGCTGTCATTGGCGCTGGGCCGCGCCCGGGCTGGCTTTTGAACCTGACCAATGATGGATGGTTTGGCGACACGCCGGGACCGCACCAGCACTTCCTTCAGGCACGCGTCAGGGCGGTGGAGGAGGGACTACCCATGGTGCGAGCCGCCAACACGGGAATATCCGGGGTTGTAAACACATATGGCGAAGTGCAAAAGAGTCTGGAATTGGGCCGGCGGGGTATTGTCGACGGGAGTTTGCCCCCTAGAATCTCTATTACCCTGTACGCGCGGTACGGTGACACACTGTTCCTGGTGATGCTCATACTTGCTGCGGTCGTCGTGATTTGTGTCGAGTTTACGATAAAGTTTAGGAGAAATTGACAGAAACCGACATGTCATGCTCTATCGTTGTCTATGTCCGCCGTAGAGGAAGTGAAGGCGATTCGGCTAGTTCGGTTTATGGAACAGGCCGACAAAATTCGCTGGTCCTATGATGATGGAACCATCAAGTCTCACCGCGGTGTAGTACCGCTGTCTTCAATGAGCCGCAATCCGCGGCCAAAATGAGAGGCCTCATGGCCAACAAGAAACAACCCAATCCGATTGACATCCACGTCGGTAGTCGCGTCCGACTCCGGCGGATGATGCTCAGTATGAGTCAAGAAAAGCTTGGCGACAGTCTCGGTATAACCTTCCAGCAGATTCAGAAATACGAGAAGGGGACGAACCGAATTGGCGCGAGTCGCCTGCAGAACATTGCTCGGGTTCTCAACGTTCCGATCTCGTTCTTCTTTGAAGATGCTCCCGGCGGGGAGCAGGCTGCCAGTGGAATGGCCGAGCCGCAGTCAGCGAGCTATGTCGTCGATTTTCTCTCAAGCGCAGAGGGCATCCAGCTCAACAAGGCATTTGTTCGCATCAAGGATGCCAAGGTTCGGCGCAAGGTTATCGACCTCGTACGCTCGATCTCCGGTGGTGACGAGGTCGGCTGAAGCAACAATTTCGCGATTTGCTCGCGTGTTCCGTTAGGGGCAGCCGGTCGCCAACCGTCGGCTGAATGGATCGGTCCGGCCGCGCGGCCGGCTGAAGGCGGTTGACCGCTCTTCCATTGGCTGCCAGAACGTCGGCGATTCCCGGTCAGGTATCGCCTGACGGTCTTCTCAAAAAAAGGGCCGATGTCGTTGCCGCGTTCCTCCTATTTGTTCACCAGTGAATCCGTTTCGGAAGGTCACCCGGACAAGGTCTGTGACCGCATATCCGATACTATCGTAGACGCCTATATTGCCGCTCTGCCGGAGTCGCGGGTCGCTTGTGAGACGCTCACGACGACCAATCGTATCGTCGTGGCCGGCGAAGTTCGTGGCCCGCAGGACGTTTACGACCAGGTCGCCGATCTCGCCCGCCAGGCCATCCGTGACATCGGCTACGAGCAGGAAGGGTTCCACTGGCAACATGCCGAGGTGGAGAACCTCCTTCACGACCAGTCGGCCGATATTGCCCAGGGAGTCGACGCCAAGGGCAACAAGGACGAGGGTGCTGGCGATCAGGGAATCATGTTCGGCTTCGCCTGCCGCGAGACGTCCGAATTGATGCCAGCGCCGATTTTCTATGCTCACCGGATCCTGAAACTGATGGCCGAAGCACGGCATTCGGGAGCCGAGCCGGTGCTCGGGCCGGACTCCAAGAGCCAGGTCACGGTTGCTTACCGCGACGGCGAACCGGTTGAAGCAGCGTCGATCGTGGTGTCGACCCAGCATCTCGATGAAAGCTTGAGTTCAAGTGACGTCAGGGACGTTGTCGAGCCCTATGTCCGTCAGGCGCTGCCGACGGAATGGATCAACGGGGCCACCCAGTGGCATGTCAATCCGACCGGCAAGTTCGTCATCGGTGGTCCTGACGGAGATTGTGGCCTGACCGGCCGCAAGATCATCGTCGACACCTATGGCGGTGCCTCGCCCCACGGCGGCGGTGCGTTTTCAGGCAAGGATCCAACCAAGGTTGACCGCTCGGCCGCCTATGCCGCCCGCTATCTGGCCAAGAACGTGGTCTCGGGAGATCTTGCCGACCGCTGTACCATCCAGCTCTCCTACGCGATTGGCCTTGCGAAACCGTTATCCATCTATGTCGACCTCCATGGCAGCGGACGCGTTGACGAAGAGGCGCTCGAGCGAGCGCTTGGTGAAGTCATGGACCTGACGCCGCGCGGCATCCGCGAGCATCTTGGTCTCAACAAGCCGATTTACGCGCGAACCGCTGCCTATGGCCACTTTGGTCGGTCACCGGAAGCCGACGGCGGTTTTTCGTGGGAAAAAGTTGATCTGGTAGACGAACTGCGCGCCGCTATCCGCTAGCCAGGGCACGGCCGTTCGCCCGCCCCGGGAGCGAAGCGCCATGCGCCGGCGCACCTACCTGTACGGCCGGCGTATCGGCAAACCGCTGTCGCCGCGTCGGGCCAAATTGATGGCGACTGTTTTCCAGACTTTGGCCATCGACTTGCGAGTGCCGCCACCGCAGCCGCTGACGCGCCTTTTTGTCAATCCGGTTGACGATGTCCGCCTCGAAATAGGCTTTGGCGCCGGGGAGCATCTGGTTGCTTGTGCGACGCGACTGCCGGCAAGCGGCTTCGTTGGCGTGGAGCCGTTCGTTGAGGGAATGGCCGCAACGGTTGCAGCGATTGACCTGGCCGGCCACGGCAACATTCGGCTGTTCAACGGCGACGCTGCCGATGTGCTGGAATGGGTGCCTGCTGCGTCGCTCGCCGAAATCGATATGCTGTTTCCGGATCCGTGGCCCAAACGTCGGCACTGGAAAAGGCGGTTTGTCAACTCAACCAATCTCGACCGCATTGCCCGCACGCTCAAGCCTGGCGGCATTTTCCGGTTTGCCAGCGACAGTGAGGATTATGTCGCCTGGACTTTGCGGCACCTCCTTGCGCGCGCCGACTTCGGGTGGACGGCGGAATGCGCCGACGACTGGCGCCAACCGTTTCCCGACTGGCCGGGCACGCGCTACGAAGCCAAGGCCCGGCGGGCGGGGCGGCTGCCGACTTTCCTGACATTCGACCGAAAGGACGACGCGGCTCGTTGAATTTGGCTCTACGGGCGCCATCCATTGGCCTGTCGGTAGCACTCGCAGTGTGCAGTTGGGTCTTGGTCCAGGTATAGCCCCAGCCGAAACCATGATGCTTCACAAGCTGCTCGTGGAAGTGCTTCACATTCCAGCCGCGATATTCCGTCCGGTACTGGTCCAGCATCCAGGCAATCTCGTCGACGGGGACCCGCCGCGCCGAGGCCTTGCCAAGACGCTTGTCAGCCAAACCCGCCAGCCCTTCCTCCTCGTGGCGATCCCGGTAGCGACGGAACTGACGCTCCGAGCACCCCAGTATCTCGCCGGCTTCCGCCATCGTCAGCTCGCGCCGCTCCCAGCGGCTCAATACGTCCCGAAACTTCCTCATCCTGCGTTCCTGTAGCCATGTTGCCCGGTTCATCGCCGCACCTCCTCGCGCGACAAACAAACCGGACAACTCGTGTGCTACCTAACCCGGACAACTCGTGTGCTAGCGACAGCGCGCCATTAGCGCGCCATCCATTGGCCTTGCGTTTGCCGTGCGGGGAGATTATATCCGGCCTGTTATCTCAAACGATCGGTATTCGTTGGAGAGTGGGCCCGGCCGGACCCGCTCTTTTTTGTTACCCGGCGACCGGTTGGGAAAAGGGAACTGGCTTGTCCGAAGACAAGAGCGAGCCGCGGATCGTCACGGAGACGGGGCTCGAAGCCCGAATAGCGCATATTGTTGAGCCGCCGATCCGCGATCTCGGCTACCGCCTCGTGCGTGTCAAGCTGTCGGCGCTGAACGGGAGCACGCTTCAGATCATGGCGGAGCGCCCCGACGGCACGATGACGGTGGACGATTGCGAGCGGTTGTCGCGGGATCTGTCCCCGGCCCTCGACGTCGAAGATCCTGTTGACACTGCCTATCACCTGGAAGTTTCGTCGCCCGGAATTGACCGACCCCTGGTCCGTCGCACCGATTTTGAACGATGGGCCGGCCATCTCGCCAAGATCGAGCTTGCTCAACCGATCTCGGGCCGCAAACGCTTTCGCGGCACGCTTGCCGGGGTCGAAGACGGTTCGACCCGCGTCGAGCTGACGACGCCCTTCGAGGGAGAAACGACGGTCCGACTACCGCTTCGCGATATCCGCGAAGCCAAGCTGGTGCTGACGGATGCGCTTGTTCGCGATTCGCTCGGCGGCCTGCCCAGTTCGTCCGACGCCGGATCGGCGTCACCTCACTGATCAACGGAGACACACCATGGCCGTGAGCGCCAACCGACTAGAGCTGCTGCAAATTGCCGACGCGGTCGCCCGCGAGAAAGCGATCGACCGCATGATTGTTGTCACCGCCATGGAGGATGCGATCCAGAAGGCGGCACGATCTCGTTACGGGTCGGAGACCGACGTGCGTGCCGAGATCAACGGAAAGACCGGCGAAATCAAGTTGCAGCGCCTGTTGCAAGTGGTTGAGGCGATCGAGAACCCGGCGACCGAGATCGCCCTGGCCGATGCCCGCCATCGCAATCCGGCCGCCCAAGTCGGGGATTTCATCGCCGAGCCGCTGCCGCCGATGGACTTTGGGCGGATTGCTGCTCAGTCGGCCAAACAGGTCATTGTGCAGAAAGTGCGGGAAGCCGAGCGCGACCGGCAGTATGACGAGTTCAAGGACCGTATCGGCGAGATCGTCAACGGCCAGGTCAAGCGGGTCGAATACGGCAATGTCGTCGTCGACCTCGGACGCGGCGAGGCGATCGTCCGTCGTGACGAGCTGATCCCGCGTGAAACGTTCCGCTATGGTGATCGGGTGCGCGCCTACATCTACGACGTTCGGCGAGAGCAGCGCGGTCCCCAGATCTTTATGTCGCGTACCCATCCCCAATTCATGGCAAAGTTGTTCGCCCAGGAGGTGCCGGAGATCTATGACGGCATCATCGAGGTCAAGTCGGTCGCGCGCGACCCCGGCAGCCGCGCCAAGATCGCGGTGATCTCAAGAGACTCGTCTATTGATCCGGTGGGTGCCTGTGTCGGCATGCGCGGCAGCCGCGTCCAGGCGGTGGTGAATGAATTACAGGGTGAAAAGATCGACATCATCCCGTGGTCGCAGGATGCCGCGACGTTCATCGTGAACGCTTTGCAGCCTGCCGAAGTCGCCAAGGTGGTCCTCGACGAGGATGCCGAGCGGATCGAGGTTGTCGTTCCCGACGATCAGCTGTCGCTTGCTATCGGCCGGCGCGGCCAGAATGTCAGGCTCGCTTCGCAACTGACCGGCTGGGACATCGATATCCTCACCGAGCAGGAAGAATCCGAGCGCCGTCAGAAGGAATTCCTCGAGCGAAGCGCCCTGTTTATTGAAGCGCTCGACGTCGACGAGGTAGTCGGTCAGCTGCTGGCTTCGGAGGGATTTGTTTCCGTGTCGGAGATTGCCTTTGTCGAACTTGGCGAGATCGCATCGATCGAGGGCTTCGACGAGGAAACGGCAAGCGAGCTGCAGAGCCGGGCTCGCGAGTACCTGGCCGCTGTCGAGGCTGAACAGGATGCGGAGCGCAAGGCCCTCGGTGTCGAGGATGGGTTGAAGGAAATCGACGGCGTGACGACCGCCGCGCTGGTTGTGCTTGGCAAGGCGGATATCAAGACCGTTGAGGATTTTGCGGGCTGCGTTCCCGACGATCTGGTCGGTTGGGTGGAACGCGAGGATGGTGAAGTGACGCGCTTTGCTGGCGCCCTTGACGGCTTCGATCTGTCGCGCGCCGAGGCCGAGACCATGATCATGCAGGCGCGGATCAAAGCCGGCTGGATCACTGAGGCCGACCTTCAAGCCGCGGCCGAAGAGGTCGAGGCCGAGGCAGCCGAAGCTGCGGATGACGCGCCGGTCGAGGGATAACGGAAGGAGCGGGAATGGCGCGCCGCGAGCAAGAAACGACGCGAACATGTATCGTCACGCGGCGGGTTGAACCGGTCGAGCGGTTGATCCGGTTTGTCGCTGCGCCCGATGGTGATGTCGTCGCCGATCTGCGTCGACGGCTGCCCGGCCGGGGGGTGTGGGTGACCGCCGATGCCGAACACGTCAGACAGGCGGTGCGCAAGCAGTTGTTTCGGCGCGGGCTGGGTGGTTCGGCGGCTGCCGCCCCTGATTTGGCTGATCGTGTGGGCGACCGCCTTCGTGACGCGGCGACCGCGGCGCTGTCGCTGGCCCGCAAGGCGGGTGCTGTCGTGACCGGTTTCACCAAGGTCGAGAGCGCCCTGGCGACAAAGTCGGTGATTGCGGTGATCCATGCCGATACGGCTAGCCGTGACGGAGTGGCCAAGATCGGCGCCGCTGTTCGGCGCCACTATGGCGAGGCGGCGAACGATCTGCCGGTTGTCCGGACGTTCACGTTGGAGGAATTGAGTTTGGCATTCGGCCAACCACATGTGATACATGCTGCATTGCTTGCCGGATCGGCCGGCGCCAACGTGCTGCAGCGTATCCGAAGCCTTGCCGAGTTCATTGGCGAGGACAGGGGTGTTGGGGAACTCGGTAGCCTGGCGGTTGAGCCGAGCGAAGTGTCTGCGGGATCATAGGAATAGATGACAGAGACCAGAAACAGCGGCGAAAAGACGATATCCGTCGCACCCAAGAAGACGCTGACGCTGAAACGCGGCAATGTCGAGCGGGACACCGTGCGACAGAGCTTTTCACACGGCCGGACGAACACCGTTCAGGTCGAGCGAAAGAAGCGGCGCATCGTCGTGCCAGGAGAAACCAAGCCGGAAGTAGCGCCCGCCCGCCCGGCCGAACCGGCCGTTGCCGCTGTCGCTGCCGCGCCGGCGGTCGACGAAGCACTTGCCTCCGAACCGCAGGCCGGTCTGGTCCTGCGCCAGCTTTCCGACGATGAGATTGACGCCAGGGCCAAGGCTCTTGCCGGCGCCAAGGTCCGCGAGGCCGAGGAACGAAAAGTCGCCGAGGACGAGGCAAAGCGCCGGGTGGCGGATTCGGCCCGCATCGCATCCGAGCGGGCCGAGGCGGAGCGCCGCCAGACTGAGGAGGATGCCCGCCGTCAGGCCGAAGAGGCGGCGCGCGCGCGGGCCGAGGATACCGCGCGTGAGCGCCTTGGCGAGGAGATGCCGCCGCCCGCGGCCGAACTAACACCCAGCCGGGCGCGGCCGGCCAAGGAACCGGCGGGCGACACCGATCGGACTGGAGCCCTGCGCGGTCGCATCAAGACCAAGAGTCCGTCGGAACCGCGTCCGGCAAAGCGAACCGAAGAACGCCGGCGCGGCAAGCTGACGCTTTCCAATGCCCTCGACGATACCGAGCGGGCGCGCTCTCTCGCCTCGATACGCCGCCGGCGGGAACGCGAACGTGCGCGATCCCACGAACAGGTGCCCCGCGAGAAGATCGTTCGCGACGTCGTGATCCCGGAAACGATCACCATTCAGGAGCTGGCCAACCGGATGGCCCAGCGTGTTGTCGAGGTGATCAAAGTCATGATGAAACAGGGTAACTTGGTGCAAGCCAGCGACATAATCGACGGCGATACGGCCCAGCTGATCGCCGAAGAAATGGGCCATGCCGTACGTCGCGTCGCTGAGTCCGATGTCGAGGAAGGTTTGTTTGCGAGCACGGATGATGCCGGCGAGTTGGATCCACGTCCGGCGGTCGTAACGATCATGGGTCACGTCGACCACGGAAAGACTTCGCTGCTCGATGCAATCCGCAACGCAGATGTCGTTTCCGGTGAGGCCGGCGGCATCACCCAGCACATCGGTGCCTATCAGGTGGAGCAGGGCGGGCAGAAGGTGACGTTCATCGACACCCCGGGCCACGCCGCGTTCACTGCCATGCGCGCCCGTGGTGCCAAGGTGACCGATGTCGTGGTCCTCGTCGTTGCCGCAGACGACGGTGTGATGCCGCAGACGATCGAGGCCATCAATCACGCCAAGGCGGCAGAAGTTCCGATCATTGTGGCGGTCAACAAGATCGACAAGCCGGATTCTGATGCCAACCGGGTCCGGACTGAACTCCTGCAACACGAAGTGTTTGTCGAGTCGATGGGTGGCGAGGTCCTCGACGTCGAAGTGTCGGCAACGGAAGGGACCAATCTCGACAAGCTGTTGGAGACAATTCTGCTCCAGGCCGAAGTCCTCGAACTCAAAGCCAGCCGCGATCGCGAGGCGGAAGGCACCGTGGTTGAGGCCAGGCTGGACCGGGGTCGCGGCGTTGTTGCGACCGTTCTGGTTCAGCGGGGAACGCTACACGTTGGCGACATTCTGGTCGCCGGTGCCGAATGGGGCAAGGTTCGGGCGCTGATCGACGATCATGGCAACCCGGTGGACGATGCTGTGCCGGCAATGCCGGTTGAGGTGCTCGGTTTCCAGGGCGCGCCGGAAGCGGGTGACCGCTTTGCCGTCGTCGAGACGGAGGCTCGCGCCCGCGAAGTGACGGAGTACCGAGCCCGCCAGAAGCGTGAGAAGGCGCAAGCCAAACTCACCGGATCGCGTGGTTCCCTGGCCGAGATGATGAACCTGTTGCAAACCGACGGCCAGAAGGTCTTCCCGTTGGTGATCAAGGCCGACGTGCAAGGTTCGGTCGAGGCGATCCGACATGCGTTGGAGAACCTCGGAACGGACGAGGTCGCGGCTCGGGTTATCCATTCGGGCGTCGGTGGTGTGATCGAGTCCGACGTCACGCTCGCCGCCACGTCCGACGCGGCGATCATCGGTTTCAACGTTCGTGCCAACGCCCAGGCGCGTAGCGCGGCCGAGCGGGACGGGATCGAGATTCGTTACTACAACATCATCTATGATCTGGTTGATGATGTGAAAGCCGCGATGTCAGGCATGCTGTCGCCGGAACGGCGGGAGACAATGCTTGGCAATGCCGAGATCCTCGAGGTCTTCAACATCTCCAAGGTTGGCAAGGTTGCCGGCTGCAGAGTGACGGATGGCTCTGTCGAGCGCGGTGCCGGTGTGCGGCTCATTCGCGACGATGTGGTTATCCACGAAGGCAAGCTATCGACCCTCAAGCGCTTCAAGGACGAAGTGCGCGAAGTGCCTTCCGGTCAGGAATGCGGCATGGCTTTCGAGAAATACGAGGACATGCGGGTCGGTGACGTCATCGAATGTTACCGCGTCGAGGAGATTGCGCGGACCCTGTAGCCTCGGGATTGTTCGGTGTCCTGAGGCGCGGTCGAGTCCGAAAGACGGGAAAGACCTTGTTCGCCGCGGAGTCGGTGGGTGGTCAACGCGGTCGCCTGCTGTTTGTCCGGGCGTGACGGCAGCGGGATAGGCGCTCCTCCGAGGAGAGCAGGCGCGATGACTGCGATAGGGTTCGTCGTCGCCGAGAAACCTTCGGAACGAAGATGGATGAATTTGGAATGAGCACATCGTGAGGAGCGCTGGTTCGCCTCCATCGCAGCGTCAGCTTCGTGTTGGCGAACTGATCCGGCACGCCCTGGCGGACATTCTTCAGCGCGGTGAGGTCCATGATCCGGCGCTCGAAGGGCACGTCATTACGGTTTCGGAGGTTCGCATGAGTCCGGACCTGAAGATCGCGACGGCGTTCGTCATGCCGCTTGGCGGCAAGGACGGCAGGGACGTGGTCAAGGCCTTCGATCGCAACAGGAAATACCTGCGCGGCGATGTCGCCAGGCGGGTCAAGTTGCGCTATGCGCCCGACCTTCGGTTTCGTCTCGACCCGTCTTTCGACGAAAGCGACCGGATCGAGACGCTGCTACGGGACCCGGCCGTCAAGCGTGACCTCGGGGTGGATGAGTAACCGGCATGGCGCGTCGTAAACCGAAGGGCCGTGCTGTTTCCGGCTGGGTGTGTCTCGACAAGGCCGTCGGGCAGACATCGACGGCGGCGGTCGCCTCGGTCAAGCGTATGTTCGACGCCGCCAAGGCCGGGCATGCCGGAACGCTCGATCCTCTCGCCTCCGGTATCCTGCCCATTGCCCTCGGCGATGCGACCAAGACCGTGCCGTTCGTCCAGGACAGCCGCAAGCTCTACCGGTTCACGGTTCAATGGGGCTCCGAGACGGACACGGACGATTCCCACGGTACGGTCACCTCGACGGTCGAGGGACGCCCGGAGCGGGAGGCGATCATTGCGGCGCTGGGCCGATTCACCGGCGAGATCATGCAGAGGCCGCCCGCCTTCTCGGCAATCAAGGTCGACGGCAATCGTGCCTATGATCTTGCCCGAGAAGGAGCAGCGGTTGAACTGGAGGAGCGTCCGGTTGTCGTTCATCGGCTGACCCTGATCGACGTTCCCGACAAGGATCACGCGGTGTTCGAGGCGGAATGCGGCAAGGGCACTTACGTGCGGGCCCTGGCGCGCGACCTCGGTCGGGATCTTGAGACCCGCGGCCATGTCGTCGAGCTGCGGCGAGGCGCGGTAGGCCCGTTCGTGGAAAGCGGGGCCGTGACGCTCGAGGCGTTGATCACAGCCCGCGAGGCGGGGCCCGCCGACAGTCTCGACGTCCTGTTGCAGCCGATCGGAGCAGCCCTGGCCGACCTGCCGGAAGTCGCGCTTGGCCGCAACGATGCCGCCGATGTCATGCGCGGCCGAGCCGTTCTGGTCCGTGGCGCGACGCCGACGCCGGACGGTCCGGCGCATGCGACGGAAGCGGGCCGGACAATCGCTCTTGGCGAAGTCGCACAGGGCGAATTCCACCCCCGCCGCGTATTCCGTCATTCATGACAGGATCAAGCGGTGTTGCGAGATCGGTCGTCGTGACGGGCGCCCCGTCGAGCGCTGGAAAAACAGCAAACTGGCTACGATATCGAATGTTGATGCTTGAAAACCACCGGCAACCCTCTATTTGCGCAGTGCAGCATTTTGCTGGTATTTCGTTTGCCTTTAGGCCATAGTCCGCCCGCTCGGTGCCTTGCACGCCTGAAATGGCTGGGGTCCGGGCGAAATCCTCGACCGTGCTGGACGACATCCCGGCACCGGCCGTTCCCGCCGGCGGACACTCGGTCTGTTGGCTCAGCAGAAAGGATGCCTGATGTCGATAACAGCAGAGCGCAAACAGGCGCTCATCGAAGAATATGCTTCCCGACCCGGTGATACCGGGTCTACCGAAGTGCAGATCGCGATCCTCTCTGAGCGGATCGCCAACCTGACCGAGCATTTCAAGTCCCATGCCAAGGATAACCACTCCCGGCGTGGTCTTCTGAAGCTGGTCAGCCAGCGACGCAGGCTTCTCGATTATCTCAACAATGTCGATTCAGGCCGCTACCGCGAGTTGATCGGTCGGCTCGGTTTGCGGCGCTAAGCGCCGCCCGCGCGGCGGCATGGGGCCGTCGCGTGAATTGCGTGACCGCAAAGAGGCCATGGCAGGATCGCCAGATGCTTTCGCCCTTTCGCCGCGAGAGCCTCTTGCCGTCTTGTCCATGGCTCATCGGTGCGTCACGGCCACCTATGAAAGGATGAACCATGTTTGACGTCCAACGTGAAGAAATTGAATGGGCCGGGCGCCCCCTCGTGCTCGAGACGGGGCGCATAGCCCGCCAGGCCGACGGGGCTGTCCTTGCCACCTATGGCGAGACGTCGGTGCTGGCCACCGTGGTCGGTGCCACTGAGGAGCGGTCTGGGATCGACTTCTTTCCGCTAACGGTCAACTATCAGGAGAAGACCTTCGCCGCCGGCAAGATTCCCGGTGGCTTTTTCAAGCGAGAGGGCCGTCCCAACGAGAAAGAGACGCTCACCTGTCGACTGATCGATCGCCCGATCCGCCCGCTGTTTGTTGATGGCTATAAATGCGAGACCCAGGTGATCCTGACGGTTCTCAGCCATGATCTCGAAAACGACCCCGACATAGTCGCGATGGTTGCCGCTTCGGCGGCGCTCACTCTGTCGGGCTTGCCGTTCATGGGCCCGATCGGTGGCGCTCGGGTCGGTTATATTGGCGGTGACTACGTCATCAACCCGCAGATTGATGAGATGACCGAGTCGAAGCTCGACCTGGTCGTTGCCGGTACCGGCGATGCGGTCTTGATGGTTGAGTCGGAGGCGCACGAATTGTCCGAGGAGGTGATGCTTGGAGCCGTCATGGCGGGCCACAAAGGCTTCCAGCCGGTCATCGACGCGATTGTCCGTTTGGCCGAGCGGGCCGCCAAGCCACCGCGCGATGTGTCGGTTGCCGACAATTCAGCGCTCTACGAGCAGGTTCGGGGGATTGCCGAGAACGACCTTCGTGAGGCTTATGCCGTGGCCGCCAAAACCGATCGACACGCGGCCATCGGCGCGGTGCGCGACAAGCTGCGCGAGGAGCTTGCGCCTGAGGGTGCAGAGGGTGCGCCGTCGCCGCAACTGATCGGCGCGATGTTCAAGAAGCTCGAGAAAGCGATCGTCCGCGGCGACATCCTCAGTCGCGGCGTTCGTATCGACGGACGCGATGGAAAGACCGTTCGCCCGATCGTGGCGGAAGTTGGCCTCTTGCCCCGCACGCATGGCTCGGCGCTGTTTACCCGGGGTGAGACCCAGGCGTTGGCAGTCGCGACACTCGGCACCGGCGATGACGAGCAGTTTGTCGATGCATTGGAGGGAACCTACAAGGAGACCTTCATGCTGCACTACAATTTTCCGCCTTATTCGGTCGGTGAGACCGGTCGGATCGGCTCGCCGGGTCGTCGCGAAATTGGCCACGGCAAGCTCGCCTGGCGGGCGGTTCGTCCGATCCTGCCGCCACACCACGAGTTTCCCTACACCGTGCGGGTCGTTTCCGAGGTCACCGAGTCGAATGGCTCGTCGTCCATGGCGACGGTCTGCGGCACGTCGTTGTCGCTGATGGACGCCGGTGTCCCGCTGAAGCGTCCGGTGGCCGGTATCGCCATGGGATTGATCAAGGAGGGCAGCGAATTCGCCGTTCTGTCCGACATCCTCGGAGACGAGGATCATCTCGGCGACATGGACTTCAAGGTCGCCGGCTCCTCCGAAGGCATCACTTCGCTGCAGATGGACATCAAGATCCAGGGCATCACCGAGGAGATCATGCAAGTCGCCCTGGGTCAGGCTCGGGATGGCCGCATGCACATTCTTGGCGAGATGTCGAAGGCGCTTCCGGAGGCGAGGGCCGAACTCGGCGAATATGCTCCGCGGATCGAAGTGATCAATATCCCCACCGACAAGATCCGCGACGTGATCGGCACCGGCGGCAAGGTCATCCGGGAGATCGTCGAGAAAACCGGCGCCAAGATCGACATCTCTGACGACGGCACCGTGAAAGTCGCCTCAGCCGACGGCAAGGCGATCACCGCGGCGCTGAACTGGATCAAGTCGATCACAGCAGAACCCGAGGTGGGCGTCATCTATCAAGGCACCGTGGTCAAGACCGTCGATTTTGGTGCGTTCGTCAATTTCTTCGGCGCCCGGGACGGTCTGGTCCACATCTCGCAGCTGGCGCAGGGCCGCGTCGCCAAGACCACCGACGTCATCAAGGAGGGCGACAAGGTCTGGGTCAAGCTGCTTGGCTTCGACGAGCGTGGCAAGGTTCGCCTGTCGATGAAGATGGTCGACCAGGAGAGCGGCGAAGAGATCAAGCCGGAGGCCACCGCAGCGAGCTGATTGCGCAGCCTTTTTCGGGTCCACGTTTTGGGCGGCCGGTGGGACCACCGGTCGCCCGTTTTTTTCGGGCGCTCGGCTATCGCGGCTCGGTATCAGATCCAAGCAGGTCGCTCCGCTCCAGATCGACGATCCGGCCAAAGCCGGCCACCAGGTGGCCGCTCTGAAGATTGAAGCGATAGAAAGCAAAGTCGCCGAAACCGGCGTAGCCGGCAGCCCCGGGGTGTTTTGCCAGGAACTGTCTGCGCACATCGATGCCGTCGTCGGTGGCGACCGTGCCGGTCACCGTCAGGCGAGCGCCGGCCAGCGGATCGGCATTTGCTGCAGGATCGACCACGAGCAGCGAAGCTCGCGGGTCCCGCTTGAGGTTACTCGTGTGGACGGCGAGGTCGGAAAGCAGCAGCACCGGTTCGCCGTCGGTTGTTGTCGCGATCGTCACCAGAGAAGCAAAGGGCGCACCACCCTCGGAGAGCGTGGCGAGCGATCCTGTCATGGCCTGGCGAAGGATGAGTCGTGACTCGACCGCTGAACTGAGATCCCTGTTCTCGTTCATGTCTTCGTCCGTTGCGCTAGCGGTTTTCCGATCTTTCCATGATCGGAACGTTGGATGGTCCGCCACCGTTGACGGGCGGCATGAATTTGAGGCCTATGATCATCTGTAGTGATCAGATCATCCAGGAGCAGCGACTCGACATATGTCAAGGATCGAGGACCTTTTTAACCGCAATCGTATTTGGGCCGAACGCATCAAGGAGATCAATCCGGATTTCTTCCTGAACCTCTCCCGTCAACAGAAACCGGAGTATCTGTGGATTGGTTGCTCCGACAGCCGGGTCCCGGCAAATCAGATCATCGACCTGCCACCGGGCGAGGTATTCGTGCATCGCAATATTGCCAATGTGGTCGTACCGTCGGACCTGAATTGTCTGTCAGTCATCCAGTTCGCGGTCGAAGTCCTTGAGATCAAGCACATCATCGTATGCGGCCACTATGGTTGCGGTGGCGTCAAGGCTGCGTTGTCCTCCGAGAATCACGGCCTGATCGACAACTGGCTGCGCCATATCCGCAACGTCAAGCGGCTTCACGCCTCGGATTTTGACGATCTTGTCGGGGAAGAGCCAACCATCGACCGGCTGTGCGAATTGAATGTGATTGAGCAGGTTCACAATGTCTGCGCCACGACCATCGTTCGTGACGCCTGGTTGCGCGGCTCCCACCTTACCGTGGAAGGTTGGGTCTATAGCATCAAGGACGGCGTCCTGAAGGGCCTGTGTTCACGCGGGCCGGAGACCCTCGACAAGGATCCCGGCGACGACCGCGGCGCCGTTGGCGAGATATCAGCGGTCGGCTGATGTACGTCCGCCGTGGAATCAACGCTCGTGACCTGCTTGCCGATTCCTGGGTGTTCCTGGTCGGTGCAACGGTGTGGGCGCTGTTGATCGCCTATCTGAATGCCGTCCGCGAATATCCCTTCATCGCGATCCCGATCGCCCCGGTGACGACGATCGGCATCGCGGTCTCACTCTACCTCGGCTTCAAGAGTACGTCGGCCTACAATCGCTGGTGGGAGGCGCGGAAAATATGGGGCGATATCATCAATCGTAGCCGCGACTGGGGAAACAGCGTCTACAACCTGATGATCATGTCCGAAGACGGACAACCTGATCAGGCAATCAGGGCGGAGCTCATCAGCCGTCACCTCGCCTGGGTCAACGCCCTTGCTTATCAGTTGCGCGATCGATCCCGACTGAAAACCACGGATGCCAACCGCGTCTTTGGGCACCGCCGTCGGTTCGACGAGTCGCAGTTTCACCAGTCGCGAGAGACCTATCGACTCCACCTTGGTGCCGAGGAGGCGGCGGAGATCGAGGCGAACGCCAACGTCGCCACCCACATCCTGCGGCGACAGGGCGACCGGCTGCGGGAGTTGGCCGAGGCCGGGATTCTCGACAGTTATCGCCATGTCGCGATGATGACCATGCTCGGCGCGTTCTACGATGCTCAGGGCAAGTGCGAGCGCATCAAGAACACGCCATTCCCCCGCCAGGTGGCAAATTTCGGCCTGGTATTCACCTGGATTTTCATCTTCCTTCTCCCGCTCGCATTCGTCGATGTTTTTGGGCAAGAAACCGTTTCGCACCACTTCTCACGCATACTCACGCTTGAATATATGCTGGTGATGGTTCCCTTCACCGTCCTGATCTCCTGGGTGTTTTTCATTATGGAGAAGGTCAGCGACTCGACCGAGGATCCGTTCGAGGGAGGGGTCACGGACGTTCCGATCTCGTCGCTCTGTCGGGTCATCGAGATCGATCTCAAACAGATGATGATGGCAGAAGAAGTGCCGGAGCCATTGAAGCCGGTCGATGGCGTCCTCTATTGAATGCCGGTGCCGGCGGCGCAACTCCCACTACTGAAATCGATCGATGCCGAAAGGTCCGAGGCTCGGATCGCCCAACCCGGTGATCAGGGCCGCGACATGGCGCGCCGTCGTGGCCGCCAGCGTCAGCCCGAGATGGCCATGGCCGAACGCAAAAACGATTCGCGGGTCGGCAGGGTCATGGCCGATTACCGGCAGCGAATCCGGCGTGGCGGGTCGCGGCCCCATCCAGACTTCCGCGCCGGATTCGGGAAGTGCGGCGAACAGGCGCTGGGCTGCAGCACCGAGAGCTTTGGCGCGGCGGGGATTGATGGGCGCATTGATTTCGGCGAACTCAACGCCCCCGCCGATCCTGAGGCCCTCGGCCAGCGGCACGGCAGCAAGGCCGAACTGCGCCGCAAATACCGGCATGTCCAACTCCAGGGGATTATGAGTGAAGCTGAGGGTGTAACCGCGCTGGGCTTCGAGCTGCAGCTTGAGGCCGAGGTCACGCACGAGGTGGCGTGACCAGACGCCGGCGGCGATCACGACGCGGTCAAAGGGCAGATCCGCTCCCTCGGCAGTGATGACGGCGACCTCCCTTTGGTCTCGGACGAGGGCAATCACATCACGGCGGGCGATCGCGCCAGTCTGCAGGACTCGACGGCGGAGCGCGTCGAGGACGGCTGCGGGACTCGAAACCATCCAATAGTCTGGAGCCAGAAGCGCGTGAGTGAAGGGGCCGGTGATCGCCGGCACCAGGTCTCTGGCGTCTTCCGGCGAAAGGTCTTCGACCGCGATGCCGAGCCGATGCCGCTCTGCCCATTCGGCTCGAGCCTTCCGATGCACAGCCGTGCCATCGAACAGGTGGAGCGCCCCGGAGTGCCGCATATGACCCGACAGTCCGGCGCGTCGAGCAAGCTCCGCATGGTCCTGGATGGCCGGATACATCAGGCGCGCCATGGCGATCGTTGCTCTGCGGACCTGAGTTGGTTTCGACGCGGTCACGAATCGCGCGATGAAAGGTGCCAGACGCCCGATATCGCGGGGTCGCACCGACGCGGGGCCGGTCGGCTTCAACAGCCATCGCGGAAGCGCGGCCAGTGTGCCGGGGCGGGCCAGTGGCATGATCTCGGGTGTGGCGATCAGCCCGAGATTTCCAGCCGATGCTGGCCGATCCTCAGGACTACGCTCGAAAACGGTTACCCGGTGGCCATCGGCAAGCAGCCACGCAGCCGCTGCGCAGCCGATGATTCCGCCGCCAACGATGGCCACTGTAGCCACTATGCCAACCGCCCTCGGGCTCGGGCCCGCCCTGGCCGCGGAAGCCCTGGCTCGGGGTCAGATCGATGCGCCAGTCTCCCCAATGCCAGTGGAGCGAATTCGACATTTGAGTCCCACCTGCGGCCAGACTCGCGGTCAAATGTCAAATTCAAAAACTCCGCTAGGATCATATGCTTAGCGGTCCTTATGATCCGACATTTGCACGGGCGGGTGCTGCAGCGGGTAGCAAATGTCGGAAATGGGCCACCAGTCGTCCCGCTGGAAATGCCTCTCGAAGATCCTACATCCGCCATCAACGGTGTTAAGAATGGCTGAACAATTCGCTGACGTGACATTGCGTTCGTAAAGCTGTTCGAAGCGCACCTGTGATGCCGGTCATAGCGCGGGGAATACTTTTGAGTGATTTTCTTCACGTTCCGGTGTGATAGATTTTGATAATCTGCCCAATCCGTGAGCGATCAAGGACCCGATGATCCCGGTGGCTGCGAAAATGAAAGAACCAGACGTGTCTGGGCGGTCTGAACTCGCGTCGGCGATTTTTGATTGCCGCCGAGCCCTTCTTGGCATCATCCTGTTCAGCGGGATCATGAACATCCTGACCCTGACCGGGCCACTGTTCATGTTGCAGATTTATGATCGGGTCGTCCCGAGCCAAAGCATTCCGACACTTCTCGGTCTGGGGGCGATCGTCGCTTTCCTTTACATGTCGCTCGGTTTCTTCGACCAGATCCGTGCCCGCATCCTTGTCAGGGTGGGGGCTTATGTCGACGAAGTTGTCCATCCAAAGGTGTTCAAGGCGGTTGTCACTATGCCGTTGCGCAATGCACTGCCGGGTGATGGATTGCAGCCGTTGCGCGACCTCGATCAGATCCGCAATTTCATTTCGTCCGGCGGCCCGGCGGCATTTGCCGACATGCCCTTTCTTCCGTTTCAGATCCTCATCTGCTTTTTGATCGATCCGCTGATTGGTTACGCGGTCATCTTCGGGGCAGTGGTTATTTTCTTTCTCACAATGGCGACAGACCTATCGGTCCGCGCCGCAAGTCTCAAGGCGTCGGAGAAAGGCAGCCAGCGGTTCGCGGTGATCGAGGCCGGCCGGCGCAACGCTGAGGTCCTGCGTTCGCTGGGCATGGCTGGGCGTTTGGCGGATCGCTGGGGCGAAATCAACCGGACCTACGAGGAGAGCCACCTCAAGGTGCTCCAGACTTCCGGTGGTTTTGCCGGGGCGTCGCGGATCTTCCGGATGATGTTCCAATCCGCCCTCCTCGGCCTCGGTGCCTATCTGGTGATTGAGCACGGTGCGTCGTTCGGTATCATCATCGCCGCCTCGATTCTCGGTGCGCGTGCCCTTCAGCCAATCGAGCAGCTTGTCTCCAATTGGCGGGGTTTTGTCGCGAGCCGCCAAGCCTGGAGCCGGCTGAATCGCCTCCTTGCACAGTTTCCGGACACTGAAGAGCCGATGCCTCTGCCCGACCCCAAGGCCGGGCTTTCTGTTGAGAGCCTGGCGGTGGTGCCGCCGGCGTCTTCACGGCCGTCGGTCGTGGATGTCAGTTTCGACCTTGGCGCCGGCAGTGCATTGGGCATTATTGGTCCGTCGGGCGCCGGCAAGTCGTCGCTGGTGCGGGTCATCATTGGCGCGTGGGCGCCGGCCCGGGGCCGCGTGCGGCTCGATGGTGCCGCACTGGAACAATGGCATCCGGACATTCTCGGCCGGCATATAGGCTATCTCCCTCAGGACGTTGAGCTCTTTGCCGGCACCGTTGCGGAAAACATCTCCCGTTTCGAACCGGATGCCGATCCCGAAGTTATCGTTGAAGCCGCCAAGGCAGCCGGTGTCCATGATCTGGTCCTGCGACTGCCGGAGGGGTACTCGACCGATATCGGCGAAGGCGGAGCATCGCTGTCCGCCGGGCAACGCCAGCGGGTGGCCCTGGCGCGGGCGCTCTATCGCGATCCTTTCCTGGTCGTGCTCGACGAGCCGAATTCGAACCTCGACGCCGAAGGCGATGCGGCGCTGACACAAGCCATCCGCTTGATTCGTCAGCGCGGCGGCATAGCTATCGTTGTAGCCCACCGGCCAAGTGCGCTCGAGGGTGTCGACATGGCTCTGGCCATGATCAACGGCGGAATGGCTGCATTCGGTCAGAAGGAGGATGTCCTGCGCAAGGTCCTGAAATCCAGCAGTGCTCCGGCGATCGACGAGCGCCGGGAAGAACCTGAGGAAGCCACGTCATGAGTGAACTCAAGGCCCTGCCGGGGCCGCAGACCTCGAATCCCCACAAGAAGAATGTCAGCAAGGGCATTCGCCGCCACCTGATCGTCGGGCTTCTGGCAGCCTTCGGCCTGATCTTCGGCGTCGGTGGCCTGGCAGCGATGATCGATTTTTCCTCTGCGGTTGTGACCAGCGGTCGGCTGGTGGTGAGCACCAATGTCAAGAAGGTTCAGCATCAGGACGGGGGGACCGTCAGCGAGATCAGGGTCAAGGACGGTGATCACGTCGACGCCGGCGACCTTGTCATGACACTCGACCCAACCATGGCCAAGGCGAACCTCGCCATCATCACCAAGGGACTTGCCGAGGCAGTCGCGCGCAAGGCACGCCTCAAGGCAGAACGGAGCGGAGCGACCGAGATCACCTTTCCGGCCAGCCTGACGTCGCGCGCGGACAATGACAACATCACAGAGATCATGTCGATCGAGTCGCATGCGTTTGATTTGCGTCGAACCGCGCGACAGGGCCAGCAGGAACAGTTGCGCAAGAAGATCCACGAGCTGGAGCAACAGGTTGTCGGTATCGAAGCGCAGGACAAGGCGGTCCGGCGCCAGATCGAATTGACGACCAAGGAAGTCGATCGTCTTCGTGGACTCCGTGACAAGGATCTGGTCGGCGAAGACCGGATGATTGATGCTGAACGTCGTTCCGCCCAGCTGGACGGGCAGCTCGGTCAATTGATTGCGGCTAATGCTCAAACCGGTGCTGAGATTGCTCAGGCAGAGCTGCAGATCCTCCAGATCGATCAGGATATGCGCAGCGAGGTGTCGCGGGAACTCGCCGACGCGGGCTCGAAGATCAATGAGCTGATTGAACGCAAGATCGCCGCGGATGATCAGCTGCGTCGTGAAAACATCATCGCGCCGATCAGCGGCACCGTTTACCAACTGGCGGTTCACACCGTTGGCGGCGTCGTCGCCCCGGGCGAGCAGATCATGCTGGTGGTGCCTGAGGACGATCTTCTGGTTGTCGAGGCCCAGGTCAATCCGATCGAGGTTGATCGCGTTTTCCCGCAGCAGACGGCGACGCTGCGCTTTACGGCATTCGGAAGCCGTTCGACGCCCGAGTTTGATGGGATCGTACAAACGATTTCGCCGGACATCGTGATGGATGAGCGGACGGGCCAGGGGTTCTACACGGCGCGCATCGAGATGCCGAACGAGGCGCTTACGGAGCTCGGCGACAAACTGGTGCCCGGAATGCCTGTAGAGGTCTTCATTTCGACGGGCGATCGCACGGTGTTGTCCTATCTCGTCAGGCCCCTCGGCGATCAGTTCGCCCACACATTCCGCGAGCGCTGATCCCCGTTGCGACGGTGGCCTGTGACCTGCGTCACAGACACCGAAAGCGCCCTCCCCTACATAGGATCGCCAAGGGGACGGAATCCCCATAGTCTTCGGTGAGGAGGGGTTATGACCAGAGCTGCTGCCGGTGGTTTGCCAGCCGATTTCGTTTTTGCCGCGGCCGATACCGATAAATATGTTCGCCAGTTTCTTGCAACCGCAGCCAACTATGTCCTCGACGCGCACGTAGGCTCGCGCCGTGCGGCAGTCCCCGAAGCGGTTGTTCGCATTCATCCCGAGAAGTGAGGCCTGGTGCTGGGCCAGGTTCGTTGGAAGGGTCGGCTCCGTGCCGGCTCTTTCTGTATGGGGCCTTTGATCAGAGCTGCGATCCGCTCACCTCGCTCTGATGTGTCGATTAGTCTTACATCAATACCGTTTGAATCCTGCGTCCATGCAACGTATCGATCTGGTGTGGCGAACAGGCTGACGCGTGTCGCCGCGTCATTCGATGAATAGCGAAATCCGCGGAACGGTATTGGAGCGGCAGTGGAACAGGTCGGCATCGGGATCATTGGTTGCGGCAACATCAGCGGCGCATATCTGGAGGCGGCCGCCGGGTTCCCGGTTCTTGATGTTCGAGCCGTGGCCGATATCGATCCCGCCGCTGCCGAGGCGCGAGCAAGCGCGTTTGATCTTCGGCCGGCCAGTGTCGAAGACCTGCTCAGCGATCCGGAGATAGAGATCGTTGCCAACCTGACAACGCCCCTTGCTCATGTCGAGGTTGGTATGCGGGCGATCGCGGCGGGAAAGCATGTTTACTCCGAGAAGCCGCTCGGTGTGACCACGACGGAGGCGCGGCCGCTGCTTGAAGCGGCGGAGGCCGCTGGCGTGAGGGTCGGATGCGCACCCGACACGTTTCTGGGCGGCGCCCATCAGAGTTGCCGCAAGCTGATCGACGATGGTGCCATTGGCGCGCCGCTCGCCGGTACGGCGTTCTTCATGTGTCCCGGTCACGAACGCTGGCATCCCAGTCCGGCATTCTACTATCTGCGCGGTGGCGGTCCGATGCTCGACATGGGGCCCTACTACATCACCGACCTTGTCAATCTTCTCGGTCCTGTCCGCAGGGTGACGGGGATCGCGTCACGGGCACGCTCCGAACGCCTGATCACCAGTGAACCGCTGCACGGAACGAAGATCCCCGTCGAGGTCGCCACCCATGTGGCCGGAACGCTTGAGTTTGTTGCCGGCGCGGTGGTGACCCTGGTCATGAGTTTCGACGTTGCCAGACATGGTCACCGGCCGATCGAGATTTACGGCAGCACCGCGGCGCTGTCGGTTCCTGATCCGAACAACTTTGGCGGCGACATCGTAATTGCGGCGGCCGGCGAAGAGTGGCAGACCACGCCTACTGTACATATCTACGCTGACAACAACTATCGCAGTATTGGTGTCGCGGACATGGCTCACGCGATCCGCAACGACCGCCCCCATCGCGCCAGCGGTGCGCTGGCCTTTCATGTGCTCGAAGTGATGGAAGCCTTCCAACGGTCCTCCGACGAAGGCATACACATCGCGATCGAGAGCCGGCCGGAGCGGCCGGCGGCGTTGCCGGTCGGTCTTGTCTCCGGAGAACTCGATTGATCTGACCGGCTGCGATGTGTGTGTCGGCGAGCGGAGAGCGCTACGCTGCAAGTGCCTCCGGGACCTGACGTCAAGGGAGTCGGGAGAGCTTTTCGGCCAGGAGATCATAGAATCCTTCAGCGTTGACTGCATGGCTGAAGGTCACGTTGCGCGGGCGGTCGGTGATCTGCCAGAAATCGACCACGGTCATCCCCAGAGTCAGATCGCTGTTGGTTTCGATCGTGACATTGACATCGCGGCTACCGAACAGATCGGGCTGCAACAGCCAGGCGGTCACACAGGGGTCGTGGAGTGGCGCGCCTTCCCACTCATACTTCGCCAAGTCGAAGGTCTGCGAGAAGTTGAGCATCTCGGCAACTGCCTTGCCGCAGCGATTGCCGAGCCCGGCAAAGCGCGTCAGGCGTTCGGGCGTCGTGAGAATGCGATGGCTCACATCGAGTGAATGCATCACGATCGGGATACCGCTGCGAAAAACCAGATCCGCTGCTTCAGGATCAAAGTAGATGTTGAACTCGGCCGCGGGCGTGATGTTCCCGACTTCGAAATAGGCGCCCGCCATCATCACGATACTGCCGGCGCGGCGAACGATATCCGGCGCCCGCGCGAGAGCGGTGGCAACGTTGGTGAGGGGGCCCAGAGTACACAGGGTAATTGATCCGGGCTCCGCCGCCGCCAGCGTATCGATCAGAAAGTCCACGCCGTGCTTTTGCTGGAGGCGCATTGTCGGCGGCGGCAGGTCGGGACCGTTCAGGCCACCCTCGCCATGTACATGGGCGCCGGTGATTGAGCGCCGTTTCGTCGGTCGGTCGCAGCCGGCGAAGACGGGGACATCCGGGCGACCGGCGAGTTCGACCACCTGAAGCGCGTTGCGGGTCGTCAGATCAAGTCCGACATTACCGGCAACGGCCACAATGCCGAGCACCTCCAGTTCATCCGGCGAGGCCAGGGCGGTCAGAATTGCGACGGCGTCGTCCTGACCTGGGTCGGTATCGAAGATGATCTTTCGGGGCATTTCTTTGCTCTCGCCATTTGCCTTGTGGAGCGAATTTGACATTTGAGCCCCGTTCGCGGCGCTGGCCTACAACTGCAAACACCTGCACAAGCTCAAGCTTGAGGCGGAATTGTGAGGCCAGATTTGGCCCGGTAATCCGTGCCGGCGGCCACACCCTTACATCGTCAGGGCACCGTTTGCCTCGCCAAGGGGCCTTTCCATCGAAGAATCGCACGCAAGGGCGAAACAACTACGGAAATCCATCCATCGCAAGCTGTTCAGGCTTCAAGTCCGACAGATTGCTAATCTCTAACGACCAATACCGACTGATTGGCGTGGCGAACGACACGGGCAGCGTTGGGGCCGAGCAGGTAGTCTTTCAGCTCCGGACGATGCGACGCCATGACAATCAGGTCGCAGCCCGTTTTATCGGCGTAGCGCATGATCTCCGAATAAATCGTGCCATGACTGACGATGTGCTGAACCGGAATATCCCCGCCGATCGCCTGGTCGGCGAAAGTCCGCAATTCGTCTGCCGCACTGGCCATCGCCTTTTTCTCAAAATCTGGGGGGAAGTAGCTGGCAACCAGCGATGAGCCAAGATCGGGAACGACCGTCAGGACATGGAGTCGCGCATTCCACTTGCGTGCCAACTCGGCAGCCGTCGCGACAGCCTTGGCCTGGGTGTCGCGATGGGTGAGATCAATAGGCAGCAGGATGTCGTTATACATGACGGCACCTCCTCAGGTGGTTGCTGGCGGCACGCTTGGTTCGGCCGTCGCCCGGCGGCGCTGGATCACAAAGATGAGGCCGATCAGCGCAAGGGCCGGAAGGAACAACAGCTCCTTCGGTAAGCGATCCGGGTTTTCGACCAACACCATGCTGATATCCATGCCGAAGTCGATACCATACCGTGCTGCCTCGCTGCCGAAGGTAACGTCGGTCACCTGGACATCTTCTCCAAGGAACGCCACGCCGAGGCCGGCCGCGCGCAGCCTTTTCTCCGCCGGTCCTTCGGATCCAAGATCAAGGACGACGACTTTCGAGACCTGGTTGCCGCCAAGGTCGAGCCCTTCGAATGCCAACCGGATCCGTGTGTCGGCCGGCGCCGCCTCGACCACCCGGCGGAGTTCGGCCGGCGGCAGTGACGAATGCGACGGTTCGATCATGTCCATCCAGAAACCGGGACGCAGCAGCGTGAAGCAGGCAAGCAACAGGATCGCTGTCTCCCAGATCCGACTGCGTGTGACGAACCAGTTTTGCGTGACCGCGACGAAAACCAGCATGGCAATGATCGCAGCGATGATGACGGCAGCACCGTGAAAGACGTTGGTGACGCCGATCAGCAGCAGTTGGTTGTTGAAGACGAAAATGAAGGGCAGGATGCCCGTGCGAATCTCGTAACGGAAAGCCTGGAGACCCGTCGCGATCGGCGAGGCGCCTGAGATTGCGGAGGCAGCAAAAGAGGCAAGCCCGACCGGTGGCGTGACGTCGGCCATCAGCCCGAAATAGAAGACGAAAAGATGGGCGGCAATCAACGGCACTGCGAGGCCAATGCTTGAAGAAAGCTGGACGATAACCGGCGCCATCAGGGTAGCGACCACGATGTAATTGGCGGTCGTCGGGAGCCCCATGCCGAGGACCAGACACAGGACTGCGGTCAGGATGAGCATGAGGATCAGGTTGCCGCCGGACAACAACTCGACGACTTCGGTCATCACCAGTCCGACGCCGGTCAGAGCAACCGTGCCAACGATGATGCCGGCGGTCGCAGTGGCAATCGCAACCCCGATCATGTTCATCGCGCCGTTGCGCAAACCGGCTCCAAGGTTCCAGACACCCCTGGCGAAGTGGCGGCCGACGCCATGGTCGCCACGAAAGATCCCGGTGAGAACATCCTGAGTGAGGATGATGACGATCAGCGGAATCGTTGCCCAGAACGCCGAGAGTCCCGGCGACAGGTGTTCGACCATCAGGCACCAAACGAGGACGATCAGCGGCAGCAGGAAATGGAATCCGGTCCGCGCCACTTCGATTGCATCAGGCAGCGTGATGTTGGTGTCGTTGGGGTCGTCGGGTTCGAGGTCCGGGTAGCGCGACCGCCAGGCGATCAGCAAGACGTAGACAATGGCGAGGGCGATCGCCAGCACGAACGTCGCGATACTGCCGAAGGCTTCCTTCGTCCATCCAACGGTGTAGTAGACCGCATTGGCGAGGATGACGACACCGGTGATTCCGGCAGCGGCGCGCAGCAGGCGCGCCGTGACCGGCCGGATACGGGCGCGCGGCAGGCCCGAGATGTTGGCCTTCATCGCTTCGATGTGAACGATATAGAACAGCGAGATATAGGTTGCGATCGCCGGGACGAAGGCTGCCCGAATGACCTCCGTATAGGCGATGCCGACATACTCGGCGATGAGGAATGCAGCGGCGCCCATGATCGGCGGCATGATCTGGCCATTGACCGATGCTGCGACTTCGAACGACCCGGCCTTCTCGGGCGTATATCCGACTCGTTTCATCAACGGGATGGTGAACGTACCGGTCGTCACCACATTGGCGATCGATGAACCGGAAACCAGGCCGGTCAGCCCTGAAGAGACGACGGCTGCCTTGGCCGGACCACCCCGAAGATGACCGAGCAGGGCGAACGACACCTTGATGAAGTAGTTGCCGGCGCCGGCGCGCGCCAGCAGCGATCCGAACAGCACGAACAGGAAGACGAAGCTGGTGGAAACGCCGAGGGCGATGCCGAAAACGCCTTCCGAGGACAGCCATTGCTGCGACATTGCCCGTTGGAACGAGGCCCCGCGGTGAGAGATGATATCGGGCACATATGGCCCGCCAAATGTGTAGATCAGGAATATCAGCGCGATGATCGTCAGGGCCGGACCGAGGGTACGGCGAGCGGCTTCGAGCAGCAGGACGAGGCCTGCGCCGGCGGTCACCAGATCGAACAGGGTCGGCGCGCCGGGGCGGGCGGCCAAATCGCGGAAGAAGATGACGAGATAGGCCGCGCTCGCGGCTGCGACAACGGCGAGAATCCAGTCGATGCCCGGAATCCGGTTCAGTCGCATCGGGCGGCGAGCCATTTGGGCGATCAGCAGCGAGAGCACGCCCATCACGACGAAGATAATCCACTGCTCGTTTCCGTCGAGGATCAGCGTTACTGAATACAGGAGCAGCCCGATGCCGCCAATGCCCCAGGCCAGGGTGTAGACTGGAATGGCGCGGCTAAGGTGGAGGAGACCGGGGAATGCCAGATAGGCGAGGAAAAGGGCGAAGGCGAGATGGATTGGCCGCGCCTGGGTATCACCGAGAATGAGAAAGTTAAACGTGAAGGGGAACGGTGAGGCGATCCAGAGTTGGAACAGCGACCAGGCGATCGCCACCCAGAAAAGCAGGCGGCCAACCCAACCGCTGGGGTTTCGTGCCCCCGTCTCGGCCGCTGCGATTTCGTCTGCCTGACCGGGCGCCGGAGGTTGGTCCCGGGCGCCGCTCAACCGCGCCTCCCTGGGGATGTCGTCATCACTTTGCAATGGAGTCGGGGCAGAGCGCGAGGAGCGCTCTGCCTTTTCTCTGCCGGCCTAGCGCAAGCCGGTTTCCTTGTAGTACCGCTCGGCACCGGGATGGAGCGGCGCCGACTGGCCGGCCGTCGCTGACGTTTCCTTGCTCAGCACGGCGAAGGCCGGATGCAGGCCCTTGAAGTCATCGAAGCCTTCGAAGACCGACTTCACAAGAGTGTAAACGGCATCGTCGTCCGTGTCGGTGGACGAGACGAATGTCGCGCCGACGCCGAACGTGGTGACGTCCTCGGCGTTGTTGTACATGCCGGCCGGGATCGTCGCCTTGAAGTAGTACGGAAACTCCTCGACGATTCCGTCGATGGTGTCGCCGGTGACGTTGATCAACTGTGCGTCGCAGGTGGCCACCGGCTCTGCGATCGAACCGGACGGGTGGCCGACAGTGAACACGAACGCATCGATTTGGTTGTCGCACAGCGCCTGCGCTTGTTCACGTGATGGCAATTCCGAAGCAAGGGCAAAATCGTCGATGCTCCAGCCGTACCGGTCCATGACCAGTTCCATCGTTGCGCGCTGGCCTGATCCCGGGTTGCCGATATTGACGCGCTTGCCCTTCAGATCCTCGAATCCGTTGATGCCTGCGTCAGGCCGGGCAACCAGTGTGAACGGCTCCGGGTGCAGCGAAAAGACGAAGCGAAGACCCTCGAACGGGCCGCTTTCCTCGAACTGGTTCCGGCCTTCGACAGCATTGAACTGCACATCGGATTGGACCACACCGAAGTTCAGTTCGCCTTCGCGAATCGTATTGACGTTGAAAACCGAGCCGCCGGTTGACTCTGCCGAACAACGAATGCCGGTCTCGTCGCGGTTCTGGTTGACCAGACGGCAGATGGCGCCGCCGGCCGGATAGTAGACACCGGTTACGCCGCCGGTGCCGACGGTGATGAATTCCTGAGCGCTCGCGGCGCCGGCGCCAAGGCAGAGCGAGGCGCCAATAGCGGCGATGGCGGTGTGTTTCAGTCTGATTGTCATGTCGTTCCCTCTCATTGTTCGGCCAGAATTGGCCCTGCTTTGTTGCAATCGAGCGCCACCTCAATGGCGTCGCCCAATCGCTCGACGATCGCCTCGATATTGCCACCTTCGACGATGAAAGGCGGGGCGATCAGAATATGGTCGCCCACTTGCCCGTCAGCTGTCCCGCTTCCGGGATAGACACAGAGGCCGCGGTCCATTGCAGCCTGGTGGATGCGCTGCGCCATCCTGGCCTCGACTGGGAAAGGCTTTTTGGTGGATCGGTCGGCGACGATTTCAATCGCCTGGAACAAACCGCGACCACGAATATCTCCAATGTTGCCGCCACCACTACATCGTTGGGTCAGTTGTCTCCTCAGACGCTCACCCTGCTCGACGACGTTGTCCAGCAGATGTTCCTCACGGATCACCTTTTGCACCGCCAATGCGGCCGCGCAACCGATTGGGTGCCCGATATAGGTGTGGCCGTGCCGAAACGACCCCGATCCGTCAAGGAACGCGTCGTAGATTTTGTCGACCATTAATACGGCGCCGATCGGCTGGTAACCGCCACCAAGACCCTTGGCTGCCGTAAGGAGATCGGGAACCACGCCTTCCTGCTCGCATGCGTGCAGCGAGCCGGTCCGGCCCATGCCACTCATGACCTCATCGAGGATCAGCAACACCCCATATCGATCGCATATCTCGCGAATGGCGCGAAAGTATCCCGGCGCTGCCGTGACCGCGCCGGCCGTGGCGCCGACAACGGTTTCAGCGACGAATGCGATCACCGTCTCCGGCCCCAGTTCAATCAGCTTGCCTTCGAGGGCTTGCGCAGCACGGGCGCCATAAGCCTCATCCGGCTCGTCGTCGAGCTGGTGACGATAGGCGTAGCACGGATCGATGAGATGGCTCCTGAACAGCATTGGTTCAAAAGCGTCACGGCGGCGCGGATTGCCAGCGAGGGACAGGGCGCCGAGCGTATTGCCGTGAAAGCTCTGCTTGCGGGATACGAACTGGGTTCTCTGCGGCTCACCCTTTTCGACGAAGTATTGGCGGGCGAGCTTCAGGGCCGTTTCGATTGCTTCTGATCCGCCTGACACAAGGTAGACATGCCCGATACCAGGTGGCGCATGAGCAACCAGATCGTCAGCCAATGCCTCCGCCGCGTCGTTTGTGAAGAACGCGGTATGAGCGTATTCCAATTCGTCCATCTGCCGCCGCATGGCCGTCAGAATTACTGGATGGCGATGGCCGAGGCATGACACCGATGCGCCGCCTGATGCGTCGAGGTAGTCCTTGCCGTTCGAATCCCTGATGAAAACGCCTTCGCCAGAAACAGCAACCGGCAGGGCCGGCTCTATGCGCCGGTGGAGAATCCGCGTCATGTGGTCGTCTCAATGCCGTCCCTTCGGGAGAGCCGCATCCAGCCGTTCAGCGTTGTAGCATGTTTAGCTTGCCGCCGAACATGGGTCACAAGTGTCGCAGCGATTTGATCGTAAATCGCGAATCGCGGCCCTTGCCGGTCCGTCGGGATTGGCGATCATCTGGAATCTTCGCTTTTCTACTGGCTAAAGGGAGCCACTGCGCTAGCTTTGGTCGACTGTCGCAATAACAGGATACCGGAATACCCCGTTTCACAGGCTTCGTTTGATTCATGATTGATTCGAGCGCCACAAAAGGGCGCCCGGTTCTGCTGGCGGTTGCCCCGAATGGCGCCCGCCTCCGGCGGACCGACCACCCGGCGCTGCCCATGACGCCCGACGAACTGGCACGGACGGCTTCCGCATGCCTGGAG
>JAAEOR010000978.1 GCA_024222895.1 Hyphomicrobiales bacterium | reverse complement strand
CCGCGGAGCACCGCTGGTGCGATGGTGAGCGAAGCCTCAGTACCGGAGCGGCCGTCAAACGTTGTCGGTACGCTCGCCAGCAAGGGGCCGGTCGTTCTGATCGGAGCCCTCGCGGTCATTTGCCTGGCGATCTCGCTGGCCGAGCCACAGTTCTATTCGGCGGCGAATATCATCGCGATTCTCCGGCAGGCCGCGATGGTGCTGATCGTGGCATGCGGCATGACGATGTTGCTGATCACCGCCGAGGTCGACCTGTCGGTCGGGGCCGCGATTGCGTTTGTCGGCGTTGTCGCCATGGACGTGATGAACATCACTGACAGTGTTGTCCTGGGTGCTGCGGCCGGTATCGCCTTCGGCGGCGTCGTTGGCCTGTTCAATGGCCTGGTGGTCACCCGGCTGAAAGTGAACTCGCTGATTGCCACCATCGGGACAATGATGATCCTGCAGGGCGGCGTGTTCCTCTATACGCGCGAGCCTGTGCAGAACCATCACCAGATTCCGTCCTTTGTCGACATCGGTGCCGGATATGTCGGTCCGGTTCCGATTCCGGTCATTGCCGCGGCGCTGATCTTCGCAGCGTCGTACCTGATCCTGCAGCACACGACGCTGGGTCGGTACCTCTACGCCACCGGTGCCAACGAGAAGGCAGCCCGGCTCTCCGGCTTGCGCACCCGGCGCATCAAGCTGTTCGCCTTTGTCGTCACCGGACTGCTCGTCGGTGTCGCCGGTCTGGTCCTGGGATCGCTGATGAATGCCGGTCAGCCGACAGCTGGCCGCGGCTTCGAGTTGGTCGTGATCGCCGCGGTGATCCTTGGCGGCACCAGCCTTTCCGGCGGGCGTGGCACGCTGATGGGCACGTTACTCGGCGTGCTGATCCTGAAAGTCATCGACAACGGCATCATCATCCTGCAGTGGAACCAGGACCTGCAGATGATCGTGCCGGGTGTCGTGCTGATTCTCGCGATCTATTTCGACATCCTGCGGAGGAAGGCCGATGCCGGCTGACGCCGTCCTGGAAACGCCCTCGGCCGATGTCGCCGTCGCCACCGCAGCCCTCGATATGGCGGGAATTTCCAAGCGTTTTCCAGGCGTTGTGGCACTCGACAATGTCAGCTTTCACCTCGAGCCGGGCAAGGTTCACGCCCTGATGGGCGAGAACGGTGCCGGCAAGTCGACTCTCATCAAGATCCTTGCCGGCGTCTATGAGAAGGACGCTGGCACGATCAGCATCGCCGGGCGCGACGTTGAGATAACCAATCCGGGCGACGCGATCGGCCAGGGGATCAAAGTGGTGTTCCAGGAAATCGCGCTCATCCCCGAATTCACGGTCGCCGAGAACATCTTCCTGGAGGAGTATCCGACGGTTCGCGGTGGCTCGATCGACTGGCGCGCGATCCGCCGCGACGCGAAGGCGCTGTTCGAACGGCTTGGCTTCGACGTTGATCCCAGGGCGCGCACCGGGACCTTGCCGATCAGCCAGCAGCAGATGGTGGAGATCGCCCGGGCGCTTGCGCATGAAGCGCAGATCGTTGTGATGGACGAGCCGACGTCGTCGCTGACACCAAACGAGGTCGAACTTCTGTTCGCTGTCATCCGGCGGCTGACCGCGATGGGAATCGCGGTGGTCTATGTCAGCCACAAGCTCGACGAGGTCTTTGCAATCGCCGATACGGTAACCGTGCTGCGCGACGGCCGCCATGTCTCGACCCGGCCGATTGACGAGCACACGAACGATACGCTGATCGAGGACATGATCGGCCGGCGCATCGACAATCTTTTCCCGCGCCACCGCGGTCACGCCCTGGATCAACTGGCGCTGTCTGTGAAGGGCCTTTCAACCGATAAGCTTCAGGACATTACTTTCGACGCCAGGGCCGGCGAAATTCTCGGCTTTTTTGGCCTGATGGGCGCTGGTCGAACCGAACTTGCCAAGGCGATCGTCGGCTTCGATCCAATCGCGACCGGAACGATCGAGATCGGCGGCAAGCGGCTCCATCCGCACGACACCCGGGCGGCGGTCTCGCTGGGCATCGGCCTGCTTACGGAGGACCGCAAGGGCGAAGGCCTGATGCTGGAACTCCCGGTGATTACCAATCTGAGCATCGCTGCACTCGAAGAATTCGCCCGGTTCGGATTTGTCGATGTCAATCGCGAACGGGCTGCCGGGCAGAACTATGTCGACCGCTTCCAGATTCGCACGCCCACCCTCTATCAGGAGGTCAAGAACCTCTCCGGCGGCAACCAGCAGAAAGTGATGTTGGCCCGCTGGCTGATGCGCGGACTGCGCGTCATCGTCGTTGACGAACCGACCCGCGGCATCGACGTGGGTGCCAAGACGGAGATCTTTACGCTGCTCGATCAGCTCGCGGCGGACGGCCACACCGTGGTGATGATGACGTCGGAGATGCCGGAGCTGCTGGGATTGAGCGACCGGATCATGGTGATGGCCGAAGGACGGAT
>JAAEOR010000977.1 GCA_024222895.1 Hyphomicrobiales bacterium | reverse complement strand
GCGCCCGGCGGGGACGACGGCGGCGGCAACGCCGGTGAGGTCTATGTTGTCTTCGGGTCGGGATCGGGGTTCGGGTCGGATGTCGGCGGCCGTCAGGTGATCGACCTGAGCAGCCTGTCGGCGGCCGAGGGTTTCATTGTCCAGGGCGATGCGGGCGGAGACCTGGCCGGTCGAAGCGTTTCGTCGGCGGGCGATGTCAACGGCGACGGCTTCGACGACCTGGTCCTCGGGGCCCACCATGGCGACGACGGCGGCGGCAATGCCGGTGAGGCCTATGTCGTCTTCGGGTCGGGGTCGGGGTTCGGGTCGGATGTCGGCGGCCGTCAGGTGATCGACCTGACCGGCCTGTCGGCGGCTGAAGGCTTCATCATCCAGGGCGACGCGGCTAGCGACGCTGCCGGCCGGAGCGTTTCGTCGGCGGGTGATGTCAATGGCGACGGCTTCGACGACCTGATCGTCGGGGCGCCCGGCGGGGACGACGGCGGCGGCAACGCCGGTGAGGTCTATGTTGTCTTCGGGTCGGGATCGGGGTTCGGGTCGGATGTCGGCGGCCGTCAGGTGATCGACCTGAGCAGCCTGTCGGCGGCCGAGGGTTTCATTGTC
>JAAEOR010000976.1 GCA_024222895.1 Hyphomicrobiales bacterium | reverse complement strand
GGCGCCGCCGAAGGCGGCCACGAAGGACGCACGACCTGCGCGCCTGGCGAACCGGTTTGTCATGGTTGCCAATATCGAGGCACCGGACGGCGGCGACGCGATCGTGGCGGGCAACGAACGTGTCATCCGCGCCCGCCTGGCCGACGCCAGACACTTCTGGCAGACCGACCGGGCGCCGCTTGCCGATTATCGTGAGGCAAACGACAAGCCGCTTGATCAGCGCCTGGCCAAGCTCAGGGCGCTGAACATCATCTTTCACGACAAGCTCGGCACCCAGGGCGAGCGGGTCGAGCGCATCGCCCGCCTTGCCAAGGAGATTGCCCCGCTGGTCAGCGCCAATCCCGAACTGGCCGAACGGGCCGCGACACTGGCCAAGGCCGACCTGGTCACCGAGATGGTCGGCGAGTTTCCCGAGCTCCAGGGCTTGATGGGCCGCTACTACGCCACCGCGCAGGCCGAGCACCCGGCTGTCGCCGCAGCGATCGAGGATCACTATAAGCCTGCCGGCCCGTCTGATCGGGTGCCGACCGAGCCCGTTGCCATTGCGGTGTCGCTGGCCGACAAGGTCGACACCCTGGTCGGCTTCTGGGCGATCGACGAAAAGCCGACCGGCAGCAAGGACCCATACGCATTGCGGCGCGCAGCACTGGGCGTGATCCGGATCGTGCTGGAGAATGCGATTCGAGTGGACCTTCGCTCACTTCTCGTCGCTCACCTCGAAGACGCGCTGCGTCGCCAGTCTGCGGCCAATCCGGCCTACGCCGACTATCTGAAGCGCGCTTATGAGCCGACGGGTGACCGGACTCCTGACTTTGACGGCCATCCGTCCGAGTCGGATCACGCCCGCCACGTGACGGCCGACGCCCGGTCGGTCGCGGCCGACCTGTTGTCGTTCTTCCACGATCGTCTCAAGGTTCAGCTTCGCGAACAGGGCGCTCGCCACGATCTGGTCGACGCGGTGTTGTCTCAAGAGGCGGGGAGCGCCCCACGGGTCTCGCTGGTGGCGAGCCCGAGGACAGGCTCCGGTGCGACCGGGACAAAAGGTGGCGATCAGGACGACCTGCTTCAGATCGTTCGCCGGGTTGAGGCACTTGGCCGGTTTCTCGACACGGACGACGGCAGCAATTTGCTGGCCGGCAGCAAGCGCGCCGCCAACATTCTGCGCGAGGAAGAGAAAAAGGACGGCGTTGCCCATGACGGCGACGTCGATCCGACCGCGCTTCGCGAGCCGGAGGAGAAGGCGTTGTTCGAGGCCATCGGTGCCGCCGGCGGTGAAGTGATTGCCGCGGTCGAGGTGGAAGACTATGACGATGCCATGCGGGCGCTGGCCCGTTTGCGGGGGCCCGTCGATACCTTCTTTGATACTGTCCTGGTGAACGATTCCGATGCTGCAGTGCGGGTCAATCGGCTTCGCCTCCTCAACCGTATCCGGACAGCGACCCGCGCTGTTGCGGATTTCTCCAAAATCGAAGGCTGAACTTTCATGTCCGACCGCTCGCACCCATCAACGGCTCATCCCCATGCCCGCTCGGCCGGAGCCTTCGGCATCCTTGCCGGCATCGCCATGCTGCTCATTTGGGCCTGGCTGCTTGCGACCGGTAACGTTGACAGCCTCGAACCGCGGCCGCTCGGCACCTGGTTGCACATTGCCGGCGAAGTGCTGACCGCGATCATTCTGATCGCCTCGGGTTGGGGCCTTTTGACCGGCGCGGTGTGGGCGCGCAAGCTGTTCCTTCTGGCCAATGGCATGCTGCTGCTGGCGGTGATCCACGCCATCGCCTGGTATGGTGAGCGTGGCGAGGTGGGCATGGTCGTCGCCGTCCTGGCGGTCGGCGTCCTCGCGGTTTTCTTCGCCATCCGCTCCCAGGAATAGCCCACTTGGATCCGACCCGGTGGAGCGGATTTGACATTTGAGCGCGACCTACGGCACGTCCGGCCCTGGTTCAAACGTCGAGCCTCATGAAATCCATGAACAGGATCAGATAGTTACCGGTGCTCGGGTGACTCCGATATTCGCCCGGGCGTCTGCCGGAACAGGGAGCCAGAAGTCCCGGTCGCGCGGGGGCATGGCCGACGCAGGCAACCCTGCCACCGGCGGTTTTACGGTTTTTTCGTTTTCATCGGGCATCGTGCCGACTGAGTTCCGCCCGGCGGTTTTGTCGGGCATGGGCTAGTGAGACAGGAGTCACGACCCATGGATCTGAACTTTCTGACCATCCAACCGGCCATTGCGCTGATCGCGGGCGTGCTGATCCTGATTCTTCCGCGCGTGCTCAACTATATCGTGGCGTTATACCTGATCCTGATTGGCGTCCTTGGACTGTGGCCCAACCTGCTTTCCGGCTTCGGCTGACCAGGGATGAGTGTCAGGGCGAGAGCGCACCGGGCTTCCAGCCGGTCGCTCCAGAGTCTGCCGCCGCGATGCAATGGTCTTCCTCTACCGGGTATTGCTTCCGGATACACACGTTTTTCAAGCTCGAGAGATCACCAAGCGGAGCCAGGTGCCCGCTGCTTACGACGTTCAGCGCCAAATTGGCCTTTCTGCCGCAAACTCGTGGATGACCGGAACTTCGTCCGGTCATGACGAGCCCGTGTGCGTTTCGCTGAGCCGTGTCGCCGTCCGGGCCTTTCCCGGACCGGAGGCTAGACAGGGTCTCCGCACTCTACGCAAATCGATCATCGCTCGATGACATCCTCCAACGTCATGGCCGTGCTCGTCACGGCCATCCACGAATTGGAGGCGCTTGCGCGCTTCCGCTCTTTGTGATTCGCATCGACCCTAGCGTCCAGGATTCGTGCGTTCCCGAGCAGGGTCGGGGAAGGATGGCTGCACCTGTCCGCGTACAGTGTGGCGCCTCGAAGCCCGCGGGACGTAGAGACGGCTCAGTCGATTTCGACCACCAGCCGGCCGCGGACCTTGCCTTCGACAATGTCGTGGCCGGCGGCGACAATGCCGCTGAACGGCATTATTGTCGTCATCTCGCTCAGCTTGTCGCGGTCGAGGTCACGCGCCAACCGGGTCCAGGCTTCGATGCGGGGGCCGCGGGGCTGGTAGACGGAATCGATCCCAAGCAAAGCGACGCCACGCAGGATGAATGGCGCGACCGAGGTCGGCAGGTCCATACCGCCGGCATTGCCGCAGGCCGCAACGGCGCCGCCGCGCCGGGTCATTGAAATCACGTTGGCGAGCGTGTTGCTGCCGACAGCGTCAATGCCGCCGGCCCAGCGTTCCTTGCCCAGCAGTTTTGCGGGCTCGGCAAGCTCGGCCCGATCGAGAATCTCGCCGGCACCAAGACCAGCGAGGTAGCCGCGCTGACTGGCGCGGCCAGTAACCGCAACGACCTGATAGCCGAGGCGCGAGAGAAGCGACACGGCCATCGAACCGACACCACCGGCCGCGCCGGTGACGACAACCGGGCCGGTGTCGAAGGCGACGCCGTGATTCTCCAAAGCCACCACCGCCAGCATCGCCGTATAGCCGGCCGTGCCGATCGCCATGGCCTCGGCCGTGGTGAAGGCCTCCGGTAACGGGATCAGCCAGTCGCCATTGACCCGCGCCATCTGGCTGAACCCGCCATAATGGGTCTCGCCGATGCCCCAACCATTGAGCACGACCTTTTGGCCGGTCTTGACGTCCGGATGGGCCGATGCCGTCACAGTGCCGGCAAGGTCGAGTCCCGGAATCATCGGAAAACGCCGCACCACCGGCAGCTTGCCGGTAATGGCCAGGCCATCCTTGTAGTTGATGGTCGAATGCTCGACGCGGACGTCGACGTCCCCATCCATCAGGTCATCGGGCGTCAGCATCGTCTCCGCGACCGACTGGACCTTGGAGTCCTCGTCGCGGGTAATCAGCATCGCTTTGAACTGGTTCATCGGGTCTCCGATATTCTCGTAGCGTTCCGGCCGGGCTCGACCGGCTCAGGGGAATTGGGCGGCGTGGTCAACGGCTGAGCTTGCCATTGATGACGTAGCGCAGGATCGCCACCACCTGATCCGGGGTCTCGGCCACGGCCAGGGCCGCGGCGTCGACTTCCTTCAGGGCGTGCTGATGCTCAGGCGGATGCATGACAATGATGGGTCTGTCGATCGCGGCGGCGTAGCCGGCGTCGAAGGCGGCGTTCCATTGCTTGTATTTGTCGCCGAAGCGGACCACGACGATGTCGGCGTTGTCGATCAGGGCACGCGTGCGGATCGCGTTCAGCTTGGCACCCTTGTGATCGTGCCAGAACTTGTCCGGTTCCGGGCCCAGGATCGCCACGCCGCAATCGTCAGAAGCTCCGTGGTCGGTGACGGGTGCGGTGAAGGCAACGTCGAGCTTAGCCGATGTTGCACCTTCGGCGATCTGTTCGCGCCAGTCGGTATGGATCTCTCCGGAGAGGTAAACAGTCCAGGTCATCAGTCGCACTTGATGTTCAGCATGTAGGTCCGCATCTCACCGTCGCGGTCCGAGGCGTAGGAGCCGCGCGCGAACAGGTATGCGCCTGTGCCACCGATCACGACGCCGGTGCCCTGGACGTCCTCGTTGAGTGCCGACACTTCGGTTGCGTCGACCGGACGACCGGCATCGATGAAGGTCTGTATGTGAATCTGGCCGCATTTGTCGGGATCCTGGGCCACCGCCGGGTTGGTTATGGTCGCGATTGCCGCGACGGTCGCGGCTAAGGCAAATATCTTGCTTAGTATCATGGCTCCTCTCGCTCCCTTCCGTTTCATCGATGTACACACGGTCTTATCCGGATTCCGCCCGCATTGTTACCAGATATCAGCTGGCCGCGATCGCCGGCCGCGCCACCTGCTTTTCAACGATCGGCAGGTGGATGATCGCCGCCATCACCCCGAGGACGACCGCGATCCACCACACCGAATCGTAGCTGCCCGTCCGATCATAGAGGTACCCGCCCAGCCAGATGCCCAGAAACGAGCCGGCCTGGTGGGAAAAGAAAACAAAACCGAAGAGCGTCGCCAGGTACCTCGTGCCGAACATCACTGCGACCAGCTGTTGGGTCGGCGGAATGGTGGAGAGCCACAGGAGACCGATCGCCGCGGAGAATATCAGCACAGACGGAATGCTGGGCGGGACCAGGAGGAAGGCGACGATCACGACAGCGCGGGCGAGGTAGATATAGGCAAGCAGGAAGCGCTTGCGCATTCGTCCGGTCAGTACGCCGGAGGCGATCGATCCGAGGATGTTGAATGCGCCGATCAGGCCGATCGCGTAGCCGCCATAGAATGCGGGAATGCCAACATCGTCGATATGGGCCGGCAGGTGCACCGTGATGAACGCGACCTGAAAGCCGCAGACGAAAAACCCCGTGACCAATAGCTGGTAGGACCGATGGCGAAACGCCTCGCGGAGCGCCTCCGGTATCGATTGGTCTTTCTCGTCGGCGGTGATCGGCGCAGCCTCCGGCTTGCCTCTGAGCGAAAAAGCCAGGAGCGGTACGACCATGAGGGTCGCCGCCATGATGACCAGCGCCGTCTGCCATCCATACGCCTGCAGGAATCCCTGGCCGAGCGGCGCGAAGATGAACTGCCCGACGGATCCCGCGGCCGTGCCAAATCCGTAGCCGATGGTTCGCATTTTCTCCGGCAACAGGCGTGCGAACGCCGCCAGCACCATCAAGAAGGCCGAGCCGGCAATGCCGAGACCGACGAGGACGCCGGCGGTCAGCTGCATTGTCACCGGATCGCTGGCCTCGGTCATCAAGACCAACCCGAGAGCGTAGAAGACGGTGCCGGCGGTGAGCACCCGCGCCGTCCCGTACTTGTCCGCGATCATGCCGGCGAAGGGTTGGCCGACACCCCACATTAGATTCTGGATGGCGACAGCGAGCGCGAACACTTCGCGTCCCCAGCCGTTCTCCGTCGATATTGGTGTCAGGAAGAAGCCCATGGTCGAGCGTGGGCCAAAGGTCACCGCGGCGATGATGCATCCGGTGGCGATGATGAAGGGCACCGAACGGACGGCTGGCTGGCCGAGCGGGGAAGGGCTGGCACTCACGTGATAGGGTCCTGCCGAAGTGGATCAGGGGTGGGCTTTAGCACTCTCGGCGAGTCCGAAGCCAATCTCGACCCGTGGGTCGGAGGCCTCCTCAGGCCGGTTCGGTTTTCGGCGGACCGTTGGCGTAGGGCGCAAGGGCCGCCCGGATACCCTCCGATTCCGCGGTCTCCGATGACTGCGATCTTCACGATTTCTCCTCGTTGTCCCCAGTCGCATCCATTGCCTTTCGACATCCGGAAATACAAACCAGACAAACGATCCACGCTGACGGCGGTGTCCCTTGCCACAAGCGGATTCGACAAATTCAGAATCGATGCTTATATGGGGGTCGGAATGTACTGTGAGACCGGTTTCGACCGGTTATTCTTTGACCTTCTTTATGCTCATTATGAGTATAAAGAACGAAAGACGGGAGCGGGCGATGTCACAGGGACAGATAGCCGCGAAAAGTGAAACGACCACCGCAAATCGGTCATCGGATACCGGCCGGTTTTGGCCGGTTGCGATGCCGTCACTTGAGTACACCGATGCGGTGGCGCGTGAGACAGCCCATCTCTACGAGCGGGTCAAGGATGTCATTCCGGCGATCGAGTGGCCGGTGATGGCGCCTTACATCAAGGCAATCAACGACCTGAAGGAACAGCGCAACGCCGTGATCCTGGCCCACAACTACCAGACGCCGGAGATTTTCCATTGCGTCGCCGATATCGTCGGCGATTCGCTGCAACTCGCCCAGGAGGCGGTGAAGGCGGATGCCGACATCATCGTCCAGTGCGGCGTCCACTTCATGGCGGAAACCTCCAAGCTGCTCAATCCCGACAAGATGGTGCTGATCCCCGACGAGCGTGCCGGCTGTTCGCTCGCCTCGTCGATCACCGGCGCCGATGTGCGGCTGCTGCGCGAGCGTTATCCCGGTGTTCCGGTCGTCACCTATGTCAACACGTCGGCGGACGTGAAGGCGGAGAGTGACATCTGTTGCACGTCGTCCAACGCGGTCGAAGTCGTGGAGAGTTTCGGCAAGGATACCGTGCTGTGTATCCCCGACGAATATCTCGCCAAATATGTGGCGACCCAGACCGACGTGAAGATCCTCTCCTGGAAAGGACACTGCGAGGTGCACGAACGGTTCACCGCGGACGAGCTGAATGCTTATCGCGAAGCTAATCCGGGACTGGAGATCATTGCGCATCCCGAGTGCCCGCCCGAGGTGATCGACGTCGCCGACTTTACCGGCTCAACGTCCGGCATGATCGGCTACGTCAAAGACAACAAGCCAGCCAAGGCGCTGCTGGTGACCGAGTGCTCGATGGCTTCCAACATCGCTGCCGAGATGCCCGAGGTTGACTTCGTCCAGCCCTGCAATCTCTGTCCGCACATGAAGCGGATCACGCTGCCGAAGATTCTCGACAGCCTTGTCGAACTGAAGGACGAAGTGACTGTCGATCCGCTCGTCGCCGATCGCGCCCGCGAGGCGGTTGAACGGATGGTCAATCTGCGGAGCTGACGGCGGATCAGCCTTGCGGGGGACGATAGGCGATGGCGATCCGCGAAGCGATGCCAACCGAAGTCGAGGCGATGAGCCGAGCGCCAACCGCCTCGGCCGCCAGGCAAGATGGCGCGTTCAACCAGCTCGGTGACCGTTCACCTGTTCACCCGTTTGCAGGATGGGTGGACGATGGCGACATTTGTGAGAGTCGCGGCATCCGCATTCAACTGCAGCCCATGATCAAGGCGCTCAGCCGCCAGCAGAGGCCGTCCCATGCTTGACACCTCACAGCCCGAGCTCTTTTCCCGCCGACCGTTCGTCGCCAACGACGATGTCATCATCGTCGGCGGTGGGTTGGCCGGTCTGTTCTGTGCACTGCGGCTGGCTCCGCGACCGGTGTCGGTTCTCGCGGCCGCCCCAATCGGGGAGGGGGCGTCGTCGACCTGGGCGCAAGGGGGAATCGCGGCTGCGATCTCGACCGGCGATTCCATCGACCAGCATCTGGCCGATACCATCGCCGCCGGTGCCGGTATTGTCGATGTCGCAATGGCCCGGCTGATGGTGGGTGACGCAGCGGCCCGCGTTCATGATCTCCTCGAATATGGCGTACCCTTCGATCGTGACCTCGAGGGCCATTTGATGATGTCCCGCGAGGCGGCGCACAGCGAGCGCCGGGTCATTCACGTCAAGGGCGACATGGCTGGCGCAGCAATCATGGCGGCCTTGGTCAAGGCAGTGCGCAGCACGCCGTCGATCCGGCTGCTCGAAGGCTATGTCGGTGAAACGATTGCGCTCGATGAAGGTCGGGTCGCCGGCATTGTGGCGCGGCCAACACCCGGTGGGGCGCCGGTTCTGTTTCCGGCCCGGGCGGTGGCACTTGCAACCGGCGGCGTCGGCCATCTCTACGCGGTGACCACCAATCCGCCGGAGGCCGAAGGTGGTGGTCTCGGGATGGCGGCTCGGGCGGGGGCGGTCATCGCCGACCCGGAGTTTGTCCAGTTCCACCCGACGGCGATCGCGGTCGGGCGTGATCCGGCGCCGTTGGCGACTGAAGCGCTGCGCGGCGAGGGCGCGACATTGATCAACACCGGCGGTGAACGGTTCCTGGTGCCGCTGCATCCGCTGGCAGAGCTGGCGCCGCGCGATATCGTCGCCCGGGCCATCCACACCGAGATCGATGCCGGTCGCGGCGCGTTCCTTGATTGTCGCGAAGCGATTGGCCAGCGGATGGCCGAGGCGTTTCCGACCGTCTTCGGCTATTGTCGCGAGGCCGGCATAGATCCGACCCGCGAGCCGATCCCGGTCGCCCCGGCGGCGCATTACCACATGGGCGGTATCCTCACCGACGCCAGCGGCCGTTCGTCGCTGGATGGCCTGTGGGCCTGTGGCGAGACGGCGTCGACCGGAGCACACGGCGCCAATCGTCTGGCATCGAATTCCCTGCTGGAAGCAGTGGTGTTTGCGGCACGGGTGGCTGCCGATATCGCGGAGCACTATCCGGTACCCGAAGTGATGCGCTCCGTCACCATCGACGGAGACGAAACCGCCTATGATGCGGATTCCGATGCGGTGGCTGTGCTGCGGCAGACCATGGCCCGTCATGTCGGTGTCGTGCGCGACCGCGACGGCCTGATCGAGGCATTGAGGACGCTCGACGAACTCGGATCCGGCAAACCGACGACGCGGTTCGAAAACATGGTTGTCTCGGCAAGGATGATCACAGTGGCTGCCCTTGCGCGCGAGGAAAGCCGGGGCGGTCATGAAAGGTCCGACTTTCCCGAGGCGGTCGACTCGTGGCAGCGGCGGACCTTCCTCGATCTGACCAACGCAACGGAAATGATGTCGACAGTCGAAAGTGTACGCCGCACGGAGGCGCTGGTCGGTGGCTAATGCCAAGCGGCGGCTCCGCAACAGCTGGGCCGGGTTCACGGATCAAGCCGAACCGCTGTCGGCCGCTGATTGGCGGCTTGCCCCGGCTCTGGAAGAAATCACTCGCCCGCTCAAAAGCGGAACGACGCGGTGAGCACCCTGCCGGTCCTGCCGCGGCTGATGGTGATCGACGCGGTCAACGCAGCGCTGAAGGAGGACTTCGGCCGCATCGGCGACATCACGTCCAATGCGACCGTTTCACCCGAGATTCAGGCACGCGGCGTCATAGCCGCGCGGCGGCCGGGAACGATTGCCGGCGTACCCCTGGCTGAGGCGACGTTTCACGCGGTCGATCCGGCAGTGCGATTTGTAGCGAGGCGGACCGACGGGGCCGCGGTCGAGACCGGCGACGTCATTGCCGAGATCGATGGACCGGCCCGCGCCATTCTTGCCGGCGAACGGGTGGCGCTCAACTTTCTCGGTCATCTCTCCGGGATCGCCACGGCGACCCGGGATCTGGTCACCCGAGTCGCCCACACCAACGCGCGAATCTGCGATACCCGAAAGACGGCGCCGGGGCTTCGGGCCTTTGAGAAGCATGCAGTGTTATGCGGTGGCGGCGCCAACCACCGATTCGGCCTGGATGACGCGATTCTGATCAAGGACAATCACATTGCCGTAGCCGGTGGTGTCACCCCGGCGATCGAGGCGGCGCGTGCCTGTGCCGGGCATCTGGTCAAGATCGAAGTCGAGGTCGATACCCTCGACCAGCTCCGCGAGGCAGTGATTGCTGCGCCGGATGCGGTGCTCCTCGACAACATGAACCCGGAAACCTTGCGAGAGGCTGTGGCAATCATCGACGATCGCGCGATTATCGAAGCCTCCGGCAACGTGACGGCCGAAACCGTGGCGGCGATTGCCGAGGCCGGCGTCGACCGGATTTCGTCGGGATGGATCACCCACTCGGCGCCCTCGCTCGATGTCGGTCTCGACATCGCGACCGGCTGACCGGGGTCGCATTGAGGGATCGGACGGATGGGGGAAGGAACCAACCGGTACGAACGCTCCCGATGGACGGAGCGGTCTTGTCGAGGAGAGCAGTGCGTTCTTCGAGGCTCGGCCGGCAGGCGGCCTCGCACCTCAGAATGAGGGGGCGGTGGTGGGAGACCGAAGACAGCAATATCGGTGTCGCGGAACAGTCTTTCAAACACCAACAACCTCATCCTGAGGTGCTTCGCGTAGCGAAGCCTCGAAGGACGCACTCGGCTTGGCTCGGATTGCAACGGAGGAACAACGTCCCCGGTGGCTCAGTTGGCGCGGAAGGAGATATCGGTGCCCGTCCGACCCCGCCGCCCGGTTCGGTCGCCCGGCTGAGCGATCAGCTCCAGCCGCCGCGATAGGTGTTGTAGAAGATGTGACGACCGATCTTGTCGGACTGTTTCATCCGCCGGGCCCAGCGCGGGCGAACGTAGGTGGCGTGGTAGTGGGTGGACGAGCCGACCTCCTCGAGGAAGGTGTCGGCCTGTTCCTCGACGGCCTTCTTGGCGAGGCTCTGTGCCACGGTCCATGACTCGCTGTCGTTGATTCGGTCGCGGCGACCGTCGCAGGCGAAGGAGAATTGGCAGCGGTTACGGCGGTGTTTGTTCTGGTAGACGACGCCGCAGATCGTGTTCGGGTAGGTCGGGTTCTTCAGCCGGTTAAGCACGACCTGGGCTACCGCGATCTGGCCGTCCTCAGGTTCGCCACGAGCCTCGAAATAGATTGCGATGGCCAGGCACTTCAGCTCGCTCTCGGAACGGGCAGCGGCCGG
>JAAEOR010000975.1 GCA_024222895.1 Hyphomicrobiales bacterium | reverse complement strand
ATACCCGCCTGATGTGTAGATATTGAGGGCATCCGGATCGCGGCGTTTTGCGACCCAGGTATTGAGATCATAGCTCTTGATCTCGAGATTGATGCCGGCTCGTTTGGCCTGTTCAACCAGGGCAACCGCAATCCGGTTCTGGGTGTTGCTGGTCGAAATGACCTGGATCGAGATCGGCTCGCCATTGTAGCCCGCGGCTTCGAGGTGTTCCTTGGCCGACATGTCACTGCCATAGCCCGCATCGGTATTGTAGGCGCTTTCAGGCGCATAGATGCTTGGGTTGGTCAGGCTGAATGACGGGTCGGAAACGACCACGGCGGCGATCTCGGCCGGGTCGACCATGGCCTGGATTGCCTTGCGGATATTGATGTCGCTGGTCGGCCCCTGCTTGTGGTTGAACATCATGTACTGGAGAACGCCGGGTCCGTTCTTGACCGGCGCAACGCCTTCGGTCTCCTCAAGTCGCGCGGCTTCGGAATCCGGCACCTCGGTGATGATGTCGTATTCGCCGGACTCCAGCCCGGCCACCCGGGTCGATGCCTCGGGAACGATCCAGAAGATGACCTCATCGAGATTGGTGATCTTCTTGCCGGATTGATAGTTCGGTTCATCGCTGCGCGCCACATAGTCCTCAAAACGCGCCAGTCGCGCGAACTGATCTTCCTGGTACTCGACAAAGCGATAGGGGCCGGTTCCAACAACCTCGGTCAGTTGCCCCGGCGTCGTTGACGCTTCGGCGATTTCCTTCGGCATGATGATGGCTTTATTTTCGTCCGAACCGAGCAGCAGCAGCAGGAACTGCCCCATCGGATCGCTGAAGTTCAACACGACCGTGTTGGCGTCAGGCGTGCCGATTGACGCCAGGCTCGCAAGCCCGGCTCCCTTCGGCCCGACTTCTCGCCACCGCTCGAGCGAGGCTTTGACGTCGCCCGAATCCAGGGTGTCGCCATTGTGGAATTTGACGCCCTCGCGCAGCTTGAAGGTCCAGACTTTGCCTTCGTCGGACACCTCCCAGCTTTCCGCGAGTTCCGGGACGGCGGTCAGGTCGCTGCCATTGCCAAACAGGCCTTCGAAAACGTGTCCCATGACCTGGGGAAGCGGATGCGAAACCGTGGACTGCCAGTCCAGAGTCGTCAACGGAATATGCAGCCCGATATTCAAGGTGCCGCCCTGCATCGGTTCATCGGCTGCCTGCACCGCAGTGACGGCAGCACCGAAAGCCAGAACACCACCAAGCAAACCGCCCAACAACCTGCTTTTAAGCATT
>JAAEOR010000974.1 GCA_024222895.1 Hyphomicrobiales bacterium | reverse complement strand
CGGCATCCGTTGCTTGACACCCACGGCCGGCGGTTGCCATATCGGCGCCCTGGACGCCATATCGGCGCCTTGGACGGGCGGTTAGCTCAGCGGGAGAGCACTCCCTTCACACGGGAGGGGTCACTGGTTCAATCCCAGTACCGCCCACCATCTATCCAATTGATATTTAACAGGTTTCTGAAAACTGCGCCAGAGACCGGCCGCGCGCGAGCAATGGCCTGCCCCCAAGGAGAAGCTGATCAAGATCGGCGCGAAGCTTGTCAGCCACGGCCGCCATATTGCCTTCCAGATGGCCGAGGTCGCCATTTCGAGAATCCTGTTCGTCGAGATCCTGCGGCTGATCGCGGAACTCCGGCCGCCGCCGCCAGCGCCGGCGTGACGAGTTCGGTTGTCATGCGTTCCTGCAGAACCAAGGGAGCGGTTTGCCTTGATCATCGCCAAATCGACACGCGCGAGCTTGCGACACGGCGGTTGGGCTCATGGAGAGAACCCTTCGCACCCGGGCTCGCGGCGAGCCTTGCAGGCAAAGCCGAAACGCGCCAATCTCAGGCTTCGATACCGATCAACCGGGGAATGTCGGGTACGATGAAGCTTCTGTTGGCTCTTGTTACGGCAATATGCTTGGCGCTTCCGACCGGCCTCGTCGAGGCGGAGGCGGCTCAACCGCCTCGGGTTAAAGGTTACGCTTGCCATAAGTTGGCGAAATCGACGCCGACCAACAGCATCTGGAACGCAGTATTCCGGGGGCAACGTGAAGGACCGTTCGACTGGATCGAACGGACCCACGACGTGCGCTGCTTCAAGACGCTGTCCAACTGCAAAGCGTGGGTTTACTGGATCCAGTCCGACTGGCCGCTCATGAACTGGGTACGCCGCTGCCGACGCGGTCTGCCGTAGCGAACTTCAGCCCGCAAACCCTTTCGAGGTGTTTGTCTAGGAGCGTTGTCAGGAGAATTGCGCTGCACTTCTCCGGCCGCACAGAGCGACCGGGAAGCGAGCGGCGACGGGCGCGGGTCGGAGCGGTCTGCGAGGAATACTGACGAATGTTCGACCCTGTCGGCCTCATCGTCGTCATGGCTTGGTCGAGGAAGGCTGACCCCGGAATTCGGCGAGTATGGCGAGCCGACCGGGTCGGCGCGCTACGGTGATGTGCCGAAGATGGAGTAGCTTTAGCCTGTCGAACCTTCACAGGCGGATTCAGATCTGAAAGCCAACCATGCCATCGGAGATTGTCGGTGCGTCGGTCTTGAGATGGGACCCGTTCTTCTGAACCCAGTCCCTGGCGAGTTGAACGGTTTCATCCGAACCGGCCTTGTCCTGTGTCACGGACACTGTGAATCCGCCGTCGGCAGTCCGCACCAGAAGATAGCTGACGAAGCCTTTGACCGACCGCAACAGCGCTTCGACTTCCGACTTGCGTGCCACGAGGAGGTCAAAAAGCTCCAGCGCCCCTTCCCCGGAATAGGTTCTCACAACTGCGTGCATGACTCTCTCCCTTTTTTCACCCAGCTTGAGCGTAACAGTGAATCGCCGCCACGGTAATGGCCAAGCGAAGGCGAAGCCGGCGAACAGCGTAGCGATCGGAACCCCGACCCGTGTGATGATACGCGACCAGATCCTTGCGGCCGACGCATTGACCGCCCGGTCGAACCAATTCTGATTCCCGTTAGCCATCGCGGGCGACGTTCGGCTTGTTTCTTGTGAGGTAGCCGACGCCGCCCGCAGACGGCAGATATGGCTTCGAACTCAGAGTCTGCGCCCCCTTGAATTCGGCGGCGCCGTCCCGAAATAAGCGGTTCGTCCCAACTGTCTCCCAAGGAGAGCGCCATGTCCCTCCGCCCGGTCCGCAGCGTGACCCAGGCCGAACCGCATATCGAAGGCGCCGGCGTCAAACTGCATCGTGCCTTCGGCTTCGGCAAAACCGACGACTATGATCCGTTCCTGCTGTTCGACGATTTCCGCAACAACCGGCCCGAGGACTATCTCGCCGGCTTTCCCTGGCATCCACACCGCGGCATCGAGACGATCACCTATGTCCTGTCCGGTGAGGTCGACCATGGTGACAGCCTCGGCAACCGTGGAACCCTTGGCGCCGGCGACGTTCAGTGGATGACGGCGGGCAGCGGCATCCTGCATCAGGAAATGCCCCGGGGCGACAACAAGGGCCGCATGCACGGGTTTCAGCTGTGGGCCAACCTGCCGTCGGCCCACAAGATGACCGCGCCGCGCTATCAGGACATTCCGGCGATGGAGATTCCGGAAATCGTCGACGACGATGGCACGCACGTCCGCGTCGTGTGTGGCGATTTCTGGGGCAAAACGGGCCCGGTCGCAGGCGTGGCGGCTGATCCGCGCTACCTCGACATCTGGGTTCCGGCGGGCGTTCGAAAACGGCTGCCGGTGGAAACCGAGCGGCATGCCTTCGCTTATGTGTTCGAGGGCTCGGGAACGTTCCGGGATGCGTCCGATCCTTTCGGTGTCCTGACCGAGCGCGGAACCCCCGACAACGAGGTGCTTGTTCGCGAGCAGACCGGTAACCGATCGCTGGTGCTGTTCGATAGTGGCGACGAAGTGACGGTCCAGGCCGGCGATCAGGGCATCCGTTTCCTGCTGGTCTCCGGCAAGCCGATCAAGGAGCCGGTGGCCTGGTACGGTCCCATCGTCATGAACACGCAGGCCGAGTTGCAGCAGGCGGTTCGCGAACTCCAGGACGGCTCGTTCATCAAACACCCGTAGCAGGCTGACAGAATCGCGGCGCTGGCCTACTGTCCGGGCACTTCGACGGGGGCCTTGCATGCGGTTGCTGGTTGTTGCCGATCTTCATTACGGATTGCCAAAATACGACTGGCTGGCCAGCGTCGCCCGGAACTACGACCTGCTCGTCATTGCCGGCGACCACCTTGACCTGTCCTCGGCGGTCGACTTCCGGGCTCAATCGGTTGTCGTGGGCAAGTATCTCGACCGACTGAAGCAGCAGGTTCCGGTGTTGACCTGCTCCGGTAATCACGACCTCGATTCTCGCAACGCGGAGGGCGAGAAGGTCGCCAGCTGGGTCCGCGCCCTCTCCAGCGAGGGCATTTCAGCCGACGGCGATTCCTTCGTCTTGGATGACACGCTGTTCACGATCTGCCCATGGTGGGACGGCCCGGTGGTGCGCGCCGACCTGGTTGACCAGATCAGGATCGACGCCGGCAAACGGGACGGCCGCCGCTGGATCTGGGTTCACCATGCCCCGCCCAACGAATCACCGACAAGCTGGAACGGGTCTCGTTCCTTCGGCGATGCGGAAGTACGGGAGTGGATCGAGGAATTCAGTCCCGACATTGTCTTGTCCGGACACGTTCACCAGTCGCCCTTCGTCAAGGATGGGTCGTGGGTCGATCGCATCGGCACCACATGGGTCTTCAACGCCGGGCACCAATATGGTGCTCTACCAGCCCATGTCATCATCGACACGGATCGCCAGTCAGCGCTTTGGTTTTCCGCCGCGGGCGCCCAGGAGGTGAGGCTCGATCAACCGCTGCGGCGGCCGATTCCGGAGCTTGTCGCACTTCCGTCGTGGCTCACATCGGCGGATCCGGCACCCGATCGGACCCCAGGCTGAAGTCGAACTTGTCGTCCTGGTGAATCAAGACATCAAGGACTTCCGAAACCATGCTGAGATGGTCGTCCTGGTCGCCATATTGGCGTTTGATGTCGACAAGATAGGTGGTCGCGGCGTTGAGGCGCTGGGCGAGCCCGCGGGCAAGGAACAACGCGACTATCGGATTGTCCCTCAAGAAACCCGCTGGATCTGCGGCCACGTGAACCGCAACCGGCGATGCGGCGCGCACGGTCGCCGTATGGGGTACGTCGAGCAGCACCGACATCTCGCCCAGGATGGCGCCAGGTTCGTCGATCCGGCTGATCGGCGTGTCGCCTCGCAGCACCTCGAGGATACCATCCCGCAGTATGACAAGCTGCCCGGAGCGCCTGCCCTCCACGAAAAGCAGGTCTCCCGCCTCGCATCGTTCCACCGGTAGGTCGGCACAGTAGTCGAGCGTCTCGCGCATGGTGACTCCTATCAGCGGCCGGTGGCGGCCCGGATAAACGGCTGGCCGAGCATTCTGGCCCGATCCCGTTTCTCAAAGGCCCGTTGCTCTTCCATGCAGGCAGCATAATTACGGTCAACAAAACGCCGTACCTTCCTCTGCATGCCAAGACAACCGCCCGGACCCGTCAGTTTCGTCGCAGCGGGGACAAACCGCGCCCCGCACTTCAGAAAGATCCGGCGGTGGGTTTCCTCGTGACGTTTCAGCGCGGCTACGAATTGCGTCCATAGCGATCTGGTCCGTGCACTCATCCCAGCGGAGTCGACGGCCTTGGGCAGGGTCAGCACAAACCGCCATCTGAAGGTCAGGTCGGTCACCCGGCATGCGCCACCACGAGTCGCGACTTTCAGTTTGAGGTCGTGATCATGGGTGAGATTGGCGTAGGCCGGGCCATCGTCGGGATCGATGATTGGATGGGCATTCATGTAGCGCCAGACCTCCGCGGGGGTCGTACCGCGTACCCGGTGATCCCGGTATTGGGTCGAATGCACCAGATCCGCCGCGGCGCTGTTGGGCTGTCCGACAAGAACAGCCCCGACAATCAATGCCGCCAGCCTCATCCGATAATCCATTTGACCGATCGCCGCCCCATTCCCTGCCCGATCCAGGCCGCTATCTGACCCGAGTGGAGCTCTTGAATTCTGACATTTGAGCGCGAGCGTGGCCGCAAATGGGACTCAAATGTCAAATTCGCTCTGCTAGCCTGCGTCAAATATCTCGCCTTGCAAAGCGGCACCGGCAAAAAACCATCTGGATATTAGCGCGGGCATCTGTAAAGGGAGGCGATCAGACGAGACCGAGGCTCTGGGAGAGTATCATGGCGATCCGCGTAGTGGTTTGGGGCGAGAACATTCATGATCGCGAAAACGAGGTAGTTCGAAACCTCTATCCGAACGGCATGCACGGCACGATCGCCGAGGCCCTGAACCACGAGGCCGACATCGAGGCGTCAACGGCAACGCTGGAGCAGCCGGAGCATGGGCTCACCGCCGATCGGCTCGCTCAGACGGACGTCCTGACCTGGTGGGGGCACAAGAATCACGGCGGCGTCGACGACGCCGTTGTCGAACGGGTGGCCCAGCGGGTCTGGGAGGGCATGGGACTCCTCGTCCTGCACTCCGGCCATTTTTCCAAGATCTTCAAGAAGCTGATGGGAACGCCGTGTTCGCTGACCTGGCGCGAGGCCGGCGAAAAGGAGCGTGTCTGGGCGATCAATCGCAGTCACCCGATCGCCCGGGGTCTGGATCCCTTCTTCGTCGTGCCCCAGTCGGAAATGTATGGCGAGCCGTTTGCCGTTCCCGAGCCGATGGAGACGGTTTTCATCTCCTGGTATGACGGCGGCGAAGTCTTCCGGTCCGGCCTGACCTATCAGCGCGGCGCGGGGCGTATCTTCTATTTCGCCCCGGGGCATGAGGTCTATCCCATCTACACCGACCCCAATATCCAGACGGTGCTGCGCAACGCCGTACGCTGGGCGTTCAACCCTGCCAAGCCGCTGACCGGTATCACCGATGCCCCGAATCGTCCCGTGGCGGAAGCCCTCGAACCAATCGCCGAGCGTGGGCCCTCGCTGCATGTCCCAGGCGAAGCCGGCTTCAAATAGGCACTCTCGATGACACGCCTGCTGATCATCGGAACGGGAAGTATGGCTCGTCAGCACGCCCTCGCCTTTCGCGTGCTGGAAGACGTCGAGATTGTCGCGGCGGTCGAGCCGAACGAGGAACGCTTGCAGGCCTTCAGCGAGGAACACGGGATTTCCAACAAGTTCGCCGACCTCGATGCGGCGATTGCCTGGAACGGCTTCGATGCCGCGAGCAATGTGACGCCCGACATCTTTCATCACCCGCTTTCCATGAAGCTGATTGATGCCGGAAAGCACGTCCTCTGTGAGAAGCCGCTGGCGACCAACTACCCGCTCGCTCTGGAAATGACCGAGGCAGCCGAGAATCGCGGCGTGATCAACATGGTCAACCTGACCTTCCGCTCGTCGCCGGCGCTCAAACAGGCACGGGAAATCGTCCTCAGCGGCGAAATCGGTGATATCCGCCATTTCGAGGCATCCTATTTGCAGAGCTGGCTTGTCGGGCACCATTGGGGCGACTGGCGGACCGACGAAAGATGGCTCTGGCGCCTGTCGACCAAACACGGAAGCCACGGTGTGATCGGCGATATCGGTATTCACGTGATCGATTTTGCTACGCACGCGGCGGCAAGGGACATCGTCTGGATGGAGAGCCGTGCAAAGACCTTCCACAAGGCCGAGGGCGATCGAATCGACGGCTACCCGCTCGACGCCAACGATTCGTTCGCAATGACCGTCGAATTGACCAATGGCGCCCTGGGCGTCATTCACGCGACCCGATTTGGCACTGGATATGCGAATGCAATGCGACTGGAGCTCTTCGGGAGCCATGGCGCCATTCGTTTGACAAGCGACGGGCGGCACTCGACGCTGGAGATCTGCGTCGGCGCCGACATCGACACACAGACGTGGCGGGATGTGCCCTGCCCGCCTGTGCCGTCGGTCTTCGAAATATTCGCCGAAGCCATCCGAACCGGTGAAAACAGTGTCGCCACCTTCCGCCGCGCCGCCGAGATTCAGCGTATTCTCGACCTCACGTTGCAGGCGGGCAGCCGGAGCCATGGCGGGGTGCGGCTCGACTAGCACGCATTTCTCACACTCGATGTGATCTGCGCCGGCTCAAGCGCAGGTCAGGGCAGGAGAAGCGCGAAGATCGTATCGGGGATACGATCGAGGGCTTCGACACACCCTGTCGTGCGCTTCAGCCGGCCCGAAGGGTTGCATTTCGGAGGGCATCTACGGCGTCATTTGGCTCAACCGTATGGCACCATACGCTTATCGCCACCCGACACCGTATCTGCACCCCCGAAAGCGCAACGCAGACCGCATGGAGTGTGAGCAATGCGCGCTGAGATCAGCAAAACGTTGCAGTTGCACAACACCCCGCTAAAAAGCGGCCATTCTGGCCTGGTTTGCGCCGGCAGCAGCTTGCCGAAACGGCATATAATCAGGCAAAGTTGGGGTTGGATCGTGCCACGGCACGAGAAACGTGATTCGAGGGTACCACCAGATGCGAAAAACGATCCTTCTTGCGGCAGTTTTGGCGTTTTCGGGGCTGGTTGCCGCCGACTCGAACGCGGCGGTCCGTTCCTATTGGGACCAGGCTTCCGGAAAGTGGTTGAAGTACGATACGAACAACAAGCGCCAAGTCACACGCACCTCGCGCAAGTACTCGCCGATCAGGCGCCACACCGTTAAGTACAACGGCCCGTTCAAGAAAGACACCATCGTCATCAATACGGCAGAGCGTCGGCTGTATTACGTGATGGGCAATGGCAAGGCACTGAAATATGGCGTTGGCGTCGGCAAGCAAGGATTTCAGTGGAACGGCGTCGACCGCATCTCTCGCAAGGCCGAATGGCCGGGCTGGACCCCCCCGCCCGAGATGATCGCACGGGAACGCCGCAAAGGTCGAATTCTGCCGAAACATATGAAAGGCGGGCCGAGAAACCCGCTCGGCGCCCGGGCCCTGTATATCGGTGGGACTCTGTATCGAATTCACGGTTCAAACGAACCCTGGACAATTGGCCGAGCGGTGTCCTCGGGCTGCATCCGGCTGACCAATGACGACGTCAAGCATCTCTACAATCAGGTTAGGGTCGGGACACGCGTCGTCGTGCTCACCGGCAAGGAAAGCAAGGCCAAGCTTCTCGCTCTCGCCAACCCGCCGGCACCGAAGAAGGCTGTTCCTGACGCCGACAAGACTGATGTCGCCGAAAAAGCGCCGGCGAAAGGTAAGGACGATGATGTCCTGGTGCTGGCCAAAGCGCAGGAAGATGGCGTTTCGGACGAAACAACCGGTACGGTGACCAAAGGGCCACGGGTCAAGGATGACGATGTCGTGATCATCGCCCCGAAGGTGGAACCGACAGCGACCGAAGCACGGGTGAAAGATGACACCGCTGTGGCACCCGTGCCGGTCGAAGAAGACGTTTCTGTCGTCATCGACGAAAACGGAGCGACGCTAGCGAATTAGCGGCCGCAAAGACACGTCACGGCGCCCGGACCTTCTGGGCGCCTATTCCTCCCGGCGCAAGCCCTTTACCTCCAGCTCGGCGCAGTATTCGGCCCAGAGGCCGATCTGCTCGACGCAGAGCTTCCTGAGGTAGCGCCACGAGTACAGGCCAGTGTCGTGGCCGTCCGAGAAAACGAGCCGGACGGCGTAATTGCCGACGGGCTCGATTGCGGACACCGACACGTTGATCTTGCCGCCGACGGTTTGTCGCTGTTCCGGACTGTGGCCCTGAACTTCAGCCGATGGGCTGAGAACGCGCAGGAATTCCGCCGGCAGGTCGGCTGATACCCCGTCCTCGAACTGGATAAGGATCGACCTGCCATCCTTCCGGAGGCGAATTTCAGTCGGCCATGCTTCGTATTTGTCCATGGCCCCTGATAAGCACGCCGACGACGGTGAGCAAGCCGTGGCGCTTTGAAATCTGTGCTTGCGTCGGCTACAAATCGATATGGCCACCCAAACCGGTCGAGGACCTGCCGTGACGACAAACGCCCGCTCGGACCTATCCGACCTGGTCGATCCGTTCGGGCGCGCAATATCGTATCTACGCGTGTCCGTCACCGATCGCTGCGACTTCCGTTGCGTCTATTGCATGGCGGAGGACATGACATTTCTGCCGAAACGCGATGTTCTCAGCCTCGAAGAACTGGATCGGCTCTGCTCTGCGTTCGTCGACCGCGGCGTGCGTAGACTTCGGTTGACCGGAGGCGAGCCGCTCGTCCGCAAGAACATCATGAGCCTGATCGGTTCACTCTCCCGACATCTGGCAAACGACCGGCTGGACGAGTTGACTTTGACGACCAACGGT
>JAAEOR010000973.1 GCA_024222895.1 Hyphomicrobiales bacterium | reverse complement strand
GTTAGCGAGTCATTGAGCGCAAGGAAATGGCGGTCCTGCTCGTCAAGCTTGCCAATGACGCGCGGGCGCACATCGGCGCGCCAGTTGAACAAATGCTGCTTGACCTGATTCTCGATGATCTCACGGCGCTCCTCGACGATCAGCACTTCTTCGAGCCCCTCGCAGAAACGGCGAACACCGTCCGGCTCCAACGGCCACGGCATGCGCACCTTGTAGAGTCGAAGGCCGATCCGGTTCGCCTCGGCCGGGCCGATGCCGAGCATATCGAGGGCCTGAAGCACGTCCTCATAGGCCTTGCCGGAGGCGATCACGCCGAAGCGCGCGTCACGCGGGCCGACCGCCGGTTGATCGACCGAATTGGCGCGGGCGAACGCAATTGCTGCGTCGAGTTTGCGGTTTTGCAGCCGCTCGTCCTGGACCAGCGGCGGATCGGGCCAGCGCAAATTGAGACCGCCATCGGGGATCATGAAATCGTCCGGCTTGGTGAATTCATGCGACTCGCCGCCGAGATCGACGGAAGCGCTGGTCTCCACCGTATCGGAGATGAATTTCAATCCGACCCAGCATCCCGAATAGCGTGACATGGCGATGCCGAGCAGGCCGAGATCGAGAAATTCATGGATCGAGGACGGATAGAGCAGCGGCATCATCGCCGACATGAAGGCGTGATCGGATTGGTGTGGGAGCGAGGACGATCTGCAGGAGTGATCATCGCCGGCCAGGCACAGGACCCCGCCATGGGGTGACGAGCCGGCCGCGTTGGCATGCTTGAGCACGTCGCCGGAGCGGTCGACGCCCGGTCCCTTGCCGTACCAGATGCCAACCACACCGTCTTTGCGCGCGCCCGGCGACAGATGCAGCTGCTGGGTTCCCCAGATCGCGGTTGCCGCCAGATCTTCGTTGACGCCCGGTTGAAAGATCACTTCGTGGGCGTCCAGATG
>JAAEOR010000972.1 GCA_024222895.1 Hyphomicrobiales bacterium | reverse complement strand
TCTGTCGAATCCACACCGGAGCCCCCGATGCTCAGCCCCCGCATCTCCATGCTCGGCGCCGACGAGGCGGCTGCGACCGCCGAAGAGGTGGGGGTCCCCACACAGCTGGCCGAGCTCAGCATCTTTCGGGTGCTGCTGCACCGCCCCAAGACTGCGAAGGCGGTCAACGACCTCCTGCTCTCCATGCTCTTCGGCGGTGCGCTCGATGATCGGCTCCGCGAGCTGGTGATCATGCGGCTCGGCTGGGCAACCGGGTCGAACTACGAATGGACCCAGCACTGGGCCATCGCGCAGGAGGCATTCGGCTGTTCGGCCGAAGACCTCCTCGCTCTGAGGGACTGGGAGTCAGCCGACATCTTCGGCGATGCCGAGCGGGCGGTGTTGCGCGCGACCGACGAGACGCTGACATCGGGGACTGCCTCGGCCGAGACGATCGCGACATGCCGAGAGTTGCTCGGGTCCGACGACGTCGTCGTCGAGCTGGTCATAGCGATCGGGGCCTGGCGGGCGATCTCCCAGATCGCCCGCAGTCTCGACATCCCACTCGAGGAGGGTGTCGCCTCCTGGCCACCCGACGGCAGGGTCGGGCCCGGCGTCTCCCCCCTCACCCAGCCCTGACCGACGCGCCCGCCGGTGACCCGCCGGGTCAGCGACCTTCGAACCGCGCGGTCTGCTTGGTCAAGAAGGCGGCGACGCCGGTCGCGAAGTCGGCGGTGCCGCCCAGGAGTCGCTGGTTCTCCCGTTCCACCGCGAGCTGCTCCTCATAGGTCGACTCGAAGGACTGCCAGTACGCGTCGCGGGTGAGTCGCAACGCCACGGTGGGCCCGCTGGCCAGGCGTGACGCGAGGGTCATGGTCTCGGTCAGAAGTTCCCCATCGGGGTGGACGCGGTTCACGAGACCCCACTCGAGCGCGGTCTCCGCATCGAGGCGGTCGCCGAGAAACGAGCGCCCCATCGCCCGCCCGCAGCCGACCAGGCGCGGCCGCAGATCGGTCGCACCCATGTCCGGGGCCAACCCGACGT
>JAAEOR010000971.1 GCA_024222895.1 Hyphomicrobiales bacterium | reverse complement strand
TCCTGAGCGGTATGCGCGGGCGAAGGGCGACGGCTGAGTCGCCCTCATCTGAAAATCGTTACGTAACGGAAAACGGAGGCCTGCATGGTCGTTGAGCTGGAACTGTCCGAGGATGAAGCCTGGGCGCTGGCGGAGTTCGTCAAGCGCGTGACCTGGTCGGAGATGCGGGCCTGCGCGGTCGATGATGACGAGGCGTACATGATCCGCTCTGCCGTGCTGGCCGTGGGCGAGGCGTTGGCCTCGCAAGGGATCGCGCCCCGCTAGTTCGCTCACGCTGATAACGCGATAAGCCAGCGACTGGGGACCCGCCCGCAGGGTGGGGTGCGAGCTGGCGTGTAGGGCGCGGCGCCGCGCCCGGTACCGCAGGGTTAAGCCCTCGCAAACCAAAGCCGCCTAGCGCGGCTTTTTTGTTACGCATAACGAAAACGCCCCCCCGCGCCCTGCAAGCCATAGTGCATTTCCATTTTCGACGATGTATGCTCCATTCGTCGGAGCTAGTGCTCCAAAACATGGAGAAATGGAAAATGCGTACCCCTTTGGATTCCCTCGTCACCGAACACGCGCTGCGCTTGGTCAACCAGTCCGGCAATGCTGATTTCACGGATGCGATCTTGGATGGCCGCATCCCGATGGTGAGCGGCGAATTGCCGGTCAAGAACGTCTGCGCCAAGGTTCATCCGTGGCTGTCGGATGAGATCGACAAGGTCGTGGATCTGCTCGGCATCAGCAAGCGTCGATTCCTCGAAGCGGCCTTCATCGAGGCCGTGAACAAGGCGAACGCGATCATCGAAGCAGAAGGCGTGCATGAGCGCTTTGCTGCTATGGCTGAAGCTGAAGCGCATGCGGCGGCTGAATCCGTGGAGGGCTGACCGATGGCCATGCTCACGCTTAACGGCATCGTGCAGAACGTGTTCGACACGCCGGAAAGTACGGATCGCAAGACCGGGGAAGTCCGGGCCGCCGCCTCACGCATTCAGGTGCTGGCCGAAAACATCCTGCAGAACGGTCAGAAGCGCATGGAACTGGTGACGCTCAAGGTGCGCGACGCCAAGCCCTATACAGCGTTGATCGGCAGGGCTGTACGGGTGCCGGTCGGCGCGTTCGTGTCAGGTAGCGCGGTGCAGTTCTATGCGCTGAACGAGGCAGGGGTGCCCGATGACGCGGCCCGCCCTCGGGCGTAACAGGGCCGGGGTGGCGGAGGCCGGACGGACGGACGCGCAGCGCCCGCCCGCCCGCCCGGAGCATCCCCCGGCAGAGGGTGCCAGGGGAGGGGCCGGAACGGCCCCTATTGCTTGATACATGTAGATATCTAGCGGGAGCTAGTACTGGCGCGGCTTTGCGGGGTGCTGTAAGCTCCACCAACCAACAAAAAAGGGGTCTGGATGCGTCCAGAAAAAGAAAACCCCCTGATCGACGAGAGCTTGGCGGCAGAGTCGAAACAGGGGGGGGATGATGCTGCGGGCTTGCCCAGTCGGTTGACCCGCTACTCTCGGGCGCATCATCGTGCGGTCGAGATGGCCGATTATCTCAGCGAAGCGGGCGAAGTCAAGCTCGGGCGCAATCTCGCGCTGTGCGGGCACTACCTGCTGTTCCGGGACTACTACACCGTGGGCAAGGTCCGGTTGCACGCCGCCAAGTTCTGCCACAAACATCTGCTGTGTCCGCTTTGCGCGATTCGGCGGGGTGCACGCATGGTCAAGGCGTACATGGATCGTCTGGCCGTCATCAAGGCCGAGAACCCACGCCTCAAGGCCTACCTGGTCACCTTCACCGTCAAGGATGGTCCTGACCTGTCCGAGCGGTTCGCCCATCTGCATAGCAGCCTGACACGTCTACACAAGACCCGGCACGGCAAGGGCCAGTGGTCCGAGGCGCGCAAGGCTGCTGGCGCGGTCTGGTCTTACGAGTTCAAGCGAGGTCAGGGCAGCGGGGCATGGCATCCGCACGTACATGCGGTCTGGCTTTGCGAGGATGCGCCGGACATGTACAAGTTGCGCGCCGAGTGGGAGGCGATCACCGGCGACTCGTTCATGGTCGATGTGCGTCCCTTCCACGACCAGGACGACGTGCTGAACGGCTTCCTTGAAGTCTTCAAGTACGCGGTCAAGTTCGCGGACCTGTCGCTTGATGACGCATGGCACGGCTACCAGACGCTGTCTGGTCGGCGGCTGATTGCCTCGTTCGGCGCGTTCCGCGGCGTCGATGTCCCCGAGGATCTGACCGATGAAGGCCTCGATGACCTGCCCTACGTCGAGTTGCTCTATCGCTTCGTGCGGGGCGCGGGCTACAGCTTCAGCGAGGATGGGCCAGCCCATGAGCGAAGCATGCCGCCTGATCCGGTTAGGCGGGCCTCCAAGCGCGTTTTGCCCTCACCCCGTAGGGATGCCTTACCCGACCCGAAAAAACCGCACTGGCGGCCTCCTATCGATCCTGAGCGGTATGCGCGGGCGAAGGGCGACGGCTGAGTCGCCCTCATCTGAAAATCGTTACGTAACGGAAAACGGAGGCCTGCATGGTCGTTGAGCTGGAACTGTCCGAGGATGAAGCCTGGGCGCTGGCGGAGTTCGTC
>JAAEOR010000970.1 GCA_024222895.1 Hyphomicrobiales bacterium | reverse complement strand
TGATGGTAGAGCTGATGCGGTGTGTCGGTCTGCTGGATCTGTCCGTCATTCATGACGACAATCTTGCTACCCATGGTCATCGCTTCGGTCTGATCGTGGGTTACATAAATGGTCGTCACGCCGAGTGTGCGTTGCAGACGGGTGATCTCCGCGCGCGTCTGGACGCGCAGCTTGGCGTCGAGGTTACTGAGTGGTTCGTCCATCAGGAAGAGTTTCGGCTCGCGAATAATGGCACGACCGAGAGCAACACGTTGGCGCTGGCCGCCCGACAACTGGGATGGCTTTCGGGCGAGCAGATTCGACAGATCGAGCGAACGAGCGACCTCTTCGACGCGTTGTTTGATTTCCTCTCTGGGATGCCGGCGAAGGCGCAGAGCATAGGAGAGGTTCCGTGACACCGTCATATGCGGATAAAGCGCATAGTTCTGAAACACCATCGCGACATCGCGGTCGCGCGGCGAAACATGGTTGGCGCGTTTGTCGTCGATCCAGATCTCGCCGCCGGTGGCGCGTTCCAGTCCGGCGATCATGCGTAGCGTTGTGCTCTTGCCGCAGCCTGACGGACCAACAAACACCACGAACTCACCGTCCGCGATATCAAGGTCGATCCCGTCGACGGCAAGTTGATCAGCATATCGCTTCGATACATTTTCAAGCCGGGCTGTACTCATTGTCGGGTTCCGTCAGCCCTTGACGCCGCCGGCCGTCAGGCCGCGAACGAGGTAGCGCTGCAAAAAGAGGAACATGATCGCCGCGGGAAGCGTGACGATAGTCGCCGCCGCCATCACCTGATCCCAGGGCGTGATGAATTCGCCTGTGAAGGCAGCCAAACCGAGGGACACGGTCCAGTTGTCGGGCTGGCGGATGAACATCCGGGCGAAGAGATATTCATCCCAGGCAATGATGAAACAGAAGAGGTAGGTCGAAGCCAGGCCCGGCAGGGAGAGAGGAAGCGTGATTCGGAAGAACGTGCCGAGTCGCGACGCACCATCGATCAAAGAGGCTTCTTCCAGTGCCACCGGGATCGAATCGAAGAAGGCCTTGAGGAGAGAGGTCGCCACCGGAATGAGAAAGGCGAGATAGGCGAGCGACAGACCGGTCAGACTGTCAAGCAGGCCGAGGCGTGCAAAAAGCATGTACATCGGCAGGGCGAGCAGGATGCCTGGAAACATCTGCGTCAGAAGCAGGAGCATCTCCGAGGCACCGCGCCCACGGAACCGGAAGCGCGAAAGCGCATAGGCGGTCATGGCGCCGAGGAACGATGCCAGGAAGGCCGTTCCAAGCGAGACGCGCACGCTGTTCCACAGCCAAGTCGCCAGACCGGAGGACTCGAACAGTGTCAGGTAGGGCGTAAAGACGGAGTCGGCACTGGGAAGAAGCTCAGGTGGGAATTCGAAGAGCTGGCCGCTCGGCCTGATTGATGTGACGAACATCCAGTAGAAGGGAAAGACCGCGGCACCGCAAAGAAACAGAATGAGCGCAGCCAGCACCAGCCTTCCGGCGATCTTCGAGATTTGCTGGCGCAGCGAAACACCGTCATGTCCCCCCCGCTCAGACATCCGATTGCCCGCGCGCAACGAACCCGTAGATGGCCGCCAGCAGTGTTGCCGCTACCAGCAGCATGGCTCCCATGGCGAAGGCCGGGCCCGCTTTGAAGAAACGGAAAGCCTCAAAGTAGATCTTGACGACCAGGGCATCGGTCGCGCCGGCCGGGCCGCCCTGGGTCATCAGGA
>JAAEOR010000969.1 GCA_024222895.1 Hyphomicrobiales bacterium | reverse complement strand
TAAACACCATAATTGTACGTTTTAAAGCGAAGCGTAATGTACCCTATGGATATAATATGTCAAATTAAAAAGGAATGAAGTGACACCAGGAGATTATGCGTAAGAATAAGGGAGAAACCGCATCTGCGGTTTCTCCCCCGTCTTAATCCCCCTATTATTTAGGCGGAAAAAGAACGATCTCGCCGCTAACCGGCAAGGCATCAAGACGAATACCATAACCGTCTTTCTTGTTTTTCCAGGCAGCGCCGATTTTTGTATAAAACGGATTGTCTTGCGTACCTGTAACCACGTAGGCGTAAAGGTCTGGTTTTTTAGTTTCGTTACTCATTTTAAAGTCTCCTTTATTTTAGGTTTTAACAAAAGTGTTAAGAGGAGTGCAACCCGGAGCAAAAAGCCAAAGTGTCAACCAACACGGATACTCGGAGCGGGCAGGACATTGACACGCGGCTTGCCCGGGGTAAAAGGAATCGTAACTTTGATAAAACCGGATGAGGGAGTTTTTAAAGGAGACAGAGATTGAAACAGAAACTGACAGCTTTATTGACATGTGCCGCTCGACAATTCATATAATGGTGCGGCATAACATAACGTACTCTT
>JAAEOR010000968.1 GCA_024222895.1 Hyphomicrobiales bacterium | reverse complement strand
TGGCAGACGAAATACTGTGATCATGGACAGACTACCTTTGATTGGCGTACCGGCGGATGTGCGCGAGGAAGACGGCTACCGCTGGCATGCCGCCGCCGAATCTTACCTGACCGCAATCGTGACGGGCATTGGCGGAATCCCTGTGATCCTGCCGGCGCTGGCCGGGCGGATCGACGTCGAGGCCCTCCTCGACCGGATCGATGGCTTCCTGCTCACCGGCAGTCGCTCCAACGTCCATCCGGCACGGTATGGCGGGACACCCGGCCCGGATTCCGAGCCCTATGATACCGATCGCGATGCTTCGAGCTTCGCGCTGATTGCCGGGGCGTTGCGCAAAGGCGTTCCGCTGCTGGCCATCTGCCGGGGCATGCAGGAACTGAATGTGGCCCTCGGCGGCACCCTCGAGGCCGAGCTGCACGAACTTGAAGGGCGCCTCGACCACCGGGCGCCCGAGGCGGATCGGCAGGCGGACCGCTTCGCCATCCGCCAGGATGTGACTGTTGCGCCGAATGGAACCCTGGCTTCCGTGCTCGGTGCCGGCCCCTTGCGGGTCAACTCGCTCCATCGCCAGGGGGTTGCCGACCTCGCGCCATGCCTGGCCATTGAAGCCACCGCGCCGGACGGCACCATCGAAGCGGTGCGGGCTGTTGACGTGCCGGGTTTTGCCGTCGGCGTCCAATGGCATCCCGAATACTGGATCGACAGCGACGGTCCGTCCGCGCGTCTGTTCGCGGCGTTCGGCGAAGCCGTACGCGCGAGCATGGCGGGGAACGGGCCTCCGCCCGGCCAAAAGGCCTAACCGCTGAAGTGGTGCGACAGGGCGCCACCGAGGAGAAGCAGGCCGAGAAGCAGAACGAGCACTGCGCCGCCAACTTCGATTCCGCGCAGCACCCAGGCGCCGGCGCGCGAATCCGCACCGGCGAAGCGCAACGCCAACCCCTTGGCCGACACCGCAATCGTCGCCAGCGCGGCCACGGTGATCCCGGTCCCCAGCGCCATGACGAAGGTTGCCGCGATCCCGGCCGCGAAGAGCCCCTGCGACAGGGCAAAGACCAGGACGATGATTGCGCCGGAACAGGGACGAATGCCCACACCGACGATCGCCGACCACGCCCGCACCATCGGGTTGCGCGATCGGCCGGCCGGATCGGTCGCCTGTGCCGGCTCGGCGTGGTGATGATGGCGGTGGTCATGGTGGTGATCACCATCATCCGGCCCGTGGTGGTGGTGATGATGGCCACCGCCAAACGTCTTGGTCCACAAAAGCCAGAGCCCGACAGCAACGATCAAACCATAGCTGGCAATCTCCAACCAGTCGGTGGCGGCCGTCATCGTCTGCGCAGTAACGTTGAGAATGGCGGCGGCAATTCCGACGACGACAATCGCGGTCAGTGCCTGAACAAAGGCGGCGGCAAAGGAGATGATGACGCCGCGGCGAACCGTTTCACCGCTGGCAATCACATAGGAGGTGATGACCGCCTTGCCGTGGCCCGGACCAGCGGCGTGGAAGACGCCATAAAGGAAACTGAGGCCGAGCAGCAGCCAGACGGCTGTCCCGCTCTCCTTGATTTGCGACAGCGTCGCGGTGAGGCTGCGATAGAATGCCGACTGTTGAGCGGCGATCCAGGCGAAAAGCGGCCCGAGCGGCCCACCGAAACCGCCCCCCGGTCCATCCGGCGTGCCAATCCCGAAGGGCGACTGGGCCGCAAGCGCCGGCGCGACGAAGAGCGCTACCGCCGCAAGGAGAGCGGCCGCCCGCAGCATCAACAGGAGACCGTGATCCGGTTGCTCAACACCTCCGCAGCCGCCTGGAGATCAGGCGGGAGGTCTCGCTGGCTGGCGGGGAGCGCGCCGAGGACCGCCGCGGTTTGCGCGTCGAGTTCACCCGGCGGAATAAAGATCCCTTCGCAAGCTGCTGGCGCGTCGACCAGGCTGATCGGCACGTCCTCGGTGAAAGCAAAAGCGACGAAGTACTCCGGGTCGAAAACCTCAAGCGTGGTCTCGGCGCCGACGGCGACAGGCGCCTCCAGCGGCAGCGTGAAGAACAAAGTCAGCTTACCTCCGTAGAATTCAAGCCAGTATTCGTCGGGAGGGGTAAAACCGTGTGACTCGTCGTCGACGGTCAGGAATGTGAAGAAATCGAATTCCTGCAGCGAGTCGACGTTGATCTTGGCGAGCGGCGCCAGCTCGGCGTCCGTCAGCTGGCCATCTTCATCAGTGTCGAGACCTTGAATCGCATAGGCTGTGAACGCTTCGTCGAACTGCCAGATGTTGCGGACCGCACTCATCCGACCCTCGATGTCGAAAACGATCTCGGATCGGGCGTCGACAAACACATGGGGATGCGCCGCGGCCATCGCCGGAACACAGATCGGGCCAGCCACAACAGCCAGCCATTTGGCAATTCGTGAGCACATCATCCTCGACCTTTGAGCCAGCCGACTGCGGCAATATCGAGGCGCATGGAGCGGTGACGACCACCCGCGCATCAAGGCGATGCTGCCGACTTCAGCCGCGCCTCTGCTTCGTCAAGGGCGTCTTCAATCTCGGCAATCCAGTCCGACTCTTCGTTCCGTGCCGCGCGTGCCTCCCGGATCAGGCGAAGATTGCGCCGTGTCGTCGCCGGTTCCCAGGGTTCCCGCACCATCGCCAAGGCCGACGCCGCGGCTTCGTGGGCCAGGTCCTGATCGCGATCGAGCACTGCGACTTCCAGCAGCGTCGCATGGTCCCAGTAGTCGCCACCCTCCTGGCGCTGTGCGCCCGCGCGTTGGGCGGCGGCATAACGCACCACGGGCAGCAGGGCCTCCCGGTCGGGATCGGGCTTGTCCTGCAGCTCCATCAGGGTGACCGCATTGATACCGGGATATGGATCGCGCCAGTCAGCTTCGAAACCGCTGCGGTAGGTTGCGATCGCGCGCTTGAGGAGCCCACGCGCCTCAAAACTCCGCCCGTCCCGCTTCGCCGATTCCCATAAATCCTTGTAGACCCGTCCCAGCAAACCGTTGGTTTCGCTGTTTGGACCGAATTCATCGATGACCTCGCCAAGGATTTCGGCCGCTTCTTCCGACCGGCCAACGCGATTGAGCGCGAAGCCAAGCTGCTCGCGAACCATTCGCGCCTGCTGCAGCGCCCTTGGCATCCGGGTATGGAGGTCGATCATCGCCTGGCAGCCTTCCTTGGTGCCAACCGCCCGGAACGACAACAACAGGTCGATGATGATTCCCGCCTCGACATTGCGCAAGTCCGCCAGCCGCGGGTCGGCAGCGACGGCCTGCACGGCCTCAAGCCCTGCCTTGCGCGCCGCGGCCAGCGCGGTTCGATACTCCTGTGCGATCACCACACGGTCGCGGAATATGTCGGTCTTGGAGTGATCCACTTCGAGCCGCGGCATACCGTCGATCATCTGGAACAACGGGCTGTCGTCATGGGTATTGGTGCGGGCCGCCGACAGTCGTTTGGCGATGATCGATCGATCCTCCTGTGGATCGACAACATCTCCGGCGGCGTCGAGCCGGTAGGGAACACCGCGCTGCGCGGCAATATCGAAAGGAAGCGCAGTGTTCTCGGCAAAAACCAGCACGGTGCTGTGCGGCCGCAGGGCGTGGCGAATTCCGAGCTCATAGTAGACATTGGGATTGGCGCCGGTGACGTCGGCGACGGCGAAATCGCACAGCATCAGCCGCTCGAACATCGGCTTGTGGATCGTCCCGCCGATTTCCTCCTGATCGGCACGGATCGGCTCCATGTCGGCGGCCTCGACGGCCGGCGCAATGATCTCGCGATAGACCACATCGAAATCGATTATCCGCCCGGTACCCTCCGGCTTCTTGCCAAACGGCATCAAGACGAAGCAAAGCGGTTTCATGGCCGAACTCTCAATCATCTTGCCCCATGGCAACCCGACCCAACGATATCAGGGCGCGGTCGCGATGAGGAGGCCCGATCAGGGACAGGCCAAGCGGCGCGCCTCGTACCCTGGCAACCGGTAGCGAGATTTGTGGCAAACCGGCAAGACCGGCAATGCACATGATCGACAGGGCTCGGGATCGGAAGGCTTCAAGTTCGATTTCACTGGATGTCAGCAATGGTGCGATCGTCGGAAAGGTCGGCACGACAATGAACCCGCCATCGCCGACAACCGACAGGATCCGATCGCGCGCAGCCGCACGCCGGGCTACCGCCGTCCGGTATTCCCGTTCGGTCACCCTGCTGGCCGACTCGAAGCGGCCGCGCACTGCGTCCGTCAGTCCGGCGTCGCGGCTGGTGATCCAGGGCCCATGCGCCCTCCAGGCTTCGCGCCCTTGCACGGATCGAAAGCTCTGCTGCCAACTGGCCAGTCCCTCCGGCGCCAGGATCACCGACGGCGGCTCCCCGAAGGTCTCAGCAAGTCGGTCGAGAGCGGGCCGTAACGCCGCCTCTTCCTCATCGCCACTCAACTGGGCAAACGCATCCTCGGCGACGATCATCCGCGTCAGCGGCGGTCCGTCCGTGTCCTCGCCAAGCAGCACGGCGCCGACCTTCTCATACAGATCCAGCTCGCGGGTGAACCAACCCACTGTATCCAGGCTCTCGGCCAGCGGCATGACCCCGCCGATCGGCACGCGTCCATGGGTTGGGCGCAGTCCAACAACGCCACAGAAGGATGCCGGGCCGCGGACAGAACCACCGGTGTCGCTGCCGAGGGCAATGTCCACCAGGCCCGCGGCCACGGCCGCGGCCGACCCCGAAGACGAGCCGCCGGGGACCCGATCGGGAGCGGCGGGATTGATCGGCGTGCCGGTATGTGCGTTCAGGCCATCGAGGGAAAAGGCGAGTTCGGCCGTATGTGTCTTGCCGACAAACCGGGCGCCGGCATCGAGCAGCGCGGCAACCGCTGGCGCATGTCGGTCAGCCGGAGCGCTCTCGGCGCGCTTCAGCGGGTTTCCGCATCCGGTCGGATAGCCGGCAACGTCAAAGATATCTTTGACCGCCAGCATGTAGCCATCAAGCGGGCCGCTTGCCGCACTGGCTACCGGCACATCGGAATAGTCAACGAAAGCGTTAGCCGGATCAGCGTCGATGAGCATGGAATTCTGCCTTGTCTAGTGGTCCGACTCCGACATTTGCTACCCTTCTGCAGCACCCGCCCGAGCAAATGTCGGAGTCTTCAGGACCACTAGCAAATATCTGATCCTAGTGAAGCTTTGAATTTGACATTTGAGCAAGAGCCTGGCCGTGAGCGGGACTCAAATGCCCAATTCGCTTCACTAGAGTGATCGTGCGGCCACGGCGGCACCGTCACAGCGCGGGTCCGAAGCGCCGAGCAGACGACCGTCGTCACGCCGCACGATCATTCCGGCATGACCCATATCGTCGCTAAATGCAGCGTCAAGGACGTGCATGTCATGCCCCGCTGCCGCCAACTCATCCACCAGGTCGCTGTCGAAGCGGCTTTCGACGGCTACACCGGGGGTTTCCTGACCCCAGGTCCGCCCCCATCGCCAGCGCGGCGCTGCGACCGCGTCGCCTGGCTCCATGCCGAAGACAGCATGCCGTGTGAAAATCGCCGACTGGAACTGTGGCTGGCCGTCACCACCCATCGATCCGTATACCATCGTCCGGCCATCGTCGAAGCGGGCAAACGGCGGATTGAGCGTGTGAGACGGTCGGCGGCCCGGCACCAATGGATCGAACCCACCGGGATCGAGCGAGAAGCCAACCCCACGATTCTGCCACACGATGCCGGTCCGGGGCAGCACCACACCCGAGCCGAAACCCCAGTACAGAGACTGAATGTAGGAGATGGACAGTCCCTCGCTGTCGATCGCCCCCATCCAGACCGTGTCACTATCGAAGTTTGATTTCGGGATCGGTCCCGCTCGCTGCCTGTCGATGCCAGCGGCCGCCCGATCCAGCCAGGCGGGATCGAGAAAGCGATCGATATCGCCGACGTGATCAGGGTCGCGAATCTCATTGGCCCGTACGGCGAACGCCAGTTTCGCGGCTTCAATCAGCCCGTGGACATGGGCGAAGCTCTCACCCTGCCCGACCCCGAGCCGCTCGAACAGTGCCAGAATGATCAGCGACGACAGTCCCTGAGTCGGCGGCGGCGTATTATAAAGCGTGCCCTGGGCCAGGCGAACTGAAAGCGGAGTGGCAAGCGAGGCTTCATGGGCTACCAGATCAGCGCGGGTGACAGCCGCATCGTGCCTTTCCAGATCGGCGGCGATCTCGGAACCGACATCGCCGCGATAGAAATCCTCGAAGCCGGCATGGGCGAGTTGATCCAGCGTATCGGCGAGACGAGACTGGATCAGACGGTCGCCCACCTCCGGCGCCTTTCCATCGACCATGAAATGCTCGGCGAAACCCGGGGCCTCGGTCAAACCATCGCGATCTTCGCCAATGCACGCAGCGTGGGACCGACTGATGGCGATTCCCTCCTTGGCGTGACCGATCGCGTCACCCAGAAGATCGCGACGGGACAAGCGTCCGCCAAGGGTTGACGCGATCTCGGCGGCCAGTTGCCAGCCTGAAACAGCTCCGGCAACAGTGACTACCGCGTCGGTTCCCCGCGCCGGAATGGTGTCATGTCCGCGCTGGCGGTGCCGCTCGATGGTGGCCAGCGTCCCGGCGCGCCCACAGGCACTGACGGCGCGCGGCGGCCGGCCCGGCTCGGCGACGATGAAAAACACGTCGCCACCGATGCCATTCATGTGGGGATAGACAACTGCGATGGTGGCCGCCGCCGCGATCATCGCCTCGATCGCATTTCCGCCGGCACTCAGGATGTTGGCTCCCGCTTCGGCTGCGGCCACATGGGGGGCGACCACCATGCCACCTTCGCTGACAATGGTTTCAGTCATGACCGGTTCGTCCCTCAGCCCTTGGTATGAAGCCGCCAGGCCGCGAGCTGGACGACGCCGGTAACCTCCTCGACCCGCTCGTCAATCATCGACAGGGCCGCCTTTGCCTGACCGAAGTCAGTCAGGTCGGCGCGGCTAAACCGAATGCCGGGATCGGTCGGCGGCGTCACGTCGATCGACGTCACGTCATATCCGTGTTCGATCAGATCAAATACGCAGACACGACCAAGCTGCCCGCTGCCCCCGGTGACGATGATCATCCTGCATTCCCCTATGTCCCGAGTAGTCCACGGTGGCGTTCCGAAGCGCGCTCCCGGCCGCGGCCGCTCGCAACTTGTTTTACCAATTCCCTACGGTTCACGCCGGCAAGGCGGTGAATCAACCCAGCCCCGGGAACAGGCGCTTTCACCGGCGAAAGAGCTGTCGCGCCAGGGTGAAACCGACCAGGGCCACGACTGCAAGGGATGCAACGGTGGAACCAGGCTGTGATTCCTCGGACTCATCGCTCTCCGCCAGCGAGTCGGCCAGCTGTTCGCGGGCGGATTTCGGTTTGCGATCGCCGCCCGTGCGAGAAATGCCATAGAGAATGGCGGCGAGAATGACGAAACCCAGGGCGATAAAGCCGAGGGCATGGACCGTTCCGATTTCACGCGACAGCCAGACGGCGAAAGCGCCGAGTGCAAAGCCGAAGGCCAGTAGCAGAAACGACAGCACAACGACCGCAAGAGCCGCCTGACGGACCGCCCGCGCGATCGTGTCCTTGGCTTCCTGCCGCGCCAGACCAACGCCAAGCTTCGCCGTTCGCAGAACGCCGCGAAGTATCATTGGAGGTTCACCGCCGGTTCATCAGACCGAAAACGAAACCGAGACCAAGCGCAATCAGCACCGCTGTGAACGGGTTGCGGCTGATTTTTACCTCGATCTCGTCCAACTTGTGGGACGCCTGCTGTGCGGCCGAATGCAACGCCTCGTTACCCTTCTCTGCCGCCCCGTGAAGGATGCTTTCGCCTGCCGCGGCCGCGTGCCGAGCCGTCTCGTCGAGCTTCTTCTTCAACTCCGACTGAGCGCCAACCGTATCCGAAACCAGCGTCTTGACGGTCGCCGACAGCTCGGCGATGTCAGCGCGGAGCTTGTCGAGATTCTCCGCCATTTCCTTCTCTGCATTGGTCGCCATGGCCATCTCCCTTGTTCCAGCGCGTCCCGGTCCGACCGACGTGGCGCACGCTTTCGTTCAACATAGCGTGAATGCTCCCAAAAAGCTCGTTGCAATGGCTTCATTGTTAAGGTTTTGCGACCTTCACCAAGGTCGCGTGTGTTGAAAAACGTTGACCTTCGACCCGCGAACGAATTGCAATGCACACGTTGCCATGCTTGTTTCCCGGTGGGGGCCGGCTGTATCAGTGGGATCATGCGCGGGGTATCGCGAAAGGGCTATGGCGGCGGAGGCCTGAGGCGTGCGGGGTGCCTGCGGACGCTGCGGCGCGCTGTGGTGTGCGTAGGCCTGTTGGCAGCCATTGGCCCCTTGCCAGTCCGCGCACAGGATAGTCCCTATCTGACGGTCACAATCGGTAGCGACGAGACAATCCGGCAGGTTGCCGAGAAGTATCTGAGCGATCCCGATCTGTGGCCCGAAATCCTGCGCTCCTCCGGAGTCGAATCGATCGCCGATCTGAAGCCGGGGATGGAGCTGCGCATTCCCGTCAGCGAGATCACATCGGCGAATGCCGCCCTGATCGCCGCGCTCGGTCAGATTCAGCGCGCCAACGAGGCTGGTGCGCAGATCTTCGCTCCCGACGAGATCGGTCGCGCGGTCGATCTGCATGAGCAGGCGCTGGAGACGCGCTTGCAACGCCGGTGGCCGGAAACCCGCGACCTGGCAGAAGCCTCCTTCGGCGAAGCGACAACCGCGATCGAGGTCGCCAAAACCAACCGCGACCAGGCCGCCGAGGCGCTGGTGACGGACCGCGCCGGTGACGTTGAGGGGCAGCGGCCGGAAGACCTGTCCTGGCGCGATCTGCAGTTACGATCGATCCTGGTGGAGGAGGAAAAGGTCCGGACGCTGTCGGGTTCGACTGCACAGATCACTTTCCGCGACGCCAGCCGCCTGAGGCTCAACGCCAACTCCAATGCCATCATCCGGCAGATGCGATTCGACCCGCTCACCAAGACCGAAGAGGCCAAGGTCAGCCTGGTCGAGGGCGACTTCTATGCTCTGCTCGCAGGTGACGGAGAAAGTCGCAGCCGGTTCAGTGTCGAGATTCCAAACGTCGACGCCGTGATCGATTCCGGCAATTTCTGGGTCAGCAATAGCGACGACAGCGCCAAGTTTACCAACTATGATGACCGGATCGTCTCGGTTGCAGCAGCCGGCGAAACTGTCACATTGGGTAAGAATGAGGGGACGATTGTCGACGAGGGACAGGCCCCGCGCGACAAGCTCGACGTGCTTCCCCCGCCTGTCCATGACACGCCACCGAACGGAGCCATCGTATACAGTCCCCGGCCGGAGTTGAGCTGGGCGCCGGCCGGCAACGCTGCCGGCTATTGGCTGGAAGTGTCCACCGATCAGAATTTCGACCGCATTGTCGAGAACGCCTTCGGTATCGCCGGTCCGGCCCACACGACCAAGGCGCTCGAAGTTGGCGAATATTTCTGGCGCGTTTCCGCGCTCGACGGTTTTGGCCTGCCGGGTGCTCGTAGCGACGCGTTCAGTTTTCAGGTTTCGCCCGATGCGACGCCGCCCTTCCTGACAATCGAGCAGCCAGCCCCGAACGCAATCATCCGCGACGCGTCTCTTCCGCTGTCCGGCGAGAGCGAGCCGGATGCGGTCGTCACGGTGAACGGCGAGCCGGTACAGCTTGACGACAATGGCAGCTTTGTTACCGCGGTTCAGGCGGAGCCCGGCGACAACACGATCACGATCGTGGCGATCGACCCGGCCGGCAACGAAGCCCGGGAGACCCGAAAAGTCGTGTTCATGCCTGACGAAGCTTCGATCGTGGCTTTTGACCCTGAAATCCGACGGAAAGCGGCGGGTCACTTCCTTGCCAACAGCGATATCCTGTCTCTGCGCGGAACGACCACAGCCGACGCGAACATCAGGATTCAGAAGCACGGCATGGACGTGGCTTCCGCCGTCAGTGCCAGCGACGGCGTTTTCGAGATCAATGTGCCGCTCGGCGACGATGAGACAGGCGGCTTCGGTTTTGTCGTCATCGCGCCGTCGGGGTTCGCCACGTCGGAGAGCTTCATCGTGTCGGTCGACCAGCAGGCGCCGGAGATTGCCTTTGAGCAGTTCCCGCCGCGCCTGACTGCCACGTCATCGATTCATATCTCAGGTGACACCGAACCGGACGCTGCGCTGACCCTGAACGGCCGGCCATTGACCCTGGCCGATGGGCGGTTCGACGAGACAATTGAGCTGGAGACGGGCGACAACCTGGTTGAACTGATCGCCACCGACCAGGCCGGCAATGTCAAGATTGACAAGTCCCTGGTGACCCTCGACGACGTTCCGCCACAGCTGGTCAGTGCAGACGGCGCCCGAGCCAACAGCGCCGGCCAGCCGGCCCTGTCGATCAATGTTGTCGCTGCCGACGCGAGCGGGCTCGCCAAGGCAGCACCGTTCGTTGTGGTGGCCGGTGAGCAGAACTTCACCGGATACCTCCGCTACAACCGCGCTGCCGGCAATTATCAGGCCGTGGTTGTCATTCCTGCAGAGCATCTCGATAGCGCCCGACTGGCGTCGGTCGAACTTCAGGACGACGCCGGCAACACGCGGCTTTACGAAATCCAGTGAGGCTGGCGATCAGACCTGGAGTGAGACTCGCCCTATGAGCCGTTCGACCCAATTCGCACTTCTGACACTGGTGGCAGTATGTGCCGCACCCGCCCCGGCCCCGGCCCAGGATGCAACTCAGCCGCTCCTGATAAGCTACGGGAGCCGGGCTGCCCCCCGCCAGGGGGACAACGATCACGCCCAGGCGATCTATCTGAGCGTACCGGCAACCACGTCAGAGAAACTCTACGTCCGCATCTATGATCCCGACATTGGCGATTCCTTCGACGAGGTCGAAGGCCGCGCCAACACGCAAACCAGCTACGCGGTGTTCGGTGGGCCCGGCGCCTTTGTCCCCGAGGCAGCTGAACTTGAGAAACTTACGGAGGTCGAGCGCACGGCCGGCACCCTGATCACCGCAACCGACTTCCGGCGCAATCGCGACGCTGACGGATCCTGGGTGACCATAGCCGAGGTTGAACCTGCGCAGGGGGACCGCGTCGGCGATCAGATCCTCTTCCGACTTCTGGTCGAGGGGACCAGTGGCGATGACGGTAACGCCTATGACGTAACGGTGAGTACTGCCGGCGATACGAATGCCGCGCCGGAGGGATTGCGGATCTTTGCCTACACCACCAGCGCCCGCATGCCGCGCCGCGGTGTCATTACGGAATTGCGCTTCGTGATCCCGGGAGACGCCACCGCCATCGAGGTCGGCAATTTCGACGCCGCGGCCGGTGAAGCATTTCTGACCACCAAGTTCGTCTCCTATCCGCTTGAGTCGTCCGACCAGGGAGACTGGGCGGTTACCACGGTTCCGGTCCGCCCCAACGATCGCGGCAAGATGGCGGCCATAACGCTCAGCGGCGGCCGCGAATACCCCAACGATGCGACATTCTACGTCACCACCAGCGACGGCGAGTTGATTCCATTCGAACTGCCGCCGCGCATCTTTGAGCTGAACGAAAGGCCACGCGCCTTTGGCGTCGCCGGTGCCATGGGCACCTGCACCACGGTGAAATTCAGTGGCGCCATTTCGTCCGACCCCGAAGGCGATCCGCTGACCTATGTCTGGCATTTCGGCGACGGCAATAGCGAAGAAGCGATCACGTCGACCTACACTTACCAGCAGGAAGGGCGGTTCACCGCCATCCTCGAGGTGTTCGACACGGCACCGCAACTCGGCAATGGTTCAGCGATGGAGATCCCGGTCTTCGTCAAGAACCCGCCGACCGCGGCATCGGAAAAGCGGACGCTGGTTGCTGCGGCCGAGACCAACAGCTTCGATGGCGCGCCGTCGACAGCGCGCCAGTGGTCCATCGCTCGCCACGTTTGGGACTTCGGCGACGGAGCCCGGAAGGAAGGCGAATCCGTTGCCCACGCCTTCGCCGAGCCGGGCACCTACACGGTTCGCCACACGGTCACGGACGACTCCGGTCATCCCTGCAACACCGCCTACGAAGAGTTTGAGGTGCTGGTCAACGCCCGGCCCGAAGCCATTGCCGGCGCTGACCGGCGCATATCGATCGGCGAGGAAACAGTTCTTGATGCGGGCGCCAGCGGCGACACCGACGGGCCGATCGTCGGCTATGAATGGGATTTCGGTGACGGCGCTACGGCCACTGGCCAGACGGTTCAACACAGCTACGACGCGCCAGCCACCTATACCGTGACATTGCGCATCCGCGACGACTCCGATGTCGCCAATAGCAGTGATGCCGATACGCTGACTGTTGTCGTCAACGACCCGCCGGTTTCAGCGGCAGGCGACGATCAGTCGGTGGCAATCAACCAGCCCGCCGCTTTCGAAGCGGGTGCGAGCTTCGACCGTGACGGCGCGTTGATTGCCTACGAGTGGGACTATGGTGACGGAACGACCGGCGGGGGAGCAACATCGAGCCACGCCTATGCCGCGTCCGGGGTCTACACGGTTACGCTGACCGTCACCGACGACTCGACGACCGATACAAGCGTCGCTGTCGATACACTGTCCGTCCGCGTCAACGAGCCGCCCGTCGCCGAGGCCGGTCCCGATCAACTGGTAACGGCCAGCGAGGTGGCATTCGACGGCAGCGGCTCACGCGACCTTGATGATTCGGTGGCGGTCTACGCGTGGGACTTCGGCGACGGCCTGTCCGACGACGGGCCTAACCCGGCTCACGTCTATGCAAGGCCGGGGACATATGATGTCGAGCTCACGGTGACAGACGCTTCCGGTACGATCCGCTCCAGCGCCAGCGACCGGTTGCGAGTCGTCGTCAATGCCCGGCCGATCGCCGACGCGGGCCCCGACCTGGTCGGGTCGCCGGACGAAACCCTGACTTTCCAGGGATCACGCTCGATCGATCCCGATGGCGACATTGCCGAATATTATTGGGATTTTCGCGACGGCGAAACGGCAACCGGCCAGGTGGTGCGGCATGCCTTCAAGGAGCCCGGAACCTATGCCGTCCGGCTGAAAGTGATCGACAACACCGCCCAGACGGAGGCGGTGGACTACGCCGAAACCATTGCCTTCATCAACCGCCAGCCGATGGCCGTCGCCGGGCCCGACATCGCAGCCGTTCCCGGCGAAGAGGTCGTCTTCTCGGCTGACGAGTCCTTCGACAGTGACGGTACCCTGATTTCGTACCGCTGGGATTTCAGCGATCGCGACGATCCGATCGAGGGCGCCGAAATTGCCCGCACATTCGACAAGCCGGGCATCTATACCGCCCAACTCACCGTCACCGACGACAGCAGCGCCCTGAACGCAATTGCCACCGCCACGTTGCAGATTGCCATCAACCATCAACCGGCCGCCGATACCGGCCCCGACATCTACACCAGTCACTCGACCATCACCTTTGACGGAAGCCGCTCGGTCGACGGCGACAGTCACCCCCTCACCTACTCCTGGGATTTTGGTGACGGCACGACCGCCGACGGCGCGATTGTCACGCACACCTTTCAACAGGGCGGCATCTATCCGGTGATCCTGTCCGTTGACGACGGGACCGGACTGGCCAACGGTACGGCGCGAACTGCGATGGAAGTGCAGATCAACCGGCCACCCACCGCGGTTGCGGGCGAGAACCGGCAGGTGTGTACGGGCGACATCGTTGTTCTCGACGGTAGCGACTCGAGCGATCCCGAAGGCGGCGGGCTGCGCTACACTTGGACCTTCGGTGACGGCACCGTCGCCAATATCGTCAATCCGACCAAATCATACACCAGCGGCGGTACCTACCCGGTCAGGCTGACCGTCCGTGATGACTCCGGTCTGCCCAACAGCATCAACACCTCGGAAATTGCGATTCGCGTTGATCAGGGGCCGGTCGCCCGCGCCGGCGAAGACATCCTCGCATGCGCCCGCACCGAGGTTGCGTTCGATGGCTCCGGCTCGACCGACATTGACGGAGTGGTCAACAGTTTCACCTGGGACTTCGGCGACGGGAACCTCGGCGGCGGTGAAACCCCGGCCCATATCTACGACGAGCCGGGGACCTACCGCGTCTTTCTGACGATCGAGGGCGAAAAGGCAGGCCTCTGCGACGCCATCTCCAACGACGAAGTCGCCGTGACGATCATCGAGGGCCCGGTACCGGTGATCGAGGCGCGGTCGGCGGTGCCGGTGATGGAGTCGGTGACCTTCGATGCCTCGCAGTCCTACATGACCGATGGCAAGATCACTGCCTGGGAGTGGGATTTCGGCGACGGCAACACTGCCGTCGGGGCCCGTGTATCACACCAGTTTACCCGCGCCGGAACCTATCCGGTCGCGCTCGTTCTGAGGAGCGACTCGACGTCACCGACCTGCCAGGAGATATCGGCGCGCCACCTCATCACGATCAACGACCCGCCGGTGGCTGATGCCGGCAGGGACCGGCTTGCCGCCGTGAACGAAGAGCTGGTGTTCGACGCCGAGGGATCTCTCGACCCCGACGGCGGGATCGTTTCCTACCACTGGGACTTTGGCGACGGGGAGACAGCCGAGGGCATCGAGGTCCGCCATCGCTTCGGGGAAGCGGGCACCTACCAGTCGAAATTGACAATCCGCGATGAGGCCGATCTGGCCAACTCGACTGCAACCGACGTGCTGACCGTAACCGTCGGTCCCGAACCGACTCCACTCATCGACGGGCCGTCGGTCGCCTGTGTGGCGGAAACCGTGTCATGGCGCGCCGACATCCCGGAGGCGAGTGACCTGGCCAGCTATGCGTGGTCGTTTGGTGATGGCGCGCAGGCGGAAAGTGCCGAGACCTCGCATGCCTACGCTTCGCCCGGCCGCTACAGCCTGGTCCTGCTGGCCGATGACGGCCAGGATCGCGCCAACAGCAAACAACAGTCGACCCGCATCATCCATGTCAACCAGCCGCCCCACGCCGAAGCCGGCCCCGACCGGATGGTCTGCCCCGGGGATATGGTCGTGTTCGACGCCACCGCTTCTCGGGACGCGGACGGGTCACTCACCGCTTATCGCTGGGACCTTGGCAACGGGACCCAGGCCAGGGGCAAGAAAATCGAGCACGTTTTCGACCAGCCGGGAACCTACACTGTGACTTTGACCGCGGTTGACGACGCCGGATCGACCTGCTCGGCAACCAGCGACACCCTGACCGTCACGGTAAACGCGGCACCAACCGCCGACGCGGGCGGCGACCGGGACGTCTGGGTCGGCGGTGCCAATGACGCGATCCTCCTCGACGGGGCTGCATCGTCCGATCCAGACGGGCAGGCGCTTACCCACAGCTGGCGGATCGGTGACACCGCCAGCGAGTTCGGCGAACGGGTCCGTCACACCCTGACGGCCGTAGGATCGGTCCCCGTCACCCTGACGGTCGCCGACAGGTCGGGCCTTGCATGCGGGACGGCTTCGACTACGGTAAACATCACTTCCCGGGAGAGATAGACCAGCCGATACGCCGTGGGCGACGGCGTCGGAGCGGCCATGCCAAGGCTCAATCTTCGCAGCAAGCTTCTGCTCTTCGCGGTGGTTATCGCGATCATCCCCTTGCTGATCGCAGGGCAGTCGCTGATTCGTATCGCCCGTGACGAGATGAAGAGCTCGGCCAACGACCAGTTGGTGACGACCGCCAGCCAGATTACCGACGAGATCGACTCGCTGTTCGACAATGCCTGGATGGCTTCGATCCGCCTCATCCGCAACGCGGTCGACGACGAG
>JAAEOR010000967.1 GCA_024222895.1 Hyphomicrobiales bacterium | reverse complement strand
ATGATGTAGACGATCAGGACAACGGTCGACGCGATGTGGTTGGTGATCGTCGCGGTCGATGGCCGCCCCGACTTCAGAATTTCCAGGAACAGGATGACGATCCCGAAAGAGATCATCAGGTCGCCAAGGGTCACCACCCACTGCGCCCCGGAGATCATGTTCAAGCCGATGATCTCGTTGGCCCAGATATCGCCGCCACCGGAAAATCCGGCGATGTTGAACAGGATCAATGGAATGATGGTCAGGGGGATTGCAGCGATCATGGCCGTACCCTTTCGCCTTTGCCGACACCCGGTCTCACCGCCATGTTAGCGCTGAACGCCCATGACGAAAAAGGCCGGCGCGAAGCCGGCCCTCGTCGTGGAACCCTGCATTCGGCCGATCAGGCCTCTTCCTTGGGCTCGAGAACCTGACGGCCGCGATACATTCCCGACTTCAGGTCAATGTGGTGCGGCCGGCGAAGTTCGCCGGAGTCCTTGTCCTCGACGTAGCTCGGCCGCTTCAGGGCATCGGCCGAGCGGCGGAAACCGCGCTTCATGCGCGAGGTCTTTCGTTTGGGGACTGCCATTATCTTGGTCCTTGTCTGGGTTTGGCAGGCTTATACGCGGGCTCAATCATAGAGGCAATGTATATAACCTCCCGCGGAACGAGCGCGTGACTCGACCGTTCGGGCGAGCCTGTTCATCCGCGCTGACGGATTGGCCGGATTGCGCAGGATCGGATTGGGAAGCGCCACCGCCAGCAGCGCCGCTTGACGCGCGTTCAAATTCCCGGCGGACCGGCCGAAATAGTGCTGCGCCGCCGCCTCGACGCCAAAGATGGCCGGGCCCCATTGGGCGATATTGAGATAGATCTCCATCTCCCGCCGCTTGCTCCAGACAAGGTCGGCGTAGAGTGCCAGAGGAATCTCGAGCCCCTTGCGGAGGTAGCTGCGGGACTGCCACAGGAAAAGGTTGCGCACGGTCTGCATGGCGATGGTCGATGCGCCGCGCTGCGGCCCGCCGGGCGTCTCGATGACCTGTTCCAGCGCCTCCCAGTCGACGCCGTGATGCGCGCAGAAGCGGCCGTCTTCCGACATCATCACCGAGATCGCCAGGACCTTGGCGACATCATCGAGGTGCACCCAGCTCCGCTCGATCGGTCCGTCGGCAATTCGGGTGGCAATCATGTGGGTGCCTATCGGCGGCACGAGGACATACGCCGGCACCAGCAAAAGGGGTACGAGCGCGACAATGATCAGTGCGATGACGCCGGTTCGCACCACCCGCCGCCAACCAGCCCGCTTCACCGCTCCCCTTCCGGGCTCGGCCGTTTTCCGTTTCACCTTGCCCGCCGGCTTGGGCCTGGCGCGCGGCTTTCGGGGGGCGGTTGGGCTCATACCAGAAGCGATACCGGCCACGCACCCTCGGCGCAACGCTTGACCATGAGCCACTTTCGCTTCATTCGAGGCGCCGGGAGGGGCCATGTTTACCGATCGGATGAACGCTGCGGCGGCGGCAACGGAAGCGGCCCTGGATCGTCTGCTGACAATCACACCGCAATCCGGTGAGATCGACAGGCCACGACGCCTGGTCATGGCCGCTCGCTATGCGGCGCTGGGCCCCGGCAAGCGGATTCGCCCCTTCCTGATGATCGAGACTGCCGGGATGTTCGGCGTCGTCGGCGAGCCGGTCGCGGTCGCAGCCGCGTCGCTGGAGTGCGTGCACGCCTACAGCCTTGTCCACGACGACCTTCCGGCGATGGACGACGACGACCTGCGTCGCGGCCGCGCGACGGTCCACAAGGCCTTTGACGAGGCAACTGCGATCCTGGTTGGCGACGGCCTCGTGACGCTGGCGTTCGATGCGTTGGCCGGACTCGACGCACCCCCGGACGTGAAGGTCGCGCTGATCGGCGGACTGGCACGGGCCGCCGGTTTCGGCGGCATGGTGGGGGGCCAGGCCCTCGATCTCGATCCAGACGATCCCGCCGAGGCCGAAGCCGTGCGGACTATGCAGGCCATGAAAACCGGAGCGCTCATCCGCTACGCGGTGGAGGCTGGCGCAATATTGGCCGAAGCATCGTCGGAGGATCGGCAACGGCTGGTTCGCTTCGGCGAAGCGATCGGTGCGGCTTTTCAGATCGCCGACGACCTGATCGACGCAACAAGCAGCGCTGAGACGGCCGGCAAGCGCACCGCAAAGGATGCCGAGAAGGGCAAACGGACGCTGGTTGCGCTGTATGGAGTCGAAGCGGCGCGGCAGCGGCTCTTCGATGGAGTGGCGCAAGCCGAAGCCGAACTCGCGCCCTTCGGCGAGCGGGCCGACACCTTGCGCGCCATCGCCCGTTTCATCGCCAACCGGGACGCATGATTTCCAGTGGAGCGAATTTGACATTTGAGTCCCGCTGGGTGCAAGGCTCTCGCTCAAATGTCAAATTCAAAAGATCCACTAGATCAAATAGTTGCTAATGGTCCTGATGACTCCGACATTTGTTAGGGCGGGTGCTGCAAGAGGGTAGCAAATGTCGGGGTCGGACCACTATGGCGCCGCAGTGATCGCGGTTATCGCGACCGTGGTGCCCTGCATGCAGATCGAAACCTCGGCGACAGTGCCGGTGACCTTCACCCGGTCACCCGCCGCGAAGGACCCGAGGTCACGGGTAGCAAGAGTGTAGAGTTCCCCGTCGTCACCCCTCAGGGCCGGGCAGGTGACCCCCTCATTGGACAGGGTTCCGATCACGGTAACCAGGTCGGTAGCAGCGACCACCTTGACCGGGCCTGACGCAAGCCGCAGACGTCGATCGCCGGTTTCGACCGTAAAGACCAGTGGTTCGCCCGGGCTGGCGGATTCCGGAACGGAGACGACCGTGTCCAACGCGCCGCGAGCGGTGGTAGTGGCGGTTTGCAGCCTCTCCGCATTGTCGGTGGAGCGACCGGCAGCGATCGTCACGGTCTCGTCGCCGGCGAGGCCCGTCGCCGACAAACGGACCCTGGTGCCAGCGGCGACGGTATCCGGCGCGGCGACCAGAACCGGACCTGGATTGGGGCGGGCCTCGTCGAAGCCGGGTAGCCCGATCCGGTTGCCGAAATCGAACAGATCACGATTGAGGTCCGGGTTGTCGGCGAGGTAGCCGGAGACGTCGCGCCCGGCATCCCGCGCCGCGTCCTCGATGTGTTCGCCTGCCTGCTGGAGCGCATCCCGCGCCCGGTCGAGCACGGTTTCCTGGGCGACGACGGGCGCCGTGGCGACAAGGCCGGCGGTGATCAGGGCGATGGTCAGGAGAGTGCGGCGCGGCAGCATCGGTTGATCCTCCATGCGGGTGTTTGTCCGTAAGGTAGGAACCCGGCTCGACCAATGCCACGGAACGGCAGGCGCCCTGGTGTGACCCGCCGATTGGCTAAAGTCGGATCACCGGCCGCAGCTAGT
>JAAEOR010000966.1 GCA_024222895.1 Hyphomicrobiales bacterium | reverse complement strand
GACGCTATCAGAGGCTCCGTCACCTCCACCCGCAAGACATTCAGCCGTGGATCCATCCGCTTGCCGTGTCGCGTCTTGGCGCCAACATTGCCACTGAGCGTGACCAGTTGCTTGCGCTCATTGATCAGACAGCGAACTAGCGCGCATTCTCACACTCGTTGGCTTGGCTACGGTTCGAGGGGCCTTTCGTGCTATTCTATTCCCGGCACGATGGCACGAAGAAGCCGGTGAGTTGATGAAACAGCGGTTCCAGAAAAGAAAGCGCCCACGAAAGCAGGAACGCGCCCGATCAAGACAGCAGGATGAGGAGCGAAGATGGAAGACCTCGCCCATGGCACCCGTGACAAGCGCGGCCATTGGCGGCCCAACAAGCCGCTGGTGGGTGTCGCTCCGATCTACGCTCTCCCGCCGCAGCCACTGAAGGTCCTGCGGTGGCTGCCTGAGTATCTGTTCCCCTGGAATACGCTGTTCGCGCTGTCGGCGGTGCTCTACACGATTTTCATCGTCCCGCCAGTCGAAACAGTGCAAGTGGTCGCCTGGGGCTGGGTGCTGTGGCTCCTGGCCTGCAATGCGATCGGCGTGTTCCTTTTCTACGGTGCGTTCGAGCTGCGACTCTATCTGCAGCGGGCGCAGCAGGGGCGCTTCAAGTACAATCCCGCCTTCCCAGCGGACTCGCCAAACAAGACTTTCTGGTTCGGCAGCCAGACCAGGGAGTGCATTCTCCGCACTTTCCTGTCGGGTGTTCCCGTCTGGACTGCGATCGAGGTCGGCATGTTGTGGGCCTACGCTAACGGCATCGCACCCTGGCTCGGCTGGGCCGACCACCCGATTTGGCTGGCAGTGCTGATGTTCCTGGTACCGGTGATCCACGAGGCCCACTTCTACTGTATCCACCGACTGATCCATGTGCCGGTCCTCTACAAATGGGTGCACTCGGTTCACCACAACTCGGTCAACCCGAGCCCATGGTCGTCCCTGTCCATGCACACCGTCGAGCACATTCTCTATTTCTCGGTAGCCCTTTGGTACTTGATCATACCGTCCAACCCGATGATCATGGTGTTTGCGCTGCACAGGGCCGGATACGGAGCGATCCCAGGCCATTTCGGCTTCGACAAGATGGAACTCGGTCGCGATCGGGCGGTCGATCTCCACGCCTACGCCCACTACCTGCATCACAAGTATTTCGAAGTGAATTACGGCGACGGGTTGATGCCCTTCGATGCCTTGTTCGGCACGTTCCACGACGGGACGGCCGAGGGCGACCGCCTGATGCAAGAGCGCTTTCAACAGAAGAAACAACAAAGGAAGACACCCACGGCGCCCATCTGAGAGGCGCCGTGAATCAGGCTCGGTTGTGGACCGGCCCCGAGAGGCCTGTTCGCAGTGGAACGACATGGGGGTTGTGACGACCCTACAATCGCAAAAGGACATCGCGCCATGAAACTTGGGTTCGTTTCTGACAGCCTGGGCGGCTTGAGGTTTGACGAGATGCTGGACCAGGCCGCGCGCCTGGGCGTATCCGGCGTGGAGGTCAATACGGGCGGCTGGTCGACGGCGCCCCATTTCGATCTCGACGCGATGAAGACGAACCCCGCCGCCCGCACGGACTTCAAAAAGGCGTTTTCCGACCGCGGTCTCGAGGTCATCAGTCTCAACGCCAACGGCAATCCGTTGCATCCCGCCGATCCCAGGCAAGGCGAATGCCTGAGGGATACGATCCGTGTCGCCGGCGAGATGGGCATCAAGACCGTTTGCACCATGTCGGGTCTTCCGGCCGGCAGCGCCACCGACACCATGCCCAACTGGGTTGTGTCCTCCTGGCCGCCGGAGACCCGGGAAATCCTGCGATACCAGTGGGACGAAGTGCTGCTCCCGTTCTGGACCGAGATCGTCGCGTTGGCCGGGGAACACGGTGTCGAGCGCATCGCGCTGGAACTGCACGGAAACCAGTGCGTCTACAATGTTCCTTCGCTGATGAAACTGCGCGCAGCGGTCGGCCCGGTCATCGGGGCCAATCTCGACCCTTCGCATCTTTTCTGGATGGGGGCCGATCCATTGGTCGCCGCGGAAACGCTGGGCGAGGCGATCTATCATGTGCATGCCAAGGACACGATGCTGAACGCGCCGGTTCAGGCGACCACGTCGCTTCTCGAAAACGGCGGCCTGACGAACATCCCGGCGCGCTCCTGGTCCTACGTCACGCTGGGCTTCGGCCACGGTGGGGAATGGTGGCGTCAGTATTGCTACAGGCTGAGAATGGCCGGCTACGACGGATGGCTCAGCATCGAGCATGAGGACATTCTTCTGAACAGCCTTGAAGGGCTGGAAAAGTCGGTGGCGCTGCTGCAGGACGCGATGCCGAGTTCCCCATCCGATTTCAAGCTGCAGGACATATGACCGCAAATCCCGGGAGCATTCGTTTGCGGAGACCCAGGAAGTGGCAGAGTGGATCGACGCGTGTTCGACCAATGATATCGAGGAAGAGGAAGCGATCCGCTTCCGGAAGGCATTGAGTCGGCAGGTCAATCATCGTACTTAAAATGAGTAGGTACGTTGAAATCGTCGGCGCCCGGTTGGGAACGCCGTTGCACAAGACAAGAAATGGGAGGAAATCGAACATGAAGCTACTGCACACTGTTTCAGGCTTGGCGATCGTCGCGGCCCTGGCGGGAGCGCCGGCCGTTGCCCAGACCGTCATGGCCGAAAAAGGCCAGAAGGCCGATATGGTTTTGTTGCCCAAGTTCCTTGGAATTCTGCCGTTCGATCAGGCCAACCAGGGCGCCCAGGAAGCCCATGCCGAGCTCGAGAACCCCGGCGAGTTTCTGTACACCGGTCCGACACCGGAAAACTCGGTTGCCGGTCAGATCGAGATCATCACAACGTCCGCATCCCAGGGCCAGAATGTGGTGATGCTGTCCAATAACGCCGGCGACCAGATCGCCCCGGCGGCCGCAGCCGCGCAGGAAGCGGGGACGACGGTGGTAACGTGGGACAGCCCGATCCCGTCGGCAGAAGGCGAGACCCTGTTCGTCGCCCAGGTCGACTTCAACGACATCGGCGTCGTGATGGCAGACATGGCGCACTCCATCCTCGGCGGCGAGGGCGAGTTCGCCACCCTGTCGGCAACCCCGGATGCTGCCAACCAGAATGCCTGGATAGCGGCGATGGAAGGCGCCCTGAAGGGCGACAAATATGCCGGCCTCAACCACGTTGACATCGTCTTTGGCGACGACGTGTCGGAAATCAGCTACAACCGTGCTCTGGCATTGATCGACAAACATCCCAACCTTGGTCTGATCATGGCGCCGACCTCGGTCGGCATCGTGGCCGCGGCCAAGGCGCTCCAGGATGAGGGCCTGTGCGACGACATCAAGGTCTCGGGCCTCGGCGTTCCGGCCGAGATGGTGTCTTACACCCTCGACGGCTGCGCGCCGGAATTCGCTCTGTGGAGCTTCGTCGACCTCGGTTACCTGACCTATTACACCAGCTACCTGATCGCCACGGGTCAGATGAAAGGTGAGGTCGGCGAAACCTTCGAGGCCGGCCGGATGGGCGAATACACCATCGAAAAGGACCCGACCCGCGACCAGGGCAATCGCGTTCTGATGGGCCCGTTCACGGTCTATGACAAGGACAACGTTGAGGCCGCTTCCAAGTAATCGGTCCGGCAGGCAACAAAGGTCGGCCCGGGCACATCCGGGCCGACGACACTCCTTCACCTCCGGCCCCGTGGCCCGGCACTTCAATCCAAAACGGATCGCCGTCAAGCATCGGCTGGGATATGACAGCACCCGTCCTTGAGATGCGTGAGATCTCCAAAGCGTTCGGCGACACCCACGCTCTGGACGCGTTTTCGATTGCCCTCGAACCGGGCACCATCCACGCTCTCGTCGGCGAAAACGGTGCCGGCAAGTCGACCCTGATCAAGATGATGATGGGCATCCATCAGCCGGATGCCGGATCGATGGTCGTCAACGGCCGCGAAGTTACCTTTCGCACGACGCAGGAGGCGCAGGCTGCCGGCCTGGCGGCAATCTATCAGGAACCAATGGTGTTCCCCGACCTCGACGTCGCCGAGAACATCTTCATCAATCACCACGACCGGCCCAGTTTCGTCCGCTGGCGCGACCTGTATGAAGAGGCCGCGGCCGTGATCGACCGCCTCGGCGTTCTGGTCGACCCCCGGCGTCCCGCGTCCAGCCTCACCCTGGCTGAGCAGCAGACGGTTGAGATCGCACGAGCAATCTCCCTGGACGCACGCGTCCTGATCATGGACGAACCCAGCGCTTCCTTGTCCGATTACGAAGTGCGCCGTCTCTTCGGGATCGCCCGTGCCCTGCGCGCGGAAGGCGTTGCGGTGCTCTATATCAGCCACCGTCTCGAAGAGGTCTTCGAGATCGCCGATACGGTGACGGTCATGCGCGACGGCAAGCATGTCTCCACCCGCCCGATCGCCGAGATCACCGAGGAACGCGTCGTCGCCGAAATGGTAGGGCGCGATATGCAGGGCCGGTTCAAACGCATGCCTTCGGCACAAACCGGCAACGTCCTGTTGCGGGTCGACGGGTTGAGCCGCGCCGGCGCCTTTCACGACATCTCCTTCACGGTCAGCGAGGGCGAGATCGTGTGTTTCTCCGGACTTGTTGGCGCCGGCCGCACCGACGTGGCCCTGGCGCTGTTCGGCATCGCACCGCCGGACAGCGGCCGGATCGAGATCGCTGGCAAGCCCGTGACCATCGCCAGCCCGGCGGCAGCCCAGCGTCACGGCATCGCCTACGTCTCGGAAGACCGGCGGAAACTCGGCATCGCCATGGCTGAGACCATCACCGCAAATATAACCCTGCCGATGCTGGACAGCTATTGCAACGCTCTCGGTCTGGTGGACAAACGCGCCGAGACCGCTGACGCCGAGGTCTTCCGTGAGCGGCTCGACATTCGGGCCGCCGACCTCGACATGACGGTCGGCACCCTGTCCGGCGGCAACCAGCAGAAGGTCATGCTCGCCAAGTGGCTCAACACCAAGCCGAAGCTGCTGCTCGTCGACGAGCCGACCCGTGGCATCGACATCGGCGCCAAGGCCGAGGTCCATCGGATTATCCGGGACCTGGCGGCCCAGGGCGTCGCTATCGTCATCATTTCCTCTGATCTGCCTGAGGTCCTTTCCCTCGCAGACCGCGTGATCGTTATGCGCGAAGGTCGCTTCGTCGGCGAGTTCCAGGGCGAAGAGGCCACCGACGAAAGCGTGATGCGACTGGCCGTCGGCGCCAGCGGCGATGAGGCTGCCTGATGGCCCGCCTTAACCTCACGACGATCCGGATTCTCGCCCTGCTCGCGGTCTTTGTCGTGATCGTGCTGTTCTTCTCGACCCAGATCGACAACTACCTCAACGCCCGTTTGTTCAACCGCATTTCATCGTCGGTCGCGATCATTCTGCTCATCTCCGTCGGTCAGGCAGTCGTTGTCCTCACCCGCAACATCGACCTCTCCGTCGGCTCCATCGTCGGCTTCGTCGCCTATTTCGTCGGACTCGGCGTCGGCGCATACCCCGATTTTCCGGCCGTTCTGGTGCCGGTGATAGCAATCGCCCTCGGCGCCTGCTTCGGTGCCTTCAACGGCTTCCTCGTCAGCCGTTTCAACCTGCCGTCGATCATCGTCACCCTGGCCACGCTCGCCCTCTTCCGCTCTCTGGCGGTGCAACTCACCGACGGCAGTTCGGTGACCACCGCGTCCCTCCCCGGCTGGGTGACCGAGTTCGCCCGCGCCGATGCCTTCGTTATCGGCGATTTCCGGGTCCGCTGGATGGTGGTGATTTCCGTCGTTGTTGCCTTGGCAGTCCATCTTTTCCTCACCCGGTTCCGGGCCGGCCGACAGTTCTACGCCATCGGCTCCAACCCCGAGGCTGCCAAGGTCGCCGGCATCAACGTTCGGGCCACGGTCATGCAGGCGTTCGTCATCAGCGGCGCATTGGCCGGTCTGGCGGGCTTCATGTATCTGAGCCGCTTCGGCAACATCACCGTCGTTGCCGGGCTCGGGCTGGAGCTGAAATCCGTCGCTGCCGTCGTCGTTGGTGGCGTCAATATCTTCGGCGGATCGGGTAGTGTCATTGGGGTGCTTATCGGCGCAAGCCTGATCGACCTGCTCGAAACCTCGCTGGTCCGCTGGGCCCTGGTTTCCGAGTTCTGGCGCGACGCAGTCCTCGGCATGCTGATCCTGCTTGCCGTGGTCACCGATACCTTCATGTCCCGCCGGCTTGTCGCCAGGCCGGCGGAAAAAACCGCGGCAGCCGTTGAGGCCCCGGCGGCGCCTCGGGCGAAGGCGCCATGAAGCGCAGCGCGTTCATCGACCGGCTCGCCACCTGGGAAGGCTTCCTGTTCCTGGTGCTTGTCCTGCTGATCGTCTTCAATGCCCTCAATACGCCATTCTTTCTGACCGTTTCAAACCAGATCAACCTGTTTCAGCTGTCCATCGAAAAAGTCATCGTCGCGTTGATCATGACCCTGGTGATCATCAACGGCGAGATCGACCTGTCGGTCGCCTCGATGATGGGACTGGGGGCCTGCGCCTTCGGCTGGCTGTTTCAGTCCGGCGTGCCGGCCGAGTGGGCCGTCGTCCTGGCCTTGTGTGTCGGAATCGCCGGCGGTGCCTTCAATGCCTTCTGGATCGCCTGGGCCGGGATCCCGTCGCTGGTTGTCACCCTCGCCATGCTGATCGCCTACCGCGGTTTCGCCAGGGTCCTGGTTGAGGATCGCGGCATCACTGACTTTCCCGAATGGTTCGACAACCTTGGCCAGGCCGCGATCCTCGGTCCGTTCCCGTTGTCGATGCTGATCTTCTTCGCCCTTCTCGTGTTGCTCTACATCGTCCTCCAGCGCACCGCCTTTGGCCGCAAGCTCTATTTCATCGGCTCGAACCGCGACGTTGCGGAATATTCCGGCGTCAACGTGCGGCGCATCAAGGCGACCATTTTCGTTGCCTCCGGCTTCATTTCAGCCCTCGCCGGCATTCTGTTCGCCGCCCGGGTCGGCTCCGTCAGGGGCGATGTCGGCCTGGGGTTTGAACTCGATATCATCACCATCGTGCTGCTCGGCGGTGTCAGCATCTTCGGCGGCGTCGGCTCGATCACCGGCACGGTGCTTGCAATTCTGATCGTGCTGAATTTGCGCAACGGCATGGCACTGGCCAATTTCACCGGCCATCTCCAGACCGGCGCCCTTGCTGTTCTGCTGATCCTCTCGGTCATGGTGCCGACGATCCGCGACGCCGGCCAGCGATTGTGGAAGACGGTCCGAGGTGAGGCGAACTGACGAGCCAGAGGGGCCGCCCCTGGCGATGATCGCCGCCATCACGTTGTGATTGGCGCGATCGGGCGAGCAGGCATAGACTTAGCCATTTACTCGCCGCCCAGGCGCCGCAACGGACTTGAACCTACGGTTTTGCTGACGTCCCGGCGCCGGGCTTTTCTGGTGAAAACAAGAGCATGGGCGTTAGAAACTATTTGATCGAAGGCGTTTCTGGCACCGGCAAGACGTCAGTCTGCCATGAACTACGGCGACGCGGTTACCACGCTCTGAATGGTGACCGGGATTTGGCTTACAAGGGCGATCCAGAGACGGGGGAACCGGCGGATCGGCCTGTCCATGAAAGCGTAGCGGACAGCGTCGCATGGGTGCACGAGCATCAAATTTGGGATGTAAACAAGATCAGATCCGTTGCCGCTGACCAAAGCAACGCCATTTCCTTTTTTTGTGGTGGCGCCAGGAATTTCACCCGCTTTATCGATTTGTTTGACCGGGTTTTCGTTCTCCACGTCGATCTTGACACGTTGATCCGACGGCTTGCCAAGCGACCAGAAGATGAGTTTGGCGGAAGGCCGTGCGAGCGGGAACTGATCGTGCGATTGCATGCAACCAAGGAAGACATCCCGAAGGGTGGTGTTGTCATTGACGCCAATGCGCCGCTTGAACGCGTCGTGGATGAGATTCTGGAACAATGCGACTAGATCAGTTGCACAGGGATTTTAACTGTTTGAATTCTTCCGCCTCCAGCCATGTTCCCGCTCGTCCTCCGCGAAGGTGGAGGACCCAGATTCTTTCCATAACCTCTGTGCAGCAGAACAGCCCGCATTCACGCCAGACTTGAGGTGATCGTTAGGTGATCGTTTCGGAAGCAATCCCTTTGGACAAACGCTAAGCGCCGGCTGGCGCCCCTCAATCGACGCCGGGCGGTGGCACCGTCGCACCGGCATCGCCTGGCGCAAAGGTTCCGAGCCCGGCGATCGTGTAGGCCTTGGGATAGGTGGGCGTGCGGCGCCGGGTGATCAGCCG
>JAAEOR010000965.1 GCA_024222895.1 Hyphomicrobiales bacterium | reverse complement strand
TACGGATTGCGCGGCCCCGCCAAAGCCAACAGCGCCGCATTGTCCGAGGTCGCCATCTTCAACGCCTCATACGGCGTGAACCAGCGCCCCAGCTTGGCAAGGAACTTGCCTTGCTTGTCGGCTATTGCCGGATCGAACAGCGTATCGGTTCCCCAGGCGATCTTCACCCCGATCTCCTTGGCCAGCTTGTAGATCCTGTCTGTCCCGTCCGAACCCTGGATCCATTTCTGTGTGCTCAACGGGTCGTTGAACGTAAAAGCGTCTTCATCGTCCAGGAGCGGCTGGATGCTCAGCCAGACGTCGTCGTCCTTCATCATCTGCAGGGTGTCTTCGCTGAGCAGAAATCCGCGCTCGATCGACTTGATCTCGGCCTTGATGGCCATCTGCGCCGCCTCGTCGGTGAAGATGTGGGAGGCAACATAGGTGTTCCAGGTCTCGGCCACTTCGACGAAGGCGCGAAGCTTCAGACGGCGGTCGAAATCGAGCCGCAATGGCTGGTTCCCGGTTTCACCCGCCGGGTTCGCCATCGGCCTTGCCTCCAGATGCATTCAATGCATTGATTCTTATTATAGAATCAACGATCAATCGCATCGATTATTGAGGCCACAGGGGAATCCGGCCTAGACTGGGGAAAGGTTATGAACCTACTGTATGGCCACCTGAGTGGGCGCGTTGCCCGGGTCAAAGGCGTCGGCCACAACATTTCGGACCCGATCCACGGAGACAGCGAGGCCGGAGCACCATACGACGCGACCAACCGGGTCGGGCCGGCTGGCCCGGCGCCAGACCTCGTTATCGGCCGCACGTTCGATCATCACGGATCGCCCACTGCCCCACCCACCGAAGGCCACTCGGTCGATGTCAACCCAGACCGGCCGAGGAGCACAGACGAACAAGTCAGGCTCCAGCAGCACCATCACCGCGATAAGATCGAACGGATAGAAACCGTCTCGGCCGATGGCATCGCGCCACCAGGCGAGCCAGGGCCTCGCGCGTTTGGCGACCCAGCCTCCGGTCCGGCCACCGTTCGCGATCCGCGCCAGATCGGCAGGATTGATCTCGACCTGTCGGGCCAGCGCGTAGGGCGCCATGGTCACCGGGACGCCGTGTGAGAGAATCTGTTGCGCGGCCCAGGTGTCGAGCGTGGCATTCAGATCGCGGAACACGGGACCATGCCCGTTCAGCATTGCTGCGGGGCGCCCTTCTGCGGGATGGAACACATGCCCCTCACGCTTACCCATAACGGCAATAATGTGCGTGACATTAGCCACGAGATGGGGGCGGCCACGCAGGGCGTTGGCAATGTTGGTAAGCGGGCCGAGCGCGACAATGGTATGCGGGCCTTCGGCAAGCGCAGCACGGAGGGCCGAGATCGCTGAGTTTGACCGTGCGACTGGTCCTGGCCGCCTGGCACTAAGGGCCTTTTACTCCGGCTCGCCGCCGAAATGCTGCCAGAACTCCTGCCTGGGATGGTGGTGGGGGAAAGCAGTGTCGGGCCGCGGTACGCCAAGAAAACGACAGAGAGGCTCCCATCCGTCAGCGACATTGAAGACCAGAAGGCGGTCGGCGGGAACGATCTCGCGGACCTTACGGTTGTTGTCCCGGTAGGCGGCGATGGCCGAAGCGCGATCGGTGAAATCGGTAAATGTGTCTTTCAGGAAGCCGTCTTTCATCGTCGCGAAGATCTCCCTGAATTCCGACGGCAGTTCGAGCTGATCGGAGAGGGAAAAGAATTTGCCGATGGTGCCGTCGAAGCTCGCCCACCAATCCTCTTCCGGACGCTCGGTATGGATCACCTTAGCTTCGGGAAAGGCGATGATCGACTGTTGCCAGCACGACGCGCCGGGCCAGTCGACCTGCGACCGGTAGCCGTCGAACACATCGGCCCAATCCACATCGGCGCCGGAGAAAATCGATTTCCAGTGCCGGAGCTGATCCGGGTTCGCCATGATCTCGGTCATGTGGTGAGTCGGTCCGAAGCCAAGCACGCCGAGGGCTTGCTTCATCGTCATCGTGCCGGTGCGGCCAAAGCCTGATCCGATGATTTGCAGGGACATGTTTCCCTCCTGAACCGTTGCCTTGCGTTTCGATCTGTTGCCGGGCAAGAATTGAAGGAACCGACATTCACCGGATGACCGGTATCGAAACCTCAGATTGGGCGATTTCGGCTTTCCCTGCAAGCCTGACAGGCGGCCGCGGTGCAAAAGACGCTCGGTATGAGCCCAGACGCCTGGCGGCAAGCCCGTGAATGGCGATTTTGGGGTGATCAAGACACAGCTCTCCCGTGGTTCTCGCTGGAACACATGACAACCGGACGCGTCACGCCGGCGTTGGATTGGGCGGCGGCCGCAGTTCGGCTTTACGGTGGCTTTACGCTTTACGGTTCGCGGTAGGGACGCCGGTCACCCGGCGCCCCCCGCACAGATCCGTACGAGCGGAATTCCCGCATACGGCTCCTGCCTTGGGTGTCTGGCGGCAAAGCGATGCAAGGGCCAGGGGTGGAGCACGCGCGGTTTCGGCAGCCAGCAGTCGGCGAGCCGGGCAATTTCCTTCCACGTCATGGCGTCCTTTTGGCTGCGCCGCCGGAGCGTGCGCCGCCACAGGTTCATGACGTGGTATCGGAACGCAGCCAGAGCCGCGACATTGCCCGGCACGGCGTGGTAGGCGAAGTAGCCCTTCACGACCCGTGCCAGCCATTTGCCGGTTTGCGCGGTCGGCTGGTGCATCCTGCGCCGCAGTTCGGCTTTCACCTCCTGCAGCTTGGCCCGCCGGCGCTTGCGGCAGGACAGGCGCTTGACCTGGAACCTGCCGCACCGGTCGTGGCCGCAGACATGCATGAAGCCCAGGAATGTGAAGCTCTCCGGCTTGCCGAGGCCCCGCTTGGCGCGGTTGTCGGCAGCGAACCGGCCGAACTCGATCAGCCGTGTCTTGTCACCGTTCAGCTTCAGTTTGAAGACTTCCAGCCGTTCCTCGAGCGCTGCACGGAACCGCTTCGCGTCGTTCCGGCGCTGGAAGCCGACCACGAGGTGAGTCGCGCGGCGGAATTGCACCGCCGCGCGCTCGCAGAACCGGACGTGAGGCTCTCACCTCATCCGGCTCCCATTGTTCAGCCGTGTCCCTGGAGCAGACCCCAGTGAGCGAACAGGCGTGGCTGTCGTCGCGCAATGCGCTCCAGCCAGTGCCGTGATCGCCGCCGGTGACGTCGCAGCGACTTGAACTTCCGATGCGCCCATCGGGCCAAAGTGCGGTCGATGTGGCGCAGGGTCGGGTAGAGTGCCGACTTGTAGTATCGGCCGTAGTAGTTGATCCAGCCGCGAATGTGGCTATTGAACATCCGGGCCAGATCGTCCAGCGATTTGTCACTGCGATTGTGGAGCGACCAGCCTCGGACAGTCTGGCGGATCGCTTTGAGAGCCTTGTCGCTGGCTGCGGGGCTGAACGAGACGCCGATCTTCCCGCCCCGTCGTCGAGCCAGCCTCGGCCGGAACGTATAGCCGAGGAAGTCGAACTTCTGGGTGGGATAATCCCCGCGCCGTTCCTCATCCTTGCAATAGACGATCTTCGTCTTTTCCGGATGAAGCGTCAGCCCGCATTCAGCGAACCGCCTCTCGAGCGATGCGCGCAGTGTCTTTGCCTGAGCTTCACTGCGACAGTGGCAAATGGCATCATCGGCATAACGTTCGAACAGGATGTCCCGATGGTTCCGGCGCATCCACAGGTCGAACGCATAATGGAGAAAGAGATTTGCCAGAAGGGGGCTTACCACCCCACCCTGCGGCGTCCCTCTCTGCCTGGCGATGAGGCTACCATCAGCCATCTGCACAGGCGCCGTCAGCCATCTCTCGATGTACAACAGCACCCACGGGCAGTCCGTATGCTTACGCACCGCCCGCATCAGCAGATTGGTCTCGATGCTGTCGAAAAAGGCCTTGATGTCGAGATCAAGAACCCAATCGCGACGCCAGCATCGCTGCCGCGCCACACCCACGGCATCAAGTGCCGATTTGCCGGGCCGGTATCCGTAGGAATCCTCGTGGAACCGAGGCTCCAGAAGGGGTTCCAGGTACCGTTTGACAACCGTCTGGGCGATGCGATCGGCGACCGTTGGAATCCCCAGCGGTCGTGTCCTGCCGTCGCCCTTGGGTATGTCGACCCGCCGCACCGGCGGTGGAAAGTAGCTGCCGGACGACAGCCGGTTCCAGAGCTTGTAGAGGTTGTTCGATAGACCAGCCTCGAAGTCCGCAATCGACTGTCCGTCCACACCAGCCGCACCTTGGTTGGCTTTTACCCGCTTGTATGCTTCCCATACCTCCCGTTTCGGAATCTCGAACGGCTTTGCTCTATCCACGGGGGTCATCCCGGTACCGGTTGCCCCCAGGCCAGAGCTGAACAACGCAGCCCCTTCGGTCCAGCTCCGTTACAGAGCCTTCATCCCTACTACGGGCCGCTCCGCCCCTGTGCCCCGCATCGGTACTCTCACCCTCGCGGGGGCTGCCCACTTGGATGTCTCCCTTCGCATCGGGGCGACAGGTTCCCACGTTCCGCGCAAGAGCCTGTCTCGGAGTCACGCCGCCTTCATGCCGGATGCCGTCTGGGCAGCAATCAGGCCAACCCCCAGACTCTTCCCGGGTTAACGACTTCCCCCCGGTTTCGACATCGTCCATACGCTTTCGACACCTCATCAGCGGTTCGCTCGCGCTCGTCTCTCCGAGCCATACCTGACGGGATCATGTCCCGCCTTTTCCGCAACGCTCACCACCACGGCTCTTGACCGTCGCAGCTTGCGGTGGTTTGAAGCCTGCGCCTGACCGCCGGCTCCGAGGGGCCTGCCCTCATCTCTTGCACAGCATCGCACCTCCTTCCGTCAGTGCGTTCGTGGCACAC
>JAAEOR010000964.1 GCA_024222895.1 Hyphomicrobiales bacterium | reverse complement strand
TCGCACTTTTCCGCCCGGTCAGAGCGGTGAGAGACGCGGCGGGAATCGAGCAAAAAAGAATCTGGGTCCCCCGCCTTCACGGAGGACGAGCGGAGGATGGAGCGCAAGAGCCTGAAAGTACAAACTCTCCTGACGAGAGCGCCGCAATCATCGCTGTTTCCCCGAGAGTGTCAATCTCCGAACGGGCGCCAAGTTGTGTGCATGCCCGTCGTCCAACCGGTTGCGTGAAGATCATCCCTACCGGTTGACACGCCGGCGCAGCCGGGCCTCGCCGCATCCAAATCTTGACTGATCCGACTCCCGTGCCGGCAGGCGCGGCGGTCGCCCGTCCTCTGGTCGGCGTGTGCGAGGCCAACTGCCGCGTCGTCAATGGCCGCCGCCACTCGCGGATAGCGTCGCCGGCGTGGTACGGACAGGAGAGTTGTCGCTGGCGCCAGTCATTCCTACGTGGGATCGGGAGTCGAGGCCTGGAGACGATCGGTGAACCGAAAAGCTGGTGAACGGGAGCAGGAGGCCATGGACAACAGCGACACGCCGCGGATCATCCCGGATTTTGTCGACGTCGGGTTCGCCAAGAACAGCACCGGCGTCGCCTGCTCGACCAAGCGCAAGGGTGCCTGGACCGAAACGTCAGTGGATGATTTCCGGGCGCGGATCGATCAGCTCGCCCTCGGCTTCTACGATCTCGGCCTCCGTCATGGCGACCGGGTCGCCCTTCACGCCGAAAATTCGACTGAATGGCTGATTGTCGAACAGGCGGCGCTGCGGGTCGGTGCTGTCGTGGTGCCGATCTATCCGACGCAGCCCCCCGACCAGGTGCGCTTCATCCTGGAGAATTCTGGAGCGCGGATCTATGTGGTCTCGAGCGAGGCGCTTTACGATACTGTGAAGCCGCATGTGGGCGGCATTGCGACGCTGGAATCGACGGTCGGAATTCTGGGTGCCTTCGACGACAACATGCACGGATTCGAGCAGATCCTCGAACGGGGTGGACGCAGGCACAAGCAGTCTCCGGAGCTGCTGGCGGAGCTGCGTGCCGCGATCAGTCCAGACGACCTGGCGACCCTGGCCTACACATCGGGCACGACCGGCGAGCCGAAAGGGTGCATGCTCACCCACGGCAACATCGTCTTTGATGCGCTGGCCGTTCTCCACGTCCTGCCGTTTGAACCCGAGGCACATCGCGGCGGCTCGGTGCTCTCCTACCTACCGCTCTCCCACGCCTATGAACGCATCATCGCGCTGATTGTTCTGCACATCGGCTATCCGATGTATTTCATCCAGGACGTGAACGAGATCCGCGAAGCGTTCCTGACGGTCAAGCCGATCCATTTCACGTCGGTGCCGCGGCTCCTGGAGAAGGTTCACAGCGGAGTCAGGGCGCGCGGCGAAATGCTGACGGGGATGCAGAAGCGGATCATGCACTGGGCGCTGGATCTCGCCGAACGCTATGACGTGGAGAAACCGATAGGGGCGGTCGACCGGCTCCAACTCGCCGTCGCCGATCGCCTGGTCTACAGAAAGATCCGGACGCTGCTCGGCGGCAACCTTGTGAGCATCATCAGCGGCGGAGCGGCGCTGCCGCCGGCGACCATGAGCTTCTTCAATGCCCTCGGCATCTTCTGCGCCCAGGGTTACGGCATGACCGAGACCGCTCCGGTGATCGCCGCCTGTCGCCCCGGCGCCACCCGCGCCGGGTCGGTTGGCCGGCCCCTGCCGGGGGTCGACGTGAAGATCGACAAGGACGGCGAGATCCTCACCCGCGGACCGCATGTCATGAACGGGTACTACAAGCTTCCTGATCAAACGGCTCAGGTCATGACCGACGGCGGCTGGCTCCATACCGGCGACATTGGCCGCATTGACGACGACGGCTATGTCTTCATCACCGACCGCAAGAAGGAGCTGTTCAAGCTCTCCACCGGCAAGTACATCGCGCCGACGGTGGTCGAGTTGGCGCTGAGCAGCAGCACCTTCATCGAGCAGGTGGTCGTAGTGGGCAGCGACCGCCAGTTCTGCGGGGCACTGATTGTCCCAGATGTTCAGGCGATCCGGGGCCACTTCAGGAATTCGTCCGACGAAATCGACGGATCTGAGCTGTCAGCCAGCGCCGCGGTTGCTGCCCTGATCCAGCAGGAGATCAATGCCATCAACCCAAGCCTGGCCCAGTGGGAGAGGGTCAAGAGGTTCCGCCTGCTGGAACAGCCCTTCACCATCGAGAGCGGCGAATTGACGTCGACCATGAAGGTCAAGCGGCGCATCGTCCATGCGAAATACAGCGGCGAGATCGCCAAGATGTATGGCTGACCGGGACCGGAAGGGGACATCGCCGCCGCGCACTCCTTCGGAGACCACAAACGCCGGTGCGGACAACGTGCGTCGAGTGGTTTCCAGGGGTGCCCGATGCCGACAATTTGTATCAAATGCCGGGCTTGCGCTGGCGCGGGAACCAGCGATCCCACGGTAACGCCTGCGGCGATCCGCCGGACGGGTGACGGCGACGGATGTCGGGTACTCTGCCGCTCTCGATGCGGGCGGTGTCACACCGAGCGCTTGTGATGGGGAGGTCGGCCAGGGTCCAACGGAATCCGAGCGCGTTTCGAACCCACACTGCGGACGAGCCCGCTCTTCACCATCGCGCCGCGCAACAGCCCAACCCTGGAAAATCCTTTCATCAGCGCTAGTTACCTGACAAGGGGGCGCCGAAGCGGAGCTGCTGGTGTTTCTTCGGGCGCTCTGGCGTCGTACCGGGCGGCGATGGTCGGTACGACAACCGGCGAAGGGGAGGCTGATATGACGACATCGACAAAATGGGGCGACGAGTTTCAGGTCAACACCACGACTGACAAAGATCAGATCAATCCGGAAGTCGCGGCTCTGCTAAACGGTCGATTCATGGCGGTGTGGACCGATCAAAGCACGCCGCCCGGACTGGAGGGGCTTGAGCCTGGAGATCTGGACGATCTGGACCCCGACGACCTTCCCGCCCTTTTTCGTATTCGCGCCCAGATGTACGAAGCGGACGGAACACCGTCGGGCGATGAGTTTGTCGTCAATACGAGCGACTACGGCCTGCAGGCTGGCGCCAAAGTCGCCGTTCAGGCGGACGGTACCTTCCTGATCACCTGGTTGGCCGTCGCGATAGAAATCCAGAACGGCGGAATCGCTCCCGGTTCGATTTCCATTCTCGCGCAGCGCTTCGGGCCGGATGGCGGCCCGGTCGGCAACGAGTTCGCGGTCGGCGAGGAGCTCGACGCGGTCGGTGCCGGGAGCGTCGCGCAGGCAGGAGGCCGTTATGCCTCTGTGTGGTTTGATGGGGCGAATGGCATCACGAAGCTCCAAGTCATCAATGCCGACGGAACTCTCTCCGGCACGCCGGTCAGTTTTGCCGGCATCGCGACCCCGGAGATCGCCG
>JAAEOR010000963.1 GCA_024222895.1 Hyphomicrobiales bacterium | reverse complement strand
TATACATCAACCTCAACATCGGGCGCATCCCGCCACAGAAGCTCCAGCCCGAGGACCTCGACGAGCTCTACGTGAAGCTGCTCACCGAGGGCAAGCGCAACGGGAGCGGCGGCGGGCTCTCCGCGAAGTCGGTGCGCAACGTCCACGCCACCATCCAGGGTGCGTTGTCCGACGCGACCCGCAAGGGCACCGTGTTCCGCAACGTTGCCGACATCGCCGACCCGCCGTCGATCAGTCGCAGCGGCCGATCGATGAACGAGTGGACCAGCAATCAGCTCCGCTTGTTCCTGACCGAGATCGCCGGCCACGACCTATACCCGCTGTACCTCCTCGCCGCTACCACAGGCATGCGTCGAGCGAACTCGCTGGCCTGAAGTGGCGCAGCGTTGGCCTCGACGCCGCCCGGCTCACCGTGAACCAGCAGATCGTGTCGGTCGAGCACGAACTCATCGAGGACGACCTCAAGACCGCGTCCAGTCGCCGCGCCATCGACCTCGACGAGCAGACTGTCGCGATGCTGCGCCGACACCGACGCCATCAGCTCGAGGAGCGGATGGCCAGCGGCCGGCGAGGCGACGACGGCTTCGTGTTCGCCAAGCCCGACGGCTCACCGATCCACCCGGACCTCATCAGCCAGACCTTC
>JAAEOR010000962.1 GCA_024222895.1 Hyphomicrobiales bacterium | reverse complement strand
CTCTTCAAGTACGAGCGCATCCTGGGACAGATGAACGGCGGCGCGTTCGTTGTTGTCGAGTTCGATGACGCACGGGATGTTGGCTTGCGGGACGAGATCCGGCTGAAAAAGGCATACGACAAGTTCGTTGACCTCAGCGTCAACGATGCAAAGAAGGACCTCCTCATCAAGGACGGCATAGCGGTTCAGTATGTCGGCGTCGGCAAGACCGACGGAGACGCCAAGATGGTCGTCATCTACCTGCATGGGCGTCATGGCGATCGAACGCTCGCCCAGGAAGACTTGCGCTTCGGGGGCAACTTCAATCGCATCAAGAACCTGATGCACCGGAATAATGGGGCCTACCTTACCCCCGATTTCTCTAATTTCGGGGCCAAGGGCACCGAGGAAATCAAGACCTTGATGCGGCACTATTCACGTAATTCACCCGACGCGCCGATCGTCGTTACCTGCGCTTCGACCGGGTGTTTGATCGTCTACCGTTTGTTGGCTGATCCCGAAGCACTTGAAATGCTCGACGGTGTCATCCTCCACGGCGCATTGCCGGTCGGTTCAGCTCAGAAGCGGAAGTTCTTCAATCTCGATGTGTTCAAGGATTCGAGTAAACACGTTCCGATCTATATTGGCCATGCCAGTGCCGACTCGACCGTTCCCTGGGTGACCACCGAGATGTTCTTCAAGAACGTCAAGAAGGCGGCGCCGGGTTATCCGATCCGTTTCGAACTGTTCAAGGGCCCTGATGCGGTCCACGGGACTCCCATCCGTATGATGGACTGGAGGCTGGTCCTGAACTGGATCCTTGCAGCAAACGAAGCGGGGGCCGGCTGACTGGTTCCTTTGGCCAGCTTCGAGCGGAACCGCGCACGCCGAAATGGCATTACAGCCGGCGCCGACATGACACGCCTTGTCTTGCGCCTATGCCGGTCCGAAGGGTGGCATTTCAGCGGGCATCTACGGCGTCATGCGGCTCAACCGTATGATCTCATACGCTTTTCGCCACCCGACACCGTATCTGCACCCCCGAAAGTGCAACGCAGACCGAATGGAGTGTGATAGAAGCGGGCTAAGTTGACCGTCTCTCGATTCCTTCGATCCCCTGCGGTTATGTTTTCATTTGCCCGGCAGCATGCGCGGCCGCTGTTTTTCGGCATCCTGCATGCGTTCTACTCGGCCCCCGGCCAAACGTTTTGCATCGGCTTGTTCGGCACGGCGTTCGGTTTGGAGTTCGGCCTTGATCCGGCAGCCATCGGCGCGCTTTATCTCGGCGCGACGCTGGCGTCGGCAGGAACGCTGGTGTTCGTTGGTCACTGGATCGACCACATGCGGCTGGTTCACTTCAGCGCTGCGGTCATCACCGGGCTGGGGATTGCCTGTCTTGTGACCGCGGCTGCACCGGGTGTTCCGGGTCTCTTTGTCGGCTTTTACCTGCTGCGGCTGACCGGGCAGGGGCTGATGGTCCACGTCGAGGCGACGGCTACCGCCCGTGCCTTCGAAAAGGAACGTGGGCGGGCGCTTGGGATCACAGCGCTCGGCGTCCCGTTGAGCGAAATGGTCTTTCCTCCGCTGGTAGTCGCCGGCATCGCTGCCATCGGCTGGCGACCGACATACGCGCTGATCGGCGCCGTTGCACTCCTCGTGCTGCTGCCGGTGACCCAATGGCTTCTGTACGGCATCACCCGTTCTCCGCGGCGCGAAGGCGGTGGACCAAGTCCATTCCGCCGGCTGATGGCCGGCCTGGCAATGGTTTTGGGCTCACGGTATGTCTGGTGTGTGCTTCCGGCGATGGCGATCCTGCCGTTCTATTCAACCGCCATCATGTTCCATATCACCAATATCGCCAGCATACGCGGATGGTCGGCAGGTTTGATCGCCGCAAGCTTTCCAGTGTTGGCAGTCGCGACCGTCGTCGGGTTGTTCACTTCCGGCAGCATTATCGATCGGACATCTGCGCGCAAGCTGTTCATATTCCATCCGATCCCGTTCCTGTGCGGACTTGCGATCCTCGGCGGGTTCAGTGCGCCCTGGGCGTTACCGGTGGCCTTCGTATTGTTCGGGATCACCGGCGGCACGGGAAAGACCACCCTTACCGCCATG
>JAAEOR010000961.1 GCA_024222895.1 Hyphomicrobiales bacterium | reverse complement strand
CACCTCCCCCTCGGAGATGGACGGTTGTACGTCGGCGACGAGATCGTGACCCGCCGCAATCGGCGGCAGCTCCTCACCGACCAAAACCACATGGTGCGGAACCGCGACCAATGGACCATCACCGCGCTGCACCGAAACGGCGACATCACCACCACCGGCCGCAGCGGCACCGTCCGCCTCCCGGCCGACTACGTCACCGAACACGTCGCACTCGGCTACGCCCAAACCAGCCACGCCGTCCAAGGCCGCACCGTCGACCGATCCATCCTCGTCCTCGACGGGCCCAGCGACGTCCGGGGCATCTACGTCCCGCTCACCCGAGGGCGCCACCACAACGACGCCTACATCACCACCACCGGCGAACAGACCGCCGTCGACGGCTTGGCCGACTCGATCGCCCGAAGCTGGATCGATCAACCCGCCATCGCTCGCCAGGCAGAGCTCGCTGGAACCGAGCGCCACCGACCCGGAACGCTCCCGCCCGACCAACTCCAGGAGCTACTCGGCGAGCAAGCGCAGCTCATCGAGACGCTTCACCAGCTCGACGTCGATCTCCGTTACCTGCCGACGACCATCGACGCATCGGCAGCACGAATCGGCACCGCGACCGAACACCGAGATGCCGCAGTCGTAGAACTCGCCGAGGCCACCGAGGTAGTCGGTGCCTACGACCGTCCGCTCCGACGACGGCGACACGAGGCCGAGATCACCAACGCCCGCTCGAAGATCGAGCGCATGCCAACACACATCAGCCAACTCGAGAAGACCATCCACGACGAGACCGGCCGACTCGACGATCTACGGCACGACCTCGCAGACGCCCGCCGACTCAACGCACGCCGGCCCGAGCTGGAGAGCCGACTGGACGACGTCGACTCGCAGCTGGCCGACGACCGCCGCATCCGAACCCGACAACTGCAACGCGATCCGCCTGACCGCATCACAGCCACGATCGGCCAGCGGCCCGCAACGGGCGACCGAACCCGAGCGTGGGACACCGCCCTCGGCTACCTCGACCAACACCAGACCGGGCATGGCCTCGCAGCTGGGTTGGGGCCGGTGAGGGGCCCGAGCGCCACGAAAGCGTTTCTGCACAGTCGAGCACTCGCCGCCTGGACGGCGAACCAGGTCACGCACGACAACGGCATCGGCCGCGACAACGTCATGCGCATCGGTCGATGAGGCGTCCAAGCTCCGCCCGCCGGGCGGAGCGAGATCGATTGTGATCAGAAGAGTGGCGTCGAGGGTCGGTTGCGGGACTCCGCTGCGCTCCGTGTCCTCACCTCCGCCGCTGGCGGTCCCTTGACACCACGAGACTCGAGGAGGCTCGCGATCAGACGGCGAATGGCTCGCCACAGATCAGGCAGTGGAGTCGGCTGACAGCAGTCTCGGGGATCTTCACCGGCTCGTTCGGATGACACGGTGGCTGAACGATCTCCATGTCGTCAGGTTCCGCGAGAGGCTCCTGGGTCGGTATCTCAAGACTGAAGTTCCGACTCGGTTCGAACGAGATGCCCTTCACTCCCTTGAACGACTCCTCCATCAGATCCTGAACTGCCTGATCGAGCGAGGGCCCGGCACTGCCCTGTGCGTACTCAAGCTGCGCTGGTGTCCACCAACTATCCAGGTCTGAGGCGCTTCCGCAGAGCGGGCAGAAGTACTGCTCGACCGACTCGGCGGCGACGTCACCCTCCTCATGCGCGAACCACTTGAACTCTTGCTCGCATGACGGGCACTCCCTACGCAGGAAGCCATCATTGTCCAACGGCATGCTCACCGAGATACTGATCTCGTCCATCGCTCACTCATCCGTTCAGGTCGATGAAGACCTCTTGCTGAACTGACTCGCCAGCCTCCGTTCGACCGTCGACCACGACGTCGAAGGCAAGGCGCTGGTCCCCACCCCCAAAGCCCTTCGCGTGGTTGGAGACATCGACACTGACGGACTTGCCGCCTCCAGGAATCTTCTCGATGACGGACGGGTCGTGAAGACTCAAGGCGGCGTCGTCAGGCACAGTCACACTGACCGAATACGCACTCTCCGATCCACGATTGATGACCTGCAGCTTGTCGATTCGATTCCCACCCTTGTCCACATACTTCACGCCAAAGTCGACCGCCGGACGAGTGCGATTATTGCTCGGGACCCGGCGACCGAGCGGAAGTCCGTCACCTGGCAGCGTCGGAGCGGTGAAGTCGCCAGCGGTGTGCCAATCGGTACCGGTCAAGTCGACCTCGCATCCGGCGGTCTCAAGTCGCTGAGCCAAGGCCTGACGACTCGATGCGCTGTCGTTGAGTCGAACGACGTGCCGGCCGGCGACGTCGCTGAAGGGGCGGACTTCGCCCACCTCAACCATCACAGTCCGCTGCGCATCGCGGCCAAGCGCCATCCCCGCCTCGAATAAGACGTTCGGGCGTGCCTGGGCAGCGGGAAGCGTCTCGGGATCATCATCCCCACTTGCATACCTGGGCTGCAGATAGGCCACCTCGTCTGCGGTCATCAGGACAACAATTGCCTGCGCATTGTCGAACGCAGCGTCGAGGACCTCACCGATGTACGGGGAACCGTGCCCTGTGAGCTCGACCGCTTGAGTCCACTCGATTGGAGCGAGGTCAATGCTGCGCAAGAACGTAAACATCGCGTCTCGCAGCTCGTCGTTCCGACCGTGAACCACGAAGACGGATCGTGAGTTGTTCGAGTTTCTGGCCGTCATTTCCTGTCTTTCGTCACTGGGTTGAGTCCTCATGCAAATGGGCGCCGAATTGCGCTGTGTGGGGGACCACGAAGGTCCCCCACACAGACGACAACGGTTACGCGTAGCTCTGGAGCTTCCAGGTAACCGCCTTGCCGCCGTATGGCGGCATGGTGTTGCCTTTGGCGATGGGCGCTGTGGTGGTCGGCGTACCGACCACCTTCCACACGCCCGACTCGGGACACTTCTGGCCGGTCTTTGCAGTGGTGCCGATCGGCACCCGTGTTGATGTTGACATCTCGTCCTCCTTTTGGACGAAGTCGCACGCTCTCACTGGCCCGAGTACTCGGCTCGCTCAGCCTCTCGCCAGCAGATACTGTCAAGAGTTCCAAATGCGTCGCAGCCACTGGCTCGACCCGATGAGGGCCCCGGCCAGCTCGGCCGGGGCCTTTGTTGTGCGGGCAGGGCTGTCCTGCCGCCCGAAACAGTAGAGGCTCATCACGCGGTGGTGGTGGATCACCACGATTGGGGTCGACATCACATCGGATCAACGCGCGCACTGCGCGCGCGGGTCGCGCGAGCTTGACATCACACTGATGTAATTACTATTCTGTAGTTATGACGACCACCTCAGGGAAGACAACAACGGCTATCCGCTTTCCAGACGACCTTCGCGAACAGATCCAGGCCGCCGCAGAAGAGCGCGATTGGTCGATGAACACACTCGTCGTTCGCGCAACCAGGGACTACGTCGAGCGTCTCGTGCCAGCCGACGAACTGGAATACGTGAAAACGTAGACCACACCAGAAGGATCGGACCCTCGTCGGCTCCATGCCTACAACGTGCCTAGAACATCGGGGAACAAAGGTCGCGAGCGGGGCCCAGCGGTAGGGCCGCAACTAACCGAAAACCGCCTCCTACCAGGGAAAACACTGGTCAGTGGCCCCTGCGGCCAAACCCGCCGGGCAGCTTCCCAAGCTGATGACGCTAGTTCGATTCTCGTCACCCGCTCTCGCAACGCCCGTAAGTCAGGCTGCCCAGCTCGGCTGCTCGATCCGGCTCACAACAGCCTCCGCCCGCCGCGACGCCAACACCGCGCAACACCGCGCAACACCGCGCAACACCGCGCAACACCGCGTCGGAATCGAGCTCACGCTACGAGGGGGTGCCT
>JAAEOR010000960.1 GCA_024222895.1 Hyphomicrobiales bacterium | reverse complement strand
CTCTATCGAACGCCCTGGCGAGCGAGTTCCTTGAGCTCGGGGACATCCTCGACAAAGACGAGGCCCTGGCCGGTGTCGATGTCGCTCGGCGACAATCCGACGGTCTTGGCCAGATAGGCCTGCATCACCGGCATGAAACCCTGCATGTAGGGCTGCTGGTCGACCTGAACCTGGATGTAACCGGCCTCCATCTGCTGGAGTACCTCGGAGACGATATCGAAGCCGCCCATCAACACTTTACCAGGCTCGATACCGCGGTCGGCGAGGACCCGCGCCACAAACGCGTGCCAGAGGCCCGTGTCGAAATAGACGGTGGTATCCGGATTGGCGTTGATGTACGCCCCGACGCGATCGGCCACGACGGCGCCGTCGGTGCCCGTATCGAGCCGCTCGATGGTGACCTCGCGATCCGGATTGGCCGCCTTGAACTCTTCAAGGAATTTGATCACGCCGGCAGCGCGCTGCTCCGACCAGTTCTGGCCGGGCGCCGAGACGCCGACCAGTGCCTTGATCGGGCCCTCGGCCGGGAAGAAGTCGGCCATGGCTTTTCCGAGTGAATAACCGGCAGGAATGAATCCCTGGCCGATAAAGGCCTGGCGGGCATTGCCGTCGGCGCCATCCGTGTCGTCCACATTCGAAGCGATGACGATGACCCCGTTGTCACGGGCGTCGGCGATGATCTGATCGAAGGCCTGGTTGTCGACGATCGAGGTGATCAGCGCGTCGGGGCTGCGAGCCAATGCTGCCTGCATGTTGGCCGATTGCTGGTCGATCGAGCCTTCCGTCTGGGTGAAGATCATCTGGCAATTGGCCTCGAGCTTTGAGCACGCGTCGTCGAAGCCTTTCTTCACCGCCTGCCAGAATGGATTGGAGGCGGATGAGTGGTGGGTGAAGACGACATTCAGCGGCTCGGCAGCGACCGCCGTGGCCAGTCCGACGCTGAGCGCGGCAGTAATAGTCAGCAATTTCAGTTTCGACATGGTTTGGAACTCCTCCCTTGGGTTGACCATGGTTTCAGTTGTCCCGGCCTCTAGTCGAGCGTTGAGGCGCGGGTACTCACAGTGAAGCGAT
>JAAEOR010000959.1 GCA_024222895.1 Hyphomicrobiales bacterium | reverse complement strand
TCTCTGCCTCGAGGATGAGGAAGACGCAGAACGGAAACGAGCCGAGCTGAAGGAACGACTCCGCCAGGTCCTCACCAAGTCAGCCCCGGAGGTCATGACGATGGATGGCGTGTCACCTCGAGAGCGCGAACGACGCCGCACTGGGTAGGAACCGGGTAGGCCACCACCTGCCCCTTCTCTCGAAGAAGCAGGTGGTGGCGGTGAGTCGGCCTGTAGGCGGGATTCGGACCTGTTGGTCCGAACACCCCCGGAAACACTGGGCTCGCGGGCCGGTCGGTGTCTGGCAGTCCTCAGCCAGTCCTCAGCAGACTCACTCGGCCTGGTCGTCGTCCTCCGACTCGGCCTCGGCGAGTTCGACGGTGAGCTGATCATGGTCGTCCGCGATTGCGTCGAGCGTCCCGACGATCTCGGTCCCATCGCCCCAGTATTCGGCGGCGTGCTTCAACGCGGAGCCATAGGAGCTGACTGCGAAGCGGAGCAGCTTGTCCATATAGGTCCAGGTGTACTCGAAGACCGGTCGTCCACCTTCGCCCTCCGAAAGATGCTCCCGAAGGAAGAGGTCGTTGGCGTGGGTGAGTCCGCACAGGGCGGAGTAGGCGCCGATGGCGATCCTGGTGTTGCCTCCCTCGAAGCCATCCGTGACCCATGCCTGCTCGGCATGGAGGTCAGGAAGGCTTTCGTCGCCGACCGTCCACTCGCTTGCGACCTTCGTCAACTCAGAATCAGGGTCGCAGGGGTCGATGTGCGGCTTCTGGACGTCATCCGGGAACCAGGCCTCGATCGAATCTCTCCAGGCCCGAAGTGCTTGGGTGACATCTTCAGCAGCCGGGGACCCGAGACGGCGGAGGCTGACTCGGTAGGCCTCGAGGCCCCGAGCGTGTTCAAGAGCCGCTCGAGCGGCGCGCCTGCGGGAGTCACCAAGCTCAGCCTCAAGGAGCCAGTTCACGCGGCTTGCTCGTTCCGCGACCGAGCGGGCCAACGGTGCACAGGCGCCTCCCGTTCCCATCGACAGCATGGCGGCCATTCCGCGCAGCATCTCCGTTGCGTCCGTCAGGTAGAGCGACACCTTGGAATGCAAAAGTGGCCCGATCTTCTCAGCGCCCATGTGCTCCCAGTTGCCGAGCTCGACCGTGAGGGCTTCAGGCTCGCTCTGGTCCGCGAGGTCGAAGAGCAGCTCGAACGCTTCGGCGTACCGGAGGGCGATCATCGCGAGGGCCAAGACCTCCTTAGGAATCGGCCCGAACTCGGCGCTCGACATCTTGGTGAGGCTAGGACCACCGGCACCTCGACTCCTACTGGATTGGGTGCCAAGGCTCACATGCCGCCCCGGGGCGCTCCGTGTGGATACTCAAGTTCGACGACTCTGGGTGCAATCAGGCGCGGCTTGCCAGGAGGTCAGGCTGCAACCGTCTCGAGGAACTCGCGGAGGACGCGGACCTGATCGATGTAGTCGAGTAGCGGCGGATGGTCCTCTTGCAGCTCGGAAGGCATGTGCCCGATGAGCGCTTCGAGACGTTCGATTCGACTCGTGAGTGGCGGATGACCATCTCCGGTCATCCTCGCTGTGTCGTGCTTGATGCCCGATGCTCGAGCTAGGTCCTCGAGCACGGGCAGCGCGAGCAGCGAGCCGAAAGTGGCCTGAAGCCAGCCCGAGTAGTCGCTTCCGTATGAGCCAAACCATCCAGCTAGGGCCAGGAGTGCGAAGTCGTCGGCGTCGAGTTCGCACTGTTCGTCGTAGGTCCAGGACTCGGTGTCGTGTAGGTGGAGGTCGGCGCGGGCCCGTGTGAGAGCAAGGAGAGCTGGGAATGCATCACCTTCGAAGGTCGCAGCGTGAGTGTGGCCTAGCAGGTGGTGTCCTAGCTCGTGGGCGACGAAGAAGCGCTGTCCGAATCCGAGCAGTCGGTTCACAGCCAGGGCGTCATCGCCCGGCAACCGCTCGCCCCACGACTCAATCGCGCGCATCGCCTCGTCACTCGGGTCGACGTTGCCCTCAGCTCGCCAGCGACGGCGTGAGGCGAGGATCGGTTCGATCGCGTTGGCCTGAGCGATCTGATCGAATCGTTCACGGATGCCAGCGAATAGCTCATCGGTAGAGCTGGAGTGCTTAGCCCCCTCCGCGAGCGCCATCGTCAGGACGCGCGAAACAACTGCGTAGCCGGCGAGTGCCGTGCCCACGCCGACGAACACGCTGACAACTCGCGCACGCTCGGACGGTGACCATGCCTCAGCGTTCGGTTCGAGTGACTCCGATCTGCCGACGAAGACGGCGCGGATGTCGGCTTCCCAGGTTGGGTCCATTCGCGCGATCAGCCATTCGAGATCGTCCTGGAGCAGGTAGTCGTTGGAGTTCGGCGGGGTGAAGTCGAGGATCGCGTTGGCAAGGTCTAGGTCGTAGTACTGCCGCATGAAGTCTGGAGACTTCGTGTACAGATTCCGCGGTTCGTCTCCATGAGCGGCGAACCAGCCGGTGCAGGCGTCGTCGAGCGACCAGCGTGCAGGTGTTGGGTCGGCCGGATTCGAAGCCATCGACTACCTACGATGCCCCATCAGGCGCCCTGCTATCGAGCGCGTTCGGCCGCCGCCCGAGCCGATTCTCTGGCGTACCCGTGTGTACCGCCGAGCACCTCGTTGACTGCAGCTCTCGTGCGTTCTTCGTTGTCGGGCCACAGGTGGGCGTAGGTGTCGAGAGTCTCTGAAGCGGAGGCGTGGCCGAGGCGGGCCTGGACGACCTTGACGGGCTCGCCGGCATCGATCAGTAGCGAGGCGTAGAAGTGTCTCAGGTCG
>JAAEOR010000958.1 GCA_024222895.1 Hyphomicrobiales bacterium | reverse complement strand
GCAATCGTCGCCGGACAGCGACACCTTCTCCCGCTTGGCGATGCCCTGGCTCTCCGCATAGCCATTCACCTGGCGGGTCAGAGCGGCGCGGAAACCGGCGACGTGGGTGCCGCCGTCCCGTTGCGGGATGTTGTTGGTGAAAACCAGCGAGTCCTCATGGTAGCTGTCGTTCCACCACAAGGCGAGTTCGACCGTGACCCCGTCCCGCTCGCCGCTGACCAGGATCGGCGCATCGATCAGCGGATGCTTGGCCCGATCGAGATAGCGGACAAACGCCTCGAGCCCGCCCTCATAGAGCAGGACTTCCGTCTTCGGTTCGACGCCGCGCCGGTCCGACAGCACGATCTTGACGCCGGAATTCAGGAACGCGAGTTCGCGCAGGCGATGTTCAAGGGTGGCGAAATCAAACTCGGTCCTGCTGAAGGTCGCGTCCGAGGGCAGAAAGGTCACTTCGGTGCCGTTGCGTCCGTCCCAGTCGCCGACGACTTCCAGCTCGTCGTCGGCGACACCGTCGGTGAAGCTGATTTCGTGGATCTTGCGGTTCCGCCAGATGGTCAGCTTCAGCTTTTCCGACAGCGCATTCACGACCGAGACGCCAACACCGTGCAGGCCGCCCGAGACCTTGTAGGAGTTCTGGTCGAATTTACCGCCGGCGTGGAGCTGGGTCATGATGACCTCGGCCGCCGAGACGCCCTCATCGGCGTGAATGTCGGTGGGAATGCCCCGGCCGTTGTCGTGAACCGTGACCGATCCATCCGGGTTGAGGGTGACGGAGACCTCATCGGCGTGGCCGGCCAGCGCCTCGTCGATGGCGTTGTCGACCACCTCGTAGACCATATGATGCAGGCCGGAGCCGTCATCGGTGTCGCCGATATACATGCCAGGCCGTTTGCGCACGGCATCCAGGCCCTTCAGGACCTTGATCGAATCCGCGCCATAGTCACCGGGTGCCCCGGCGATGGGATTGATATCATTCATTGATTTACAATCGGTTCAAGTGCCGAGCTGAACGCTTGGCGGGGTGTCCCGGCCGGCGCCGCGGCGCCGGTTCGAAAAGCATCCGGTTCGGGTCAGAATCATGTTGCTTTATATAGCATCTGTTGCGGCCGATTTCGCCCCATAAGCAAGAATTTACATGATTTTGTTGCGATGCATTATTGAGTGAAATCCGGCCATTCCCCGGGGCGGCTGGAAGGACCGACGCCCTGTCACTGGATTGACGAGTCAGCCGCAACCACGGTCGCATCGCGGGCGAGCAAATGCTGTGCGTGTTCCCCCAGGGGCGCAAATACCGCGGCGTCCGTGCCGGTGAGGAACGCCTGACATCTCAGGTCGACAAGCAGGTCGAACAGCGCCATCCGGCGGGTCTCGTCGAGATGGGCTGCGATCTCGTCCAGCAGGACG
>JAAEOR010000957.1 GCA_024222895.1 Hyphomicrobiales bacterium | reverse complement strand
CGCCCCCTCCGCCAGCCATTCGGCTGCCACCTCCCCCGCAAAGCGCGGGGGAGGATCGCCGTTGCACCGTTGAGCGCAGGCCCCTGAAAGGCCCGCTTATCCAAGAAGGCTCGGAGACCTGTGCATGCGTTAGCGATTTCTCGGGGGAGAGGCTCTCCCCCACAAGAAAGTGGGGGAGGATGGGCGTATCTTTCCACGCTTCAGCGCGACGATCCAATGGCACTCTACGCCTGATTTTCGTCTGGCTTGATCGGGGACGCTCCAACCAGGCGCGGTATGACCGAGGATCTGCTTCTACCTGAAAGCGGAGTGCTCTAGCCTGCGCCTGCCGGCCTCAGCGTGACTGTTCTTCGGGCGGTCAGACGCCGGATCACCGGTCACTCTGTGTCCGGGCGATACTTCAGGAACGGGGTCCCATCGTAGTCGACCTCCCCAACGAACCTGGCGCCGAGCCTCTTCAGTCCCCCGAGATGCTTGCGCGACGGTGGTACGAGGAATGCGACGAAGGGGACTCTTTCGTCGGCCATGGCAAACGCCATGGCCTGCTCGGTAATCCGCGCGCCGAGACCGAAGCAGTCTGACTTCAGCACCAGACCGTAATCCCACTCTTCGCCCTCCTTTTGGAAGCCGCCCCAGCCGACATAGTCGCCATCACACAGGATTGCCCAATGACCAAGCCCATCGCGGCGCCAGCATTTTTCCTTGGTTGCCACGAAATCGGCATGGGCGCGCTGATCCCAAGGTGATGTGACGAGGGGCATGTGTTCCGCGACGCGTGGGTCAGACATATGGGCAATGATCCAGTCCGGGGAAATGTCCGGCAATCGTGCAAATGTGATTTCACTTCGGGATTTGATCCGCATTTCAGGTGCGTTCCACCAAAGCTAAGCGCCCATTAGCCGGCAGTCAGTGCTCAGACCCGATGCTCTGCGTCAAGACCTTGTGTCGGAGAGGCCCTTCGGAAACCTTAGCCAAACTTTGGGGCCGTTTACCTTGCCGGACCCCAGCCCCGGGTTTCGTGGGTGGGCCGCCCCTTGCCCTTCCCCCGAAAGCATCCCTAAGATACCGGTTCCACCGACGGCACGAGTATCAGGGGGCTCACGATGCTGGCCAAGTGGTTTGTTGCAGGACTGTTGTTGATATCGGGTGCCGGGTCGGCCGCGGCTGCCTGCGTCGAGGATTTCCGACCGGTGACGCTTGGCGACCAGGCGGGGAGCGCGAAAGCCTACATTTGTCGCTCGCCCGGCGTGCATATAAGGGTCGAATTTCATCGACTGACGACGGCGGCAACAAGCGCGCTGTTATCGCAGACACACTCCGGTGCACTCAGGTCGATGCTCGGAACTCCGCAGGTTATTCGTAATGATGTGTCCGAGGTCGTCGAGGACATCCTGACGCGCTTCGCGTCCACCTACGAGTCGCAATGGGCGACCCCGCTGCTTGGTTTTGCAGGTCCCCAGGGTGGCTATGTCCAGGATTACGAAGAGGGCTCGGCACCGGACATTGTCGTGCTTGAAACCGACTGGCTGGACACTGACGGATTCTATTATCCGGCGATCAATGAGATCAGGAAGCTTCGCGAAGGCAGGCTGCCCGGAGCCCTCCATCAGATTGGGTCGGATCGGGTGTGGCGCTTCCTGAGGCAAAAAGATCTTTCGGACTACCAGGCCAATCTCGCCCGGTTCAACGAGTACTTTGCCGGCCGACCAGGCCCCTACGGCATGTCCGCGGGGCGAGATGATCCAACAATCGAGCTGATGTCGTATCTCAGCCAAGGCAGCCTTCCGCCCGACTTCGCCGCGCTTGTCGGCTGGTTTTCCGAAGGGGGCTGTGCGACCGGTGAGGGATGGGTCTTTGAGTACTTTCCGAGAATCCCGATCGTCGATGCGATCACGATCGAGAACCTCTCCTCAAGCGCCGCCAACATCGGCGGCTGGACTGGCACGTACAGTACCGGCGGGCTGCGTCCCCCGACCGGCTCCGGTCTTGGCGCCCAGATCTTCGATGTGTCCCTGAACCTCGGTCCCGGGCAGAGTGTTCTCGTGCCGACGGGACTGGTCTTCGCGCCCAGCGACGAGCTCAGGGAATTCACCACCTCCATCTACGCATTCGGCCCGGCCTACGACATCACCGGACTGATCGTCGATGGGAGCGAGATCCTGTTCGAGGAACGAAGCGCCAACTTCACTCAGCTGAGCCTGCTGGCCGAAAGTGGCTCCTGTCCATTTCTCCTGTCCAGGCGTGATGACGGTAAATGGATCGATCGGGGCAAGATCCTCCATCGGGCCCGCGGCCTTGATAACGAGTACAGGGAAGAGATCGCTTTCGACGGGCTGCGCACCGAGTACCGGCTCGAAGAGCGTGAGCCGGAGGCAGCCTATATCGACGAAGCAATCCTGCGTGTCTTCCTGGATGACGGAGCCGAGCTTGCGCTGCGCCCCGACCGGGAGGATCTGGCGAACGGCGATGGAAACCGCTCAGCCCTGCTGTGGGGCGAGACCATGGATTTCTCGTTTGCACTCCCCGACGACATCGATCCCGACAGCGTGGTCCGGTCGGAACTGGCGGTCACCGGACACTACATCCGCTACTCGTCGTTGCGCCCCGTATCCGCGTCCGCTGGTCGCCACGTCAGTTGGCCCGATGACCTTGGCGTCGCGCGTTTCCGTCCACAGGCCTGTCCCCTGGTCGGTTCACAGCGCCCGTCGGCGTCAAGCCTCTCGTCGCGCCTTTCCCGCGTCGCCGAGGCGCAGTCCTGGATTGCTTTCGACTGAAGCCTTTGGCGTGCCGACCAATCGCCGGCGGCTGATCCCCCGCAGCAACGCATTGTCTCAACCTGGGGAGTGATTCATGGACGCGACTGTCATCGATCTCGCGTCCATTCCTCAACGTGGATGCCAATCTTTCGGGCGCGGTCGGACGCCAACCGATATTTGGCGCCCCACGGCTGGTCGACAATGAAGCGTATCGCGGCACGGGTGAAGCCGAGGTCCCTGAGGTAGCCACCGACAAGAGCGATCTCGGCGGCATCCGCTTGCCTCTCGTTTCCGCGAATCCCGATCGCGCGAAATCCGAGTTCGGCTTCGGATCCTGCGAACCGTTGCGGCCGCCCGCCCAGAAAGGCCAACGCACAGGCGGATACGCAGGGACCGTCGATGACGGCGGTCTGAAACTCGTTCGCCCAGATCAGCCGGCCGATCGCGATCCCGGTCCGCAGGTCACCGCCGACCCCACTGAGCAGAACCATGCCGACCGGTAGATCCAGCGCCAGGAGCCTCTTGCGGAGAACCTCGTCGTCGCCTGGCAGATAACTGCCCTCAACGCCGACAATCACCAGCGGTGGCAGGTTTGGACCGCCATCGTGAATTGTGACCCGAATGCCCTCGTTGCTCCCGACGTCGGCGGCCTCCGAGCGCCCGCCGGCGGCGCCTTCGCTTGATGCAATGTCTGCCTGCCCCCGTTCGAGGCCTCTTGGACGCCACGAACGCCCTTCCCGACCGCGACCGATCTCCGAGACGGCGGCGAGGGCGAGGCGACCGCCTGCCGTTCCTTCGCCCGCACTGTCGGAGCGGACGGCAACGGTGCTGCCAGTGACGATCTGCTCCCGGTCAGTTGACGCCTGATCAGCCAGCCCATGCGCCCACACCGATGCCGCCGGCCAAAGCAAGGCCAGGATCACCGAAAGGGACGACCGGATACCCGGTATCCCCTTCAGCCTCTTAATCCGGCGGAGCTTTGACCGAGGCACAATATCTCGGGAGGGGCAGACGCTCTGGCGGCCGGCGCCCTTGATCGCGCGAATTGATACAATCATCACCCTCACCCCCCGTCCGTTTGGTTCCACTCTTGGACATCGATGCCGACTTTGCGGGCGCGGTCGATTTGGAGCCAGTTCATCTTACCCAGTGACTTTTCGTGGATGAACTCGATCGCCGCAGCGCCGAGGCCGAGATCGCTGAGATAGCTGCCAACCAGTGCAGTGCCGACCGCGTCGAGTCGCGGGGTCGAACCATCCATTCGCCAGGGAACGTGAAAGCCGATGTCGGCGCTTTGCGTTGCGAATCGTTGCGATCGTCCCGCCAGCCACGCCAGGGCGCAAGCCGAGGCGCAGGTGCCGTTGTCGACCACGGTGCGATATCCGTTGATCCAGATCAATCGACCGATCTCCAATCCCGCCCGCAGATCACCGCCGAAGCTGTCGAACGAAACGAAGACCACCGAACGATCGACCGTGCGGATGGCCTGCCGGAAAATCTTCTCGTCCTCCCACTCGAAATCTCCTTCGACGGTGACAAGCGCCGCCGGCTGACCGTCGATGTGTCGGTCGACGACCGCCACCGAGAGACCGGCACCCTGAAAAACTCGCGGAGTTGTGGCCCGGGGCCCCGGGGTTTTGTCCACCGCGACTGCCGCCACCCGCCCATCCTCGACAGACGCGATATTTGCCCGGACCAGTCCACGCATGGGGTCGCCGGCCTCAATCCCGGCGAGAGCAGTGCGATAATCGGCCAAGCCTTTTGCAATGTCGCCCCTGGCGACGTGAACCTCGCCACGGGTTCCAGAATGGCCCGAATCCGGTAGGCCGCCTTCGGTATCGATGACGAAGGCGCACCCGGCGATCATTCGATCGGGATCCATCGACATGCAATCACTCCGGGCATCCGCCAGGCCCGGCACAACCGGTATCACGGTGGTGATGATCGCGGCGATAAAAGATCGGCTTCGTGGCATGGCTTTCCGCTCCTGATCAATCAGTTGTGTACCCATATTCATACAACCATACAGGCACTTCTCACTCGCGAAAACCTATTTCCGGTTGTATTTTCTCGATTTTCTAACTGGGATGTGGCGCCAGCGATCAGTCGATTGGTGACTGTCACCTGGCAAGCATGCGATTCTGGTGGAGTTCGTAAATTGCCGTTTGAGCGTGGGACTGGCGGTAAGGTGACACTGATGCCAAATTGGCGCGCGGCGGGGAACAATCGCATGACCGAGTTCCCATTCAACCTCGGGGAGTTTCTATCCTGTGATTAGGTGCCCAGGGAGGCGCCCGTCATCCCATTTGCGCAGCTGGGACAGAGACAGCTTGCCTGGCGAGGCGTCGAAGGCTGGCGTTTCGACACGGCCGCTTCACGCTGAACCGCTTTCAGCGGCCGCTCGACCACACATCCTTCCCCCTGCCGGGGGCTGCAACCCCGGGGCACGGATCGCCTTTGTCGCCGTCGCAATCTTCTCCGTCTTGGCCGTCTGTTTGATGATGCGGTTCCGGCATGGCGGGTAGCATCCTGTAGCCTGTTGCCTGGCCAAAATCGGAGAACCGGGAAATGGCGAAGCTGCAAGCCGACGGCTACCGGCCGCTGGACGAGACCGCACTGAACGACGTTCTGGCCACGATTCCGGCGCTTGTCGATCGCCTTGGCGGCAACCCAGACGCCTGGTCGGTCGAAAGTCTGAGCGGCGGCAACCTCAACCGGATCTTCGCGGTCGCCGGGCCGGCCGGCAGCGTATGCACCAAGCAGGCGCTGCCCTACATGCGGCTCCTCGGCCCCGACGCACCGATGCCGCTTGATCGCATCGTCTTTGAGCAGCGGACCCGCCAGGAACACGCCCGTTTCGCGCCCGACCGTGTGCCCGAGGTCCACCACTTCGATCCGGTGCTGCGTCTGGTGGTGATGGAACACCTATCGGGCCACCGGGAGCTCCGTCACGCACTCATCGGCAACCAGCCTCTACCGCGAGTCGCCGCCGATCTCGGCGAATACATCGCTGATGTCCTGTTTCACACATCGGCGCTGACGCTGTCCGCCGCCGAGTGTCGTCGGTTCGCGGCAACGATGGCCGACAATACGGGCATGTACAAGTTTCTTGAGGACCTCTCCTTCACCGAGCCTTACATGGACCATCCCCGCAACACCTGGAACGCACCCTATCTCGACGGGACTGTCGAGGCGTTCCACACCGACGCCGCGCTGAAAGTAGCGGTGGGACGGCTGAAGCGCCGCTTCATGGGCGCCGGCGAAGCCCTCCTCCATGGCGACCTGCATACCGGCTCTGTGCTGGTGACCGACGACGACACCCGGATGATCGATTTCGAGTTGTCGCTCTACGGCCCCATGGGCTGCGACCTCGGCACCCTCTTCGCCCGCACGTTCATGAACTTCTTCGGCCAGGACGGCCTGTCCGACCACCGGCGCGCCGGTCAGCAATGGACGCTGGGGTTCGTCGCCGAGGTCTGGCAGCGTTTCACCAGCCGCTGCACACAGTTGCGGGTCACGAGGCGCGGCGGCGACGCCTATCCGGCGGACTGGTTCGGCAACGATGATGCGGCATCACGGGCGGCCCTCGACGATCTGCTAAAGAGCATTCTTGCCGACGCCCTCGGCTTCACCGGCACTGAGATGGTTCGCCGTATCATCGGCCTGGCGCAGGTAGACGATCTGGAGCAGATCGCCGATCCGGCGCTGCGCGCCCGCTGCGAGCGGCGCGCGCTGCACTTTGCCTGTCAGCTGATCCTCGGCGCAGCAACCTTTGAAAATATCGCCGCGGTCTGCCGCGCGGCGGAGAAGCTCCGCTCCGATCAGTAGTGGATTCGAGCGCTCAGGCGGATTCGAGCGCCCGTAGCGCGGCAATTGCCCGCGCCCGTTTCTCGGGATCGGGATCACGATCGGCGATCCGTTTCAGCGTTGCCTCCGCCCGGCGGTCGCCGGCAGCCGCGATCTCGAAGCTCAAGCGGTCGCGGGCCTCATAGTAGCGCCGATCGAAGGGCACAACGGTCAGGTCGCGATCGCGCCAGTAGTACTGCCAGGTGTCGTCGTCGAGGTCGGCGTAGAGTTGGTCCCAGGTGAACTTGCGCCGGTGCGGGTGCAGCCACTCCTCGCTGATCGGTTCGCTCAGCGGCTGGTAGCGCAGGTCGATTGACAGACGCATGCGATCGGACAGATTCGGGCGGCCGGCATGAACGGTGAGCGCATTGAAGAGCAGCACATCGCCGGCCGCCATGTCATTGGCAAGCCACTGATCGGAATAGTCACCGGGGACCTCCATGCCGCCCGCCCCCATTGCCGGGTGCAGCGGCAGCACCCCGTTCGCGTGGGAGCCCGCCGCGACCTGGAGACCGCCCAGATCGCCGCCACAATCGCCGAGCGGAATCCACGCGGTATAGAAGCGCTCGGTGCCCTGCACATGGGGATAGTCCTGGTGCTACGGCGTGGTGTGTGCGGCCTGTTGTGGAAAGTTGTAGCGCAGTAGAACCCGCGGCAACGGCAGCACCGCCTCGCCGAACAGCCGCTCGAACAGCGACAGCAGCTGCGGATGATGCTGCAAACGTTGCACTTCAGGCAGCACCGAGTGGCGACAGACCAGTTCGCCGACTACCGGCTCGGCGTCATCGACGAAATGCCCCGGGCGGGCAATTGCGCGATGGTCGTCCGGCCCCGTGCGGGTCAGCCAGCCCAAAGCGTCCAGATCCGGAATCAGGGCGTGACGTGCCGCCTTGATTTCGCCTGCCGGCAGCAGGCTCCGAAAGAACAGGTATCCGTCGCGCGCCGCCCGCGTCGCGAGCGTCGCATCGTCGAGGAGATCGGCGCTGGAGTCCTGAAGCGGCTGCATGAAGGCACTTTATCACGATTCCGGACAACAGCAGGCTATGCGAGCGTCGTGAGCCGGACAAGTTGGCACCGGCAATCCGCTCAACAGCCCGAACACCCGACTCTCGTTGCGCAATCCCGAATGCCTGCCGTCGCCACTCGTCCAGGTCGCTACCCGAGATCGTCGGTGCTGCGAACGACCAGGCAGGCGTTGACGCCGCCAAAGCCGAAGGCGTTGCTGATCGCCACCTGCGGATCGGCGGTGCGGCCAGTGTCCGGGATGAAGTCAAGGTCCTCCGCCCCCTCATCGGGCTGGTGAAAATTGAGTGTCGGCGGCAGTTGGCCATTCATGACTGCCAGCGAGGTGAAGATTGCTTCGACGCCGCCGGCTGCGCCGAGCAGGTGACCGGTGGCGGATTTGGTCGAGGAGATCGGAATCCCCGGTAGTGACGCGCCGAAAACCGACCTGAGGGCGGCAACCTCGCTGGCATCACCGACCGTGGTTGAAGTGGCGTGACCGTTGACATAGCCCACCTGCTCGGGCGCTAAACCCGCCGCATTCAGCGCCCGCCGCACCGCCAGGGCTGCTCCTGCCCCGTCCGGCGGGCCGGCGGTCAGGTGATACGCATCGGCGCTGGTGCCGTAGCCGGCCAGGGCCACCAGCGGCGTCGCATCGCGGCTGAGAGCATGGGACAGGCGCTCGAGCACCACCAGTCCGGCGCCTTCGGCCAGCACGAAACCGTCGCGATCCCGATCATAGGGGCGCGAAGCGTGTTCCGGTTCATCGTTGCGGGTCGACAGCGCACGCGCCGCATTGAACCCGGCGATCGCCAGCCGGTCGATGCAGCCTTCGGTCCCCCCGGCCAGCACCACATCCGCCTCGTCGGTGGTGATCAGTCGCATCCCGTCGCCGATCGCCTGCAGGCCGGCGGCGCAGGCGGTGACCGGCGCGCCGATCGGGCCGCGAAAGCCATAGCGGATGGAGATGTGACCGGCGGCAAGATTGCCGAGGAAGGCGGGGACGACGAAGGGCGACAGGCGACGAAAGCCACGGGTGTCGAGTGTGCGGACCGCTTCGGTGACCACCGGGAAGCCGCCAATACCCGTCCCTATCACCATCGCGGTGCGATCTTTTTCGCGCTGGGTTGTCGGATGCCACGCGGCCTGGTCGAGCGCTTCATCGGCGGCGGCCAGGGCGTAGAGGGTGAACAGGTCGAGCTTCTTCCGGTCCTTGACCGAAACGATCGCCTGATGATCCAGTCCCGACGGGTCTTCGGCGATGGCGGGGACCTGGCCGGCAATCCGGGTCGGCAGATCGCCGACGTCGACGCGGGTGATCGTACTGATCCCGGATTGGCCGTCCATCAGCCGGTCCCACACCGGCTCCACGCCGCAGCCGAGCGGCGTGACCAGCCCCATGCCGGTCACGACGATCGGGTCTGCGTTCAACTGATCATCCATGGAGCGTTCGCCTTTTCATGGTGTGGCATGACCCCATCCTGCCTTCGGCGGAAATGGAAGCTGTCCGCACGACCGGTGTCGGTGCGATCGGCTCGGGTCTTTGCACGGAAAGAATGAGTGTCACGAGAGCCTGGCGACCGTATTCAGGGTGCGCTGCAGGTCGTTCCAATCCTTGGCACCGATCTCGGTCTTCACGGCATGCTGGGCCTCATGCCAGAGCGGCAGGAGAACGGCCATCTTCTCCTGGCCGCGCCGGGTCAATGAATAGGCCCGGGCCCGGCCGCGGCCATGGACAGGACACGCGATCAATCCGGTCTTCTCGAGTATCTTCAGGTTTCGGTTCAGCGCCGACCGTTCGATCCCCAGACGGTCCGCCAGCGCCGATATGGAGTTGTCCGTAGCGTCCAGGAGCGCGTGGAGCAGCGTCGCCTGGGTCGACTTGAGGCCATGCGGTTCGAGCAGCCGCGAATAGCGCCGCGTGATGGTACGCGCCGCCCGCCGCGCCTTGGTGACCAGGCACTGGTCGAGGAGACCGGGGGCCAGAGATTCGAGGGTATCGGTTCGGTTCATTTGCCTGTGTATATACACAAGTTGATATCGTGGAAACCACCTTTTGCCATGTCGACAACGGGATCCGCAGATTGTCGGGCCAGGTGATGGAAGGAATAGGCTTCGCCCTTTTGGCATCGGCAACCGGCTATACCGCAGGCCGCTCGTTCAGGGTACAGCATGTGTGGTCCGATGACGCAATGCTTTCCGGCCCCGGTTCGGGGGACCCGAAGTCGCAGGCACGACCTTCGCCCTGCAAACGCGACCATACGTAACAACCGCCTTAAACGTTTGACCAGAACGACCTTTGCCCATGCTCGGCCCACGCCTACACTCCAGGAGTTTATGCAGAGATTCCTGGGGCTGCTTCAATGGGCTGGCTTACCGATCACCCGCGCGAACGGGGTTACACCTATGCAGAACATGCGGGACGTGCCCTGCGGGTGTCCGGCAGGCTGGCCCTCGCGTCCATCTTCTTCTTTATCCATGCCCTCATCCCGGCGGTGAAAGTTCCGCCGAGCCTCAACTTCACGGCAATGGCGCAGTTCCTGGCTGACCGGAACATGGACAGGCCGCCGCGATAGGACCATACCGATGAGACCGTCAAGGCGCCTGACCGCCGCCGGTATCGCGGCAGCCAGCACGCTGCTTGAGAAATTTTCGATCTCGGCTTTCCTGCCCGCCCTGCCGATCCTCACCCAGGCATACGGTTCGTCCGTGCACCTCAGCCAACAATCGGTGGCGGTCTACACCATCGGCGTTGCCCTCTCGCAGCTGGTCTGGGGCTACCTTTCCGATATCTGGGGCCGTCGGCCCGTCCTGTTGGTTCTGACACCCATCTATGTCGCAGGCTGCCTGACGACCGCGCTATCGACCGGGCTCCCGAGTGCGTTGGTGGGGTTCTTCCTGCAGGGCTTCGGCGTCGGTGCCATGTTTTCCGTCACCCAGGCGCTGGTCGGTGACAGCTTCGGCAAGGCGGGATCGACCAAGGCGCTGGCCTATATCGCCCTTGTCATCTCCTGGGGTGCGGCGGTCGGCGTTCTGATCGGCGGCTGGCTTGTCCATCATTTCCCGTGGCAGACCGTCTTCGTCTTTCTTGCCGGTTTCGCGCTTCTGGTCGCACCCCTCTATTGTCTGGTCTCGGATCTCCCGGGCGCCCGATCCCATCGGCTGTCGCTGCGAGCGGTCGGGCGCGAATATCTCTCCCTGATCCGCCACCAGGACTATCTTCGGCATGTGCTGGTGGTCATGCTGCACAACGCGGTGCTGTTCGCCTTCTACACCGTGTCGCCTTTCCTGCTGATCGACGATCTCGCCCTGGGCCCCGGTCACTACAGCACGCTGATGCTCATTCCGCTGTCCGGCTTCATGCTCGGACGCTTTATCTGCGGGCGGCTCACCGATCACATGGAAAGCAACGCCATCATCAATCTTGGCAATGTCACCGCGTTGCTTGGTGCGGCCGCTATGGTCGGCGCGGTCGTTCTGCTCGACCTCGGTGCGATGACGATCATGGTGCCGATGGCGCTTTACCTGATCGGCATGGGCATCGCCGCGCCGGCCGCCCGCGCCAATGCGATGCACGTCAACGCGCTGCTGATCGGTACCGCTGCGTCGCTGCTGTCGGTGATCGTCAATGCGTTCGCTGCGGCGAGCAGTTTTGTCGCTGCTCATCTCGTCGATACGGCGATGCCCGGATACATCCTCGTCGTCAGTATCTCCAATCTCGTGCTGTTTGCGGTTCTGGCGCGGCGTCGCCAAGGCCGCCGCAGCCTGTCCCTCGATTAGTTCAAATCCACCGCCGGACGCGCCCGAGATAGTCCTCGTATGGCTTTCCGAAGGTCTGACCGAGCTTCACCTCTTCCAGTCGGATCACGAAGACATCCATGACAACCACGGCGACGACGGTCATCACGGCAATCCAGAACCCGTCGATCAGGAAGGCCAGCCCCAGCTGAATCACTGCCAGTCCGAGGTATCCGGGATTGCGGGTGTATCGGTAGATCCCCGATGTCACCAGCTCGGTCGAAGCCGCGTACGGATTGTAGGTGGTCCCGGCCTTGTGGAAGGCGGACATCGACTGCTGAATGAGCAGACATCCGACAGCCAGGAGCACGACGCCGATGAGCGTCTGGGCAAGTGTCGAAAGCAGCGGAACCGGGATGACGACGTCCAACGCAAGACCGGCCAGAAACGCCACACCGAAGATGACCGGCGGCGGTGCAAACGGTTTCTTGAAATCCTCACTCATCTTTGGAGCACAGCACGGACAGGGGTGCATGGCAACGCACGGGGGTGTCTCCTTTGCGCTTGCCTTCTGCCCGCTTGAGGCTTGATGGCAGGATTGGCATTTGTTCTGCGT
>JAAEOR010000956.1 GCA_024222895.1 Hyphomicrobiales bacterium | reverse complement strand
CGATTTCGCCTTCAATCGAAATCTTCAGTCTGGCGTCCAGCGACTCGATCATCATGCCTCCGGACGAAACAGAGTGCCGAGCTTTTCGGGCCTGAAGAGAGCACCGGCCATCGGTTGTATCGTCTCAGCGATTCTCAACGGAAAGTCCGCTCGCGCGAGAATGTCCCGTTCCAGGTCGATGCCGGGTGCAACTTCCGTAACCGTGACGGCGCCATCTAGCAGTCTCATGACACATCGCTCGGTCACATAAGTAATGTCCTGACCCTGCATGGTAGCGCGCTTGCCGGAGAAGGAAACGTGTTCGAGCCTGGGCACGAGCTTGGCGATCTTTCCTTCCTTTTCGATAGTCAGCTTACCGTTATCGATTGAGAACTTAGCGCCCGCATTGAAGTATCCGGAGAAGACGATCTTGCGCGCCCGGCTGGTGATATCGACGAAACCGCCAGCGCCGGCGGTTATGTGGGGCCGTGCAGTCAGCTTGGAGACATTCACAGACCCATCCTCACTAATCTGGAGAAATGATAACAAAGACGCATCGAAGCCGCCCGACTGAAAGTAGCTGAACTGGTGTGGTGAGGCGACGAAGGCCTCGGCGTTGGACGAACAGCCGAACTTGAAGTCGAGCAATGGAATGCCTCCGACAGCGCCCTGCTCGATCATCCAGGTCACGTCGCCATGATGGCCCTCTTCCAGAAGAATTCGCGGCACGTTGGCGGAAATCCCGAAACCGATATTCACTGACCAACCGCTGTGCAGTTCCATCGCCACCCGACGCGCGATGACCTTTGCTGCGTCGAATTGCGGAATGCTGAAGGATTCGAGGGGCCGGAACAATTCGCCCGAGATCGCCGGATCGTAAACGGTCGCCGTCGTCTGCAACTGTTCCGGCGCCTCGACGATCATGTCGACAAGTACGCCCGGAACCCGGACGTCGTGCGGCTTCAGAGTCCCTGACTGCGCGACCCGCTTGACCTGAGCAATGACCGCTCCGCCATAACTATGCGCCGCCAGTGCGAGCTCCATCGCGCCGAGATAGGCGCCTTCGTGCTCGAAGGTCAGGTTTCCACGTTCGTCGGCCGTCGACGCTCGAATAATGGCCACATCGGGGGCGATCGTGGGAAAGAAAAGCCACTCCTCGCCCTCAAAGACAATCTTCTTCACGATCGCCTTTGCCCTTGCGCGATCGTTCATCGCGCATCCATCGTGGTCGGGATCGACGAAAGTATCCAGGCCGACCTTGGTCAGCACGCCCGGCCGGCGTCCGGCGGCTTCACGAAGGATGTCGAACACAATACCGCTGGGAACATTGTAGGCCGCGAGCTTGTTCTCGCCCAGTAATTGCCAGATGAGCGGGGGCTCCTCAGAGGACGGCCCCGACGGGTAGGAGCCGCCGATAATCGTGTCGATCATACCGGCCTCGGCCAGATGGTCGACGCCCTTGATTCCGAACATGTCGCCCGCCGCAATGGGATGAACCATCGTAAGCCGGCCCGGTGCGCCCTCCGAACGATACCGTTTGCCAAGTGATTCCAGGACCAGATCGGGGCAACACAGCCCAGAAGAAGAGTTTACGGCAACCACTGCCCCATCGCGGATACCGGACACCGCCTGGACCGCGCCTACAACCTTGGACATCAT
>JAAEOR010000955.1 GCA_024222895.1 Hyphomicrobiales bacterium | reverse complement strand
GCACCGCCGAAACCGCAACGCAGGCCGCATGGAGTGTGATAGAAGCGGGCTAGGCAGCGCCGCCAATTCGCCATATAGGCTCGTAAGCTACCGGATCGCGGTACCGGCCGAAAGCCGCCAGACGCCCGACTGTGGTCGATCATGAGGAATGCCTTGCCTGGGGCCAATGCCGCCATCACACCATTCCGGAGGCTCGGCCAGACCCGGCTGATAGCCCTCGCCGCTGTCGTTTGCCTCACTATCGGCAATGATGCGGTGCGTGCCGGCGCCCCGGTCGATCCCATTCCGCAGCCGCAGGCGCGGCCTGACTATGCGCCACGGACGGCTTCTGCCACGAAGCGGCCTGCCGCGGCGCCGGCGACAGTGATTCGCCGAGCGCCCAGTCGCGGCGACTCGCTGTCCAACATCAACAGCTACTTCAACAGTTTCCGCACGATGGAAGGCGACTTCATCCAGATCGGACCACAAGGCCAGCAGTCGGAGGGCAAATTCTATCTCGAACGCCCCGGGAAGATCCGTTTCGACTACAGCCCACCGGTCAGGTTCGACGTTATCTCCGACGGGCGTAACGTAGCGGTGCGCAATGGTCGTACGGCAACACAGGACTACTTTCCGTTAAAGAAGACACCTCTGCGGTACCTGCTTGCGGATCATATCGACCTGACGTCGGGGGTGGTGAACGAAATCCGTGAACAGTCCGACTTGGTCGAGTTGATCATTATCGAGGATTCGCGACTGGTGAAGGGCAGGCTGACGCTGATCTTCGACCGCAACACTTATGAACTACGACAGTGGATCGTGACCGACGGGCGAGGCCTGAACACTTCCGTCGCGGTCTACAACACCACGACAGGCAAGCGACCGGACCCCAGTCTGTTCAAAATCAACTATTACGAATAGTTCATCTCGGCGTGAGAATCGTCCTAAGTATCTGTTTCACAAGTCTAAATACTGGTTGACGCTGTAACCGACCCGGCTCTTGATTCGAACCGGTAAGCCACCATCTGATTCAAAGAGCGGGCTGTTCTTATCTCGGTAGCGCCCCCCGTCTCGCCGAGGACGGTCCGCCGGCGCCGGCGTTGTTCGGTGTCGCGCATGTAACGCGCAAGAGCGCCCAGCCTCCCCCGGGGCTGGGCGCTTTTCTTATCCGGGCTATCTGACATTATCGCGCGCCCGCACCCCGCCGTTATTTCCTCCCGCATGAGCCTCATACCAAGGGTCGTCAATACTGACCCCTTTGATGGCCCAAATTGTCCGCCGACAAGGCACGTCTCGAAGGGCGATACGGGGTCGTCATTCGAGAGGCGCAAAGCGATTCGGCGGGCGAATTCAGGCCACCGCGGGCCAGAGTTTCCGTGCGTTGCGGACATCGTTGCGATCAGCTCGTGGTAGCAGTACCAAGTCGCCGATCGCGCCTCGCCAAACCCTGCGGAAACTCCGGTCAAAGGACTGAATAGTGACGACCCCTGGTATCAGTGTCGCCTCCTGGAACATTAACTCGGTCCGGCTGCGAATCCGGCAGGTCGGCCTGTTTCTCGATCGCCATCAGCCCGACGTGCTCTGCCTGCAGGAAACCAAGTGCCCGAACGATCGGTTTCCGCTCAAGCCTTTCCGGCACCGCGGCTATGAGCACATGCAGATCAACGGCCAAAAGGGCTACCACGGCGTCGCAATCCTCTCGCGCCTGCCGTTTCGCTCATCAGAAAATCGATCATTCTGCTGCAAGGATGATGCCCGCCACTGTTCGGTAACACTTGCCGACGGCACCGGCGAAGTCGTCATTCACAACGTCTACGTTCCGGCCGGCGGCGACGTCCCGGACCCCGCAGCCAATGACAAGTTTGCCCACAAGCTGGCCTTCCTGGACGAAATGACCGCATGGCTGAAGGGCGCTGAGACAGATCGGCCGGCGATCCTTGTCGGCGATCTGAACATCGCGCCTAGCGCCGCCGACGTCTGGTCGCATAAGCAACTCCTCAACGTCGTCAGTCACACGCCGGTTGAGACCAGGCGCCTGGAGGCGCTGCGGTCGGCTGGCAGTTGGGTCGACACGATCCGCCATTTCCGGCCGCCGGACGAAAAGGTTTATACGTGGTGGAGCTATCGGGCCCGCGACTGGCGGGTGTCGAATCGCGGCCGGCGTCTGGATCATATATGGGTCACGCAACCTCTGGCCGGCCGGCTTGAGTCCGCCGAGGTCGTGCGAACCGTGCGGGGATGGAAGCGCCCATCCGACCACGTGCCGGTCGTCGTCCGGATACGAACGGGCTAGAGCTAGAGCATTCCGCTCTTTGTCAGAATCGCAGGGGCGATTGAGGCGCGCCGCTGTTCGCGCGACGATGCACCGGCAATCCTCCCCCGATTTCTCGTCGATTTCTCGGGGGAGAGCCTGTCCCCGGCTCGATCGGGGATGGCGACGCGAAGCGTCGGTGGAGGGGGCCTGGGGAGCGCCGAACAGTATCGAACAGCCTTCGATGGCGGCCCGCGCAGCCTGAACGACCCGTTCCACCGTCCCATCACACTGTTGCATCACCTCGACGGCAGGAATCCGCAGTGTCCTGATACCCCGTTCGCGCAGCCAGGCGTCGCGCCGTTCGTCGCGCTCCGGCCGGTCGCCGGCAGCATGACCCCATCCGTCGATCTCCACCGCGAGCCGGGCCGCAGCGCAATAGAAGTCGATGACGTAAGGACCAACCGGATGCTGCCGGCGGAACACTGGCCGTCCAGGATGACGGGCCCGCAGCCCGCATCCATAGCCGCACTTCAGGCGGTGTCATTGTCCGCCGCAGCCGCCGGGCATTCTTGATTGCTCGTGATGGTACTCTCACGGTGCCGGATGCCCCCTTGCATATTGGAGCGACCGGTGCAGCGACTGACGATTTGATGCATGCTGCATGGGTTCGTCGGAGCCGGTGGCCACCGACTCCGACGATGGACGGGCGGGACCGTCGCCCCCTAGGTGCCAGGCACCGTGGCGGAGCTTGGTCCGTCCGTCCTTCGGCTC
>JAAEOR010000954.1 GCA_024222895.1 Hyphomicrobiales bacterium | reverse complement strand
TCGGCCGTCGCGGTGATACCCGTCAGGGCGACGGGTCGTTCAGACGCCAGTCGTAGTGCTGGCCGCGCAACCTGCCGATACGCGCGAGGTTGGCTGCCAGATCGTCGTCGGCATAACGGGCCAGATGCGCCAGAACCGCCTCCGGCGTGCCGCCGAAATCTGCAATGAACCAGTCGTAGATCCTGGAGACGGATATGCGTTCTCCGGTGATCGTCACTCCGCGGTCGCTGTTGACATAGGTCCGTGCGGCATTGTCGAGAACGGCGTCGAGGTCTGTCTCCGCATAGGCGCTCGGCGCGAGATTGGGGCAGCCGACCGAGGCACAGTTGACAGCGTAATGGATCCGCGGGTCGCGCCAGATGGGCCGCAATATGCGATGTTCGATATCGTTGAGCGACAGCGCCTCGCCTTCCACCGTCACCAGTTTTTCGTCCCACGGCCCGATGCTGAACAGCCGGTCCGAGAGCTTGATGTCGCGGATGCTTGTCACCGGGTAGTGCGCCAGGACGAGATGGATCGTGATGGCGTTGTAAAGATTGACCCAGTAGGCGAACTGAACATCGCGGTTGAATGCGGAGACCGGTCGCGCGGCGATACCTTCGATGTAGGCGACGAGCGCCGACTGGTCATCCAGCGTGACGGTGGCGTAGTCGACCGTGTTCAAGCCGCTCGCTTCCGTCCGAAGATACGTGCCGAGAAATGCGGTCAGGGCGGAATGATCGACAGTGTCCTGCGACGCCGCGTCGTGCTGTTCCCAACGGGGCCAGGCGACGGCCTTGGGAGCGAACCACCGCTCGAAGGACCCGAATCCCGGCCAGAAGACGAACGCCGCGGCCGCCAGAAGCGCGAGCAGGAGCGCGAGGCCGGCGAGCTTGACGATCATTTGACAGCACCGGCGCGGTCATTCATCGCCTGATGCCGCAACCGACCCTTTAGCCGTTTC
>JAAEOR010000953.1 GCA_024222895.1 Hyphomicrobiales bacterium | reverse complement strand
GCCACGATTGCATCGGCGACCTCGGTTGCGTCCGCTGCAAAGGCCTGACCGGCACCGAGGGTGAGGTAAAGTGCGGCGCTGCCGAGCGCTGCGGATCGAAGTCGAGGGGACATAGGCTTCTCCTGATGCTGAACATGGAACCGGTCCGCTTGTCTCCAGAACCGGCACGAATTATGGCGCACTATCGCCGGAGTTCGTGGCTAGGGCAAGGCCGCTTAAAATACATATTATTACAATATGTTAGCGGAACAGATTGATAGTCGGTGCCCGGCCTAGTCGGGCTGTTTCTCACTGTCGAGGTCTGCCAGCGGTTCGATAGTCTCACTGATTTCCAGGGTATCGCCGTCCGGATCGATCAGCATCACCAGCTCGCAAAGGCTGAATTCGGGAGTCGTGCGGCAAATTGCTACGAGTGCCGCCCGGGTCGTCTGGCGGCCGGGCATACCACACACGACATGGGTGGAATGGAATTCGGGTAGCCAGACGATCATCAATCCCGCCCATCCGGCCGGGTAGCACCAGCGGGTTTCGTAACAATCCTGACCGCCGGATTCGGCCGCGCATTGGGCACGGGCACAAGCGAACGCGTCGGCGGCTTGTTTGTCCTGGCACCACCATGTCCCTTCCTCCGCCTGGACAAATCCGAGTCCACGCGGGCCGTCCTGCGCGTCGGCCGATGCGGGGAGGATCAGGCAGAGTAAGGCGAGACCAACGCAGCAGGGAATCCAAGAGGTAGGGGACACGATGTTGAACTCCGTTGGTGGCCGCCCAACGACGGCATGGCCACCGGATGAACAAGATACATTGAGGGTGGCCGAGACCGACAGTCAACCTGTGCCCACCGCCGGAAAATCAGTGTAACGTCGGTTATCAGCCCGAGGGGGGCTTGATGTTGACGATGATCGGATCCGGCAAGTCGAGCTGGAACGAATCGAGAGGGCAGGGAAACAGGATGGCCAGGGAAACGTCCGATGATCGCGTCGTCATACGCGCCGTCGACATCGTCACGGCGGTCCTGATCGTCGCGGCAATTGCGATCCTACTGCTGGTCCTTTGGCGTCTGTCCCACGTCATCATGCTGGTGTTCGGCGCGATTCTGGTTGCCGTCATGCTGCGCAGCCTGTCGGAGCCCATCGAACGTTACACACCGATCCCCAATCCATGGTCGTTATTTCTGGCCGTCCTTGTCGTTGCCGTGTTCATCGCCGGTTTTGTTGTATTGCTCGGAACACAGATCGACTCTCAGATTCGCGGCCTTATCATTCAACTCCCGGCTTTGTGGGATGCGCTGGAGGCACAACTCGGCCTTGAGGAACTCGGCGAGACGCTCGCCGAGCGTGTCCGGGATTTCCTGTTTCGAGGCGAGACAGTCGCCAATTTCGCCGGGCTGACTTTGGGCCTGGTAGACATTGTGCTGTCGGCCGCCTTGGTCCTGGTGGCGGGAATTTACATAGCAGCGCGACCGATCTCATATCGATCTGGTTTCCTCACCCTGTTTCCCCGGGGCGCGCGTGAGCGAATCGCCAAGGCCTCCGATTCGAGCTGGAACGCGCTACGCTATTGGCTGGCCGGGCAACTCGTTGCAATGGTCATTATCGGCATTCTGAGCACCATCGGCCTCAGCCTGATTGGCGTTCCCTCGGCGCTGGCGCTGGGGTTCATCGCCGGAATCAGTGATTTTGTCCCGATTGTCGGTCCCATTTTCGGCGCGATTCCAGCAATCCTGGTCGGCTTCAAGGAAAGCCCGACACACGCTCTGTGGGTAATCGCGCTCTATCTTGTCATCCAGCAGGTCGAAGGAAACATCGTGATGCCGCTGGTTCAGCGCCGCGCGGTCGATCTTCCGCCGGCGGTTGCCCTTTTTGCACTGGTGGCTTTCGGCGTCCTGTTTGGGCCGCTCGGTGTGGTTTTTGCGACACCTCTGGCGGTTGTCGCGCTGGTCACGATCAAGCAGCTTTATGTTCGCGATACGCTTGGCGAAGATGTCGGCGTTCCAGGCGACCGGTCCAGGAAACCTGACGGATCCGACTAAGCCCGCTTCTCTCCCACTCCATGCGGTTTGCGTTGCACTTTCCGGCGGGCAGATACAGTGTCGGCAGCGATAGGCGAATGAGATCATACGGTTGAGCCGCCTGACGCTGTAGATGCGTTCCGAAATACAACCCTTCGGGCCGGCTGAAGAACAAGACAGGGCATGTCGAAGCCCTCGACCGTATCGCCGGTACGATCTTCGCGTTTCTCCTGCCCGGTCCCGCGCTTGAGCCGGCGCAGATCACATCGCGTGGGAGAGAAACGACTTGACCGGGCTTTTTTGCTGTTTGGCACTGGCCAAATCGTAGATGCACGGCTAGATAAGACAGGAGAATAGGGTTCCCGTGGCGGGGAGAGCGAAGGCGCTTTCCCGGCGCGGAGTGTCTTACATTCGACAGTCAGGATCCGATTTGTCGGATAGATGCCAGCGTGCTCAACGAGCAAGAGCAGGCAAACGGTTGAAGCGGCCGCAGGACGCGGCCGATCGAAAGGAAGGTCTTTTGCAAATATTCGTGCGCGACAACAATGTCGACCAGGCGATGAAGGTCCTCAAGAAGAAGATGCAAAGAGAGGGCGTTTTTCGCGAGCTGAAGAGAAAGAGATTTTACGAGAAGCCGTCCGAGAAGCGGGCGCGGGAAAAGGGTGAAGCGATTCGGCGGGCCCGCAAGCTGGTCCGCAAGCAGGCACAGCGCGAAGGTCTGTTGCCTGCGCCCAAGAAGCGCGTGCTGGCCCCGGGCGCCCGCCGCTAACAGCGTTCCTTTCGTGACTTCTGATGCGCCGCCTGTTCTGAGATGGGCGTTGGCGGCGATTTTCGCCGGCGCCGTGCCGATGACGGCTTCAGCGGACGCCTCGATGATCGGGTTGTGGCAAGGTGTCGATTCCGTCGATGGCAGCCTGCGGACGATTGCGATTACCGACCGCAACGGCGATCGGTCGCTCGAGGTCCTTGCGAACGATACCTACTGGTCGATTTGCGAGGGGCCTGGCGGGCTTGAGACCGTTACCGGTGCCGTCGGCGACGACGGTGTGTTGCGGACCAGCGGACAGATCGTTTGCCACTCGGGCAAGGTTCTCGAGGTTCGGACGAATTTCAGCAGGATAGACACCGGTCCTGACATATTGCTTGAAGAAGTGGTCGACCAGCCCTTCAAAACATTGCTTTTTCGCATCAACCAGTAACGCGATGTCCAGCCGGGCTGCGACGACCTCCGCTGGCAACGCCGCGAGAAACGGCGGTAAGCCCGAGGGTCGGCAACCGCCAGGCCGCCTTTATCGTTTCCCAGTTTGAGAAAAAGAAGCCGCCGGTGGGGTGCCGGCGGCTCAGTCGGTCTTGGGGGACTGGAAAACTCGGGATCAGTTGGTTGTCGTCGCCGGTACCGTGAAACGGCTCAAAGTCGAGCGACCGTCGTCGCGGGCCTCGACCGTCGCGTAGCGGGACGGTTCAGATGATGGGGTCGTGAGCGGCAGGAAATCAGTCTTTGCCAACGGAGTGTCGGGCGCCCCTTCGTAAACGGCTACACCGGCGGCGGCGACGGCGACCATCGCGACAAGGCTCATACCGGCGATCGCGGAGTGGAACCAGATATTCATTGCTTGTCTCCTCGCAAGATCAATCTTGACCGTGCAGAAACCGTTTCGGCCCAAGCGGGTTTTGCCGAAGCGTTGATAGAATCGCGGTTCAGATCAGCTGGCCGAATTGCCCCAGAACGGGACGAAGTGGTCGGTTGGGAGAATGGCGACGGTCCGCAGCGTCTTCTCGGGGGAAACCACCAGAGCAGTGGGGTTATCCATGGAAACGTAGCGAACGTCGGTGTTGGTGTCGCCTTCCAGGCATTCAGCCGGAATGTTCGGCCAGGCAGAGGTGGCGCAGAGCGCGGCGACGTCTGTTTCCTTAGTCTCACCGCTAAGGGTCGCACCTGTGATCCCGGCGGCTGCTGTCACGGCAAAAGCGACTGCTACGAAGATTTTGCGGGTCTTGGTGGTCATCTCTCGGTCTCCTCGGTGCCGGGCTGTTTCCGGCTGCGTTGAAACAAACCTAGGGGCTGCCGGACGGATTCGCAGTGAAGTGGGTCACAAACGGCATGTGACGCCCGTCACAACGCGAACGTTGACGTCGGTTGGGTTCATGCATGACGCTGGGCTGGCATCCGGGAGCTCAGATGTCTTGATTCACCGGTGATGGCGCCAAGATTTGCCGTCGTATCGGCTGGATCCTTTGACAGACAAGCTGGGGCGTAAAGGTGCCTGTTATCAGTTGGTTACGGTCTCCGGAACCGCGATGCGACTGAGGATCGAGCGTCCCTGGCTGCGGACTTCGACGGTCACGTAGTCGTGTGCCGGCGTGGCCTGAGGCCGGCTCTCCAGCGGGAGGAGGTCGGACTTTGAGGCTGCAGGCTCCGGAGCGGTCTCGTAAACGGAGACGCCCGCGGCTGCGACGGCGACCATCGCCGTCAGACTCATCGCGGCGATCGTTGAATGGATCCAGACGTTCACGGCTTGTCTCCTCATGGAAGCGATGTTCATGACGAAGCCACCATGGCTTCTTCCACCTGAACCTCTGCCGACATTTGAATTCATTCTACGTTCAGCCTGGACGTCTAGATCACCTCAAAACTGTTCCACAAACTGATGGGACGGAAGAATAGCGACGGTTTGGAGCACAAATGTCTCCGCCTCGCTGGCGTCGTAGACTGAGACATGGCGGACTGCACTGTCCGTTTCGCCCTCCAGACATTCGGTTGGGATGTTCGGCCAGACCGCGGTGTCGCAGATTGCGGCAAGGTCTGTTTCCTTGGATTCACCGCTGAGCGTCGCACCGGTGATTCCTGCTGCGGCTGTCGCGACAAAGGCGGCGGCTACGAAGATTTTGCGGATCCTGGTGGTCATCTCTCGGTACTCCTCGGCTGCGGACTGTTTCCGGCTGCGATGACTTCAAGATAGGTAGCGTCCGGCCGGATGGCAGTGACGGCCCTCACAAGCCGGCGTGACGGCCATCACACCGAGTATCCCTGAGAGCCTCGCCTTGGCGTGGCATGCCGGACAATGATTTATCGCGGGCCACACCGAGAGGATCGCTTGCTCAGGCTGCCGCTTCCCTATAGACAGCCGCGACACTCCCGCTGCCCTACCGCGAACGGTCAGGCGCCATGAAACGAATTGCGCTCTATCCGGGCACCTTTGACCCGATCACCAATGGCCACCTTGATATTCTCGCTGCAGCATTGTCCGCGGCGGACGAGGTTGTTGTCGCCATCGGCAGCCACCCGACGAAGAGAACCATGTTTGGCGTGGTCGAACGCACGGCGATGATCGAGGCAGCCGTTGCCGTTTTGCCATCCGATCGAGCCCGACGCGTCTCGGCGGCGTCGTTCGACGGACTGACGGTCGTCGCCGCACGGGAGGCGGGGGCGTCCCTGATCGTTCGGGGGCTCCGCAATGCCGCTGACTTCGACTATGAGATGCAAATGGCGGCCACCAACGCGGTTCTCGCACCGGGGATTCAGACTATCTTCTTGCCGGCATCGCCGGCAACTCGTCATATCACCGCCACCCTTGTCCGGCAGATCGCCAGAATGAATGGCGATATTTCGCCTTTTGTCCCCGCTGCCATTCTTCCCATGGTGGCAAGAGCAACGAGCGGCACCGCAAGCGACAGCGATTGACATGCCGACAACTAGGGTCGGCCGGCCGGGTCCGTTCACCATTCCAACACTCACAGCAGATCAAGGTACGCAAGAATGATCAGACACCTGACAGCCGCGCTCGCGGCGTTCGTCCTTCTGTTTACGGCCGCCGCGTCGGCTCAGGAAGCGGATCCCGACAACACGCTCATCATGAAACTCGATAATGGCGAAGTCGTCATTCGCCTTCGGCCCGATCTGGCGCCGAACCATGTGGAGCGGATCAAGAAACTGACGCGAAGCGGCTTCTACGACGACACGCCGTTCCATCGGGTCATCGAAGGGTTCATGGCCCAGGGCGGCGACCCGACCGGCACCGGCACCGGTGGTTCCGATCAACCTGATCTCCAGGCCGAATTCACCAACACCAACTTCACCCGGGGCACGATCGGCGCGGCGCGCACATCGGATCCGAATACGGCGAATTCCCAGTTCTTCATCTGCTTCGAGGATTGCTCTTTCCTCAATGGCCAGTACACCGTCTGGGGTGAAGTGGTGGAAGGCATGGAACTCGTTGACTCGCTGAAGCGCGGCGAGCCGGTCGCCGACCCCGATCGCATCGTCATGATGCAGATTGCCGGCGACACCAACTGAACCGAAGAAAGAAGGAGGGTGGTATGGCCGACTCACACGATCCGGAAAACACACTGATGCTGGAGACGACGCACGGATCGGCGGTTATCGCCCTCCGTCCCGATCTGGCGCCCAATCATGTCGCGCGGATCAAGGAACTCGCCCGGCAGGGATTCTATGATGGCATCGTCTTTCACCGGGTCATTGACGGGTTCATGGCCCAGACCGGCGATCCGGACGGAACCGGAATGGGCGGCTCCGGCCAGAATCTCGATGCCGAGTTCAATGACGAGCCGCATGTGCGCGGAACCTGCTCGATGGCGCGGTCGAGCAATCCAAACTCGGCCGACAGCCAGTTCTTCATCTGCTTCGGTGATGCCGGTTTTCTTGATCGGCAATACACGGTGTGGGGCCAGGTCGTTGACGGTATGGAAACGATCGATGCCATCAAGCGCGGTGAGCCGGTCGAGGATCCGGACAAGATCGTCTCGCTGAAGGTCGCGGCGGACGCTGCGTGAGGCACCTGCTCTGAGGGCATGATAATACCAAGGGCGGCTAGTAGTGACCCCTTTGATGGCCCCAATTCGTTTGCCGACAAGGCACGTCTCGAAGGGCGATACGGGGTCATCGTTCGAGAGCCGTGACGCAGCTCGGCGGGCGAATTCGGGCCGCCGCAGGTCAGAGTTTCCGCGGGTTCTGC
>JAAEOR010000952.1 GCA_024222895.1 Hyphomicrobiales bacterium | reverse complement strand
GCTGCCTGGCGCGCCATCATGGACGACAATCCATTGCCAGCGGTCATGGGCCGGGTTTGCTATCACCCCTGCGAGGGTGCCTGCAACCGGGCGGAGCTGGATGATCCCGTTGGCATCAACTCAATCGAGCGGTTTTTGGGCGATCAGGCGCTGAAAAATGGCTGGGCCATTAGGCCGGGAGAGGCAAGCGGCAAGAAAGTCCTTATCGTCGGCGCTGGTCCCTGCGGCCTTTCGGCGGCTTACCATCTGGCGCGGTCTGGCCATGCCGTGACGGTTCACGATGCGAACCCGCAAGCCGGTGGCATGACACGATACGGGATTCCGAAATACCGCCTGCCGCGTGAAAAACTGCGCGCCGAGGTTGCGCGCATCGAAAATATGGGCGTGACCATTGAGTATGACAGCAGGGTTGACGACGTTCAGGCGGCAAAGGCCAAAGGCGGTTTTGATGCCGTTCTTCTGGCCACCGGCGCTCAATTGCCGCGACGCGCTGATATTGAGACCGACAGGCAAATCCCTCTAATCGAAGCCGTGACAGTGCTGCGCGACACCGAGCTTGATAACCCAACCGCATTGCGCGGCAATGTCGTGGTCTATGGCGGTGGCAATACCGCGGTTGACGTCGCCCGAACGGCGATCCGTCTGGGCGCGCCTTCAGCAACCCTTGTCGTGATCGAGGCGCGCGAGGACATGCCGGCGCACCGTTTTGAAATTGACGAAGCAGTCGAGGAAGGCGTGAATATCGTTAATCTGCGATCGATTCAGAAAATCAACGGTTCAACGGTGACACTTGAAAAAATGGTGCGGGGTGAAGATCACACGCCACAACCAACCGGTGCATTTGAAACCATTGAAGCCAGCGTGGTGGTCGAAGCCATCGGACAAAACGTTGATGTCGATGCTTTGAGCAATATCGAAGGCCTCGCGATCAAAGGTGGGTCGGTTCAGGTGGATCCAGCAATGAAAACCGGAGTAGACGGTATCTTTGCCGGGGGTGACATTGTGCCCTCTGCCCGTACGGTCACAACCGCAATCGGCCATGGCAAGAAAGCGGCGCGCAACATTGACGCCTGGCTCAGGGGCACCGAGTATCGACCCGCTGAAAAGCATGACATTGCTGATAAATCCAAACTCAACACCTGGTATTACAGCGACGCACCGCGCACGATCCGCCCGATCCTGGAAGTTGTTCGCCGCACCTCAGGCTTTGCCGAAGTGGTCGGTGACTTGAGCGAGAAAAACGCCCTCTTTGAAGCCCGCCGCTGCATGTCCTGCGGCAATTGTTTCGAATGCGACAATTGCTATGGCATCTGCCCTGACAACGCTGTCACCAAACTGGGCCCGGGCAACGGGTTCGAATTCAAATACGACTATTGCAAGGGCTGCGGTATCTGCGCGGCCGAATGCCCGTGTGGCGCAATCATGATGATGACCGAAGACATCTGACAAAGCCACCTCAAACCCTTTGAAAGCAATCATGCCGACGGAAAGGAGGGCATCTTGCAAGTGCAGCATTTTGAAGAATTGCGGTCGACCCCCTGCTGCAGGACGCATCCGAACCATCATTCGTAACACTTGTGCGTGGTGCCTATGTGCAGAATTTTCCGCCCCATACAGAGCTGATTACCGAAGGGGACTGCGCTGATTTCCTGCATATCGTGTCTTCCGGCACTGTTGAGCTTTTTGGCACCTGGCAGGGTCGCGAAAGCTGTATGTCGCTCTTGGGGCCAAACTCCACCTTCATGGTAGCCGCCACAATCAAGGACCGCCCTTATCAGATGTCCGCCCGGACATTGAAAGAATCCCGGATCATATTGATCCCGTCCGCAGATGTCAGAGAAGTGTTTGAGCACGAACCCAGATTTACCGTTTCGATCCTGGATGAACTGGCGACCTGCTATGGTGAATCCGTCCAGAACTCAAAGAACATCAAGTTCAGAACATCTATCGAAAGGCTGGCGGATTTTGTGTTTGAGCAACATGTGCGTGAAGGTTGCAGTGGTGAGTTCACGCTTGATATCGAGAAAAAGAAGCTGGCCTCGTATCTCGGCATGACCCCGGAAAACCTGTCTCGCTCCTTCTCAGCACTCAGAGGCCATGGCGTTGAAATATCCGGTCAGGTTGTTACGCTGTCAGATCATAATGATCTTGAGGTGCTTGCCCGACCCGACGCCCTGATCGACGCATAGCGGCGGCAACCGGCGCGCCGGATCGCTCCGTTTGACCCTTATTCCACTATTATGATGTGCATGTAGCGCGGGCCATGCGCGCCGCGGATGTTCTTGGCCTCGATATCAGCGGTGCCGCTGGTTCCGGTGACAATGGTCAGGTTGCGTGGTTGGTTGTCCTGCCCGGCTCCGACAAAAGGATAGACATCCTCCAAATGCCGCTGGATCAGGTCGCTCTTGACGACAACGACATGGTGAAGCGGCAGAAAATTCATCAGGGTCGGGGCATCAGGGGCCGAAAGAAACACAACGGAACCGGTTTCTGCAACGGCCAGATCGGCGATAGAAACGGCTACGGGTTCGTCTGCTGACGGATCATGATGGATCTCAATACCACTCCAATCAAGCCGGGCGAGTGTTGCGCGGGGTTGCACTGCGATGTTTGGGGCCAGCGATGCGCTTTGCAGATAGTCCGCCACTGCGCCCGGGACATCAGCAAGGGCGGATACTTGTGCCACGGTTGCGGTGACCCGCTCCGAAGTGGCTTTCTCAATGAACCGCTCCAGACTGCTTTGCTGAGTGAACCGTGGGCGCCGTTTTGACGGTTCCTCGATCAGCGCCTTTGCATCCGCCAAAACCTGCTCGACGGGTTTCTGCGTTCCGTTTGCGGATCGTATGGCCTGGAAAATGGTCTGTCTTGCCACGCTCATTTGCTGCCCCTCCGCTTGTATTGCTGCATGAAGGTGCCCAGTTCCGGTTGTGGCAGGTCGCGGCTTCGGGTCCAACTGCCAGCCATCGGGAACCAACGGATGCGACCCCGGTTCATCGACCAGACCCGCATGGCAAGCATCGCCAGGCTGGTGGTTAGGTGATAGAGCCTTGGCCGCCGTGCCAGCCAACCCCAGCCGGCAAGCGCATATCGGGTTACCGGGGGTGTCAAATCACGCTCGAACTGCTTGGCCCTGAGGCTACGCAGCATATCTGTCAGCGGGATATTGACCGGGCAAACTTCTTTGCAGCGCCCGTTGAGCGTGCAGGCATTCGGCAAATCCTTGGTGCTTTTTAGATCCAGCATCGCCGGCGTCAGCACCGACCCCATTGGGCCGGGATAAACCGCGCCATAGGCGTGCCCGCCAATCGCCGCATAGACCGGGCAATGGTTCATGCAAGCGCCACAGCGGATGCATCTGAGCATCGGGCGCAAAAACTCGCCAAGCATTTCGGTGCGGTGATTGTCGACGAGAACGATATGCATGTTCTCCGGGCCGTCCGCATCACCCTTGCGTTTGGGGCCGTTGTAGAAGGTCGTGTATTGGGTAATCTCAGCCCCGATCGCAGCCCGCGACAACAGGCGCAGGAACACGGTTGCATGTTCCATGCTTGGCACGATTTTCTCGATGCCCACTGTGACGATATGAGTTTTTGGCGGTGTGACCGTAAGTTCCGCGTTTCCTTCATTGGTCACGGTGACGATCGAGCCGTTATCGGCGATCAGGAAATTGGCCCCTGAGATACCAATATCGGCATCGAGGAATTTTTGCCGCAATTCGTGCCGGGCGCTTTCGACAAGTGCAGCAACATCGTCGCTGTTGGAAGGTTTCGCGTGCTTTTCGCGAAACAGCTCGGCCACCTGTTCGTGGGTTTTGTGCATCGCCGGCATGACTATGTGACTTGGCGGGTCCTCGGCCAGTTGAATGATGTGCTCGGCCAGGTCCGTTTCGATCCGCTTCACCCCGGCTTTGGCAAGCGCTTCGGGAATGCCGATTTCCTCGCCCAGCATCGATTTCACCCGCGTCGCGGTTTTGGCACCTTCGGCCTTGCATATCTCGGTGACAATGCCGGTGGCTTCCTGCGGGGTGCGCGCCCAATGAATGGTGGCGCCAGCGGCAGTGGCGTTTTCTTCAAACTGTGTGAGATAGTATTCTAGGTTATCAAGCGTGTGGTCCTTGATCTTCTCGGCAGCTTCCCGTGCCGCGCCATATTCGGCAAACTCGTCGATAACCTGTGCCCGGCGGCGCTGCAAAAGGCCGGTCGTGCGGTTCAAAGCGATTTTCAGGGTCGGATCTGCAAGCGCGGTTTTTACATTCGCTTTGAAATCCTGCGAAGTTAGTTTCATCCCCGATCCTCTCGCTTGCAGATCGCGGGACCATCAGCCATGCCAGCCAGCACCTCTATCGTATGAAACGCCTTCACGTCGGAGCCTTCGCGGCTGAGTTTACCGGCCATGTTCATCAAACAGCCCATATCGCCGCCCAAAAGAGTGTCGGCCCCCGTGGCTTCAATCTTTTCGGCCTTGTCGCTAACGATGGCACCTGAAACGTCGGGGTACTTCACGCAGAATGTGCCGCCAAAACCACAGCATTCATCATTGCCCTGCAAAGGCGTGAGGCTAAGCCCCTCAACCTCGCCCAAAAGCGCGCGCGGTTGGTCACGGACCCCAAGATCGCGCAAACCCGAGCAGCTGTCGTGATAGGTGGCCACGCCGTCATAGCGCACGGCTTCTGGGCGGTAGCCCATGATATCCGTCAGAAAACTCAGGAGTTCCCAGGTCTTGGCCGAAACCGCCTGCTGGCGCGGTTGCCATTCCTCATCACCGTCAAAAAGCTCGCCATAGTGGCTGCGGATCATGCTGGCGCAAGACCCGGACGGGACCACGACATAGTCGTAATCCTCAAAAGCGGCGATTACCTGTTTGGCAATCGCTCGGGTGCCGTCATCGTCTCCGCTGTTGAAGGCTGGTTGGCCACAACAAGTCTGCGCCCGCGGTACTTCGACGGCGCAACCAGCCTGTTCAAGCACTTTGACACTCGCGAAACCGATATTGGGGCGCATAGTATCCACGATGCAGGTCACGAAAAATCCAACCCGCGGTTTGGTTATAGCAGTACCTGTCATAGGTATCTCCCTGGTTTGAGGCGCCGTGTAAAACCCGGAAGCCTTTTTTGCCTAATTCAACCGATTAGCCCCGCCTGTTTGCAGGAACTCTCGCGCACCAATTTACATGCTGGAAATAGCTTTTACAGCTGCGTCCACTTGTTTTGAGACTTCCTTGAAAACCTCATCCGAGGCGGTCTGCGTCTCATCAGACAGTTGCTTCATCAGCTTAACAGCAGCTCCAATGGCCTCCGAGCAGGCCTTCATATTGCGGTGTGCCGAATTGTCAGATCCGGAGAGATCCAGCTTTTCAGTATTTTCGCGGGCCGCATTCATCAACTGTTCGAATATCGTGGCTTGACGTTTCATCAATGTTCCGAGGGCCGCCATGGCTTCTTCATTTGCCTGCTTCAAAGCGTCAATGCGTTTCTGATTCTCGGCTAGGATCGTGCTTGGGTCGAGACCATCGATCTTTTGTGCTTTCAACCAGGACGTTGCGGTTTCGGGATCGAAAAAGGACGCGAAATCCTGGGGATCGTACATTTTCAGGAACGGTGAAAAGTCAAATAAGCTATTTGCGGTCATGGGTTTTTCCTTTTGATTGCAGCTACCGGCGTCCGGCCGCCAGTATCTGAGCTCGGTTTCTCTCTTCTTCGACGATCCGGATTCTCGCCGTTTCTTGCTCAGACGAAGAACTGTCCGCCGTTCGCAGAAATGGACGAGCCATTGACGAAACCCGCTTCATCGGAGGCCAGGAAGGCCACACAGCGGGCGATTTCTTCAGTTTCGCCAAGGCGGCCGGTCGGGATCTGGCCGATGATCGACTCACGCACTTTTTCTGGCACTGCCATGACCATTTCGGTGGCGATATAGCCGGGGCAGATCGCGTTTGCGGTGATACCAGCGCGGGCACCTTCCTGCGCCAGAGATTTTACGATGCCGAGGTCCCCGGCTTTGGTCGCAGCGTAGTTCACTTGTGCAAACTGGCCTTTCTGACCGTTGATTGATGAGATCACGATGACCCGGCCAAACTTGCGCTCGCGCATGCCGGGCCAGATCGGGTGGACGGTGTTGAAAACACCGGTCAGATTGGTGTCGATCACCTGATGCCATTGCTCGGCTGTCATCTTGTGGAAAGGCGCGTCGCGGGTGATGCCGGCGTTGGCCACGACCACATCAATCGGGCCGACCTCGGCCTCGACCTTTTCGATGCCCGCTTTTGATTCGTCGTAGTCGGCCACATTCCATTTGTAGGTCTTGATGCCGGTTTCGGCTGTGAACGCAGCTGCGGCGTCGTCATTGCCAGCATAGGTTGCTGCAACTGAATAACCATCGGTTTTCAGTTGTCTGGAAATGGCTGCGCCAATACCTCGCGACCCTCCGGTAACAAGTGCGACTCGTGCCATAAAAATTCTCCCTATTTCTGGTTTGCCGCAATTTGCGCGGCCGTTTTCGTTTACTGGGCCATCACATAGGAGCCCGGCGCGTTTTCAATCACCTCCAGTTTGCCGTCCCCGGGGGTTCGGGCAGGCACCTTGTTGGCGCGGTCCTTTGCCTCGAGCCAATCTGCCCATTCGGGCCACCACGAGCCGTTGCTGTAGCTGGCACCGTCAAGCCAATCCTCGGAGTTTTTCGGGTAGTCCGGATTTGTCCAGTAACCGTATTTCTGGCGTTCACCGGGAGGGTTGATCACCCCCGCGATATGGCCGGATCCGCCCAGTACAAATTTGGTCTCGCCACCCAGCAGGTCTGTTGTCGGATAAACCGAAGTCCACGGTGCGATATGATCCTCTTTGGTGGCCAGAACAAAACAGGGCGTCTTGATCTTGCCGATGTCAATCTTGGTGTTGTTGAGCTTCAGCCCGCCGGGTTCGCGCAACGCGTTCTTCAGATAGACCTGCTCAAGATACCAAAGCAGCATCGCTGCGGGCAGGCGGGTGGCATCGGAATTCCAGAAAAGCAGATCAAAGGCCGGTGGCTTGTTTCCCATGAGATAGTTCATCACATGGAACGACCAGATCAGGTCGTTTTCGCGGATCATCGAGAACATGTCGCCCAGGTGGTGACCCTCGAGATAGCCCTTTTCAGCCATGTGTTCGCGCAGCGTGATCAGACGGTCTTCGTCGATAAAAACGCCGATCTCGCCCACATCGGTAAAATCGACCATCGTCGCCAGTGTCGTGGCCGAGGCAATTCGGTTGTCTTTCTTGGCAGCCAGATAAGCAAGCGTTGCAGTGACCAGAATTCCGCCGATACAGAAACCAAGGATATTGACCTTTTTCTCGCCCGTGGCCTGCTCAATCGCATCAAGTGCGGCCAGTGGCCCTTCATTCATGTAGTGCTCAAAGCTTTTTTCGGCATGCTCGGGCCCGGGATTGACCCAGCTGATGATAAAAACCGTATGACCGCGATCCAGCATGTAGCGCACGAAGCTGTTCTCTTCGCGCATATCCATGATGTAGTATTTATTGATCCAGGCAGGCACAAAAAGGATCGAGCGTTTGAACTGCTCCTTCGTCCGCGGCTCAAACTGAATAAGCTGCATCAAGTCGTTCTGATAAACAACTTTTCCTGGTGTTGTGCCCAGATCGCGGCCCACGACAAACGCCTTATCGTCATTGGTTGCGATATCCAGCCGTCCGTCACCCTGCTCCAGATCGTCCAGCAGGTTTTTGAACCCGTCGAGCAGGCTCTGCCCGTCGGTTTCCAGGAATTTGTCACGGGCTTGTGGGTTCAGCGCCAGAAAGTTGCTGGGCGCAAGCGCGCTGAGTATCTGGCGGGTATAGAAATCGACACGCAACTGTTCCTTTGACCCTTTGGGAAAGCGATTGAGCGTGTCGTTGGTGGCCTCTTCAAGCGCCAGATGCACATCCCGGCAGACTTGCGCGATCGGATCACTGTTCCAGGCGTCATCGCGAAAACGGCGATCTTTTGTTTCAGTATCTGAACCCGTCCAACCGGACATCCAGACATTGGCCATATTCGTAAAGGCCGATTGCTGGATCGCAATCAGATCGGCCGGACGAGAGGCCAGCGAAATGCCAACTTTGGCATAAGCCGCCATCACCGAGGCGTTGTCCACAACGGAAAAATCCCCACCTGTAGCCTTGGCCGTTGATGTTTTGGCCGCCCGCATGAACAATTGCTGCGCCCGCTGCATGAGGCCCCAATAATCAGACAGTCGCTCTGTCAGCTGTTCCGGTGTTTGTTCTGTCATTGCCATTGTTTGCTCCGGTTGCTGCTCAATGCGCAGAGTGAGGGGCGGTGATGGTTCTCCCGGCCGTAGGGAATCATTCACCAGCGGCAGGGAAAAGCTTTGGTTCAGGCGCGCTCCAGGCACATGGCAACACCCATGCCGCCACCGATACACAATGTGGCCAGGCCCTTCTTGGCGTCGCGCCGCTTCATCTCAAACAAGAGCGTATTGAGGATGCGGCAGCCCGACGCGCCAATCGGATGACCGATGGCAATAGCCCCACCATTGACGTTCACAATCGCCGGGTCCCAACCCATGTCGGCGTTGACGGCACAGGCCTGCGCGGCAAAGGCTTCGTTGGCTTCCACCAGATCGAGATCGCCGACCGACCAGCCAGCCTTATCCAGCGCCTTGCGCGAGGCATAGATCGGACCAACGCCCATGATCGATGGGTCAAGACCGGCGGTGGCATAAGATGCAATGCGCGCCAGTGGTTCTATCCCGCGGTTCTCGGCATCATCGGCGGTCATCAGCAAGGTCGCGGCAGCGCCATCATTCAGGCCCGAGGCATTGGCGGCCGTCACCGTGCCGTCCTTGATGAAGGCGGGGCGCATTTTCGCCATCGCCTCAAGGTTGGCGCCGTGGCGGATATACTCATCCTTGTCGACAACAATGTCGCCTTTGCGCGTCTTGACCGTAAATGCCGCGATCTCGTCGTCAAATTTCCCGGCATTCTGGGCCGCTTCAGCCTTGTTCTGCGACTGAACCGCGAACGCATCCTGCAAGTCGCGGGAAATGTGCCAAGACTCGGCCACGTTTTCGGCCGTCTGGCCCATGTGGTAGCCGTTGAACGCATCCCAGAGACCGTCCTTGATCATTGAGTCGATATATTTGAGGTCACCCATTTTGTGACCAACGCGCAGGTTGGCAACATGGGGCGACAAAGACATATTCTCCTGTCCGCCCGCCGCAACCACGGCGGCATCGCCCAGCTGGATATGCTGCGCGCCCAAGGCCACAGCGCGCAGGCCGGACCCGCAAACCTGATTGATCCCCCAGGCCGAACTTTCTGCCGGCAAACCAGCGTTGATATGGGCCTGCCGCGCCGGGTTCTGCCCCTGCCCACCGGTCAACACCTGACCAAGGATCGTTTCCGAAACCTCATCTTTTTCGATGCCAGCCCGCGCGACTACCGCCTCCAGAACCGCGGCACCCAGATCGTGGCCCGGAGTGGTTGCGAAAGATCCGCCAAAGGATCCGACGGCGGTGCGCGCTGCAGACGCAATTACTACGTTGGTCATGTTGTCCTCACAGATACGATTTTCATTTTCAGTCCTTCTCACACCATTAATAGGCAACCGAAGGCAGCCAGGTGGTCAGTTGCGGCCAGAGGAAGACGATTAAGAGGCCGGTCAGCTGCAGCAGCACGAAGGGCACGACCCCCTTGTAAATATGCATCAGCTTGATCTCGGGCGGGCAGACGCCTTTGAGGTAAAAGAGCGCGAACCCCACCGGCGGGGTCAAAAACGAGGTCTGCAGCGTCACCGCGACCAGGATCACGAACCACAAAAGCGCTGGTTCG
>JAAEOR010000951.1 GCA_024222895.1 Hyphomicrobiales bacterium | reverse complement strand
TTTCTTTGGTCATCGGGGCAGTCTATGCACATCTTTGCTCAGGCGCCGGGCTGGCGGCGGCCGCTTGCGGAGAGACGTGTCCCTCATAGAGCGAAGCGATAACGTCGGCGTGTTTCTTCTCGACCGATTTTCTCTTGGTCTTCAGTGTCGCCGTGACCAACCCGTCCTCGAGGGTCCAGGGCTCCAGGCTCGCGAATAGACGTCGGATCTGGGCATACGATGGAAAGTCCCGTATCAGGGGGCCGATCTTGTCGATCAATAAGCCTTCAGCACGAGCGTCATTCGGATCGATTGGGTCAAGGTTATTGGCCGCAGCGAACGCTTGCCATTGCGCTGGCTCCAATACGACAAGCGCGACGAGGAAGGGTCTTGCGTTGCCGACGACGACCGCCTGCTCGAACAGCGGGTCCGAGACGATTCGCATTTCCAGGTCATGCGGCGAGAGCTTTTCCGCGGTCGCCGTGACGATCACGTCGTGCACCCGTCCGAGGATGACCAGTCGATCCTCCCGAACAGCAGCAAGGTCGCCGGTATGGAGCCAGCCATTGCCATCTATGGTGCGGGCCGTGTCCTCGGGCCGGTTCCAATAGCCCTGCATCACTGACGGGGCGCGGACGAGCAGTTCCCCGTCCTTGGCAATTCGCGCCTCTACACCATCGAGCAGCCGACCGGCTGATCCTGGAGCGTAGCTCGAGACTTCGTCTCCGCTGATCGGCCCCGCCGCCTCGGCCAAGCCATAGCCTTCGACGATTGGGACCCCGACGGCCCTCAATCCGAGAGCAAGTTCCGGCGAAAGCGGCGCGCTGCCGCATACGGCGAGGCGAAGGCGCCCGCCAAAGCGCTCCGATATGCGCCTGCACAGCAAGCGATCGATCAGCCAGAGTTGTAAACGCTCGACGAGCGAATGGATCGGCCGATGGCCGAGAGTGAGCGCCCGGTCCAGGAGAAAGCGGCCGAAGGCGGTTTCCTGGATTGCGTTCCAGCTGCGCTCATAGATCCGCGGGACGCCTATCATGATGGTCGGGCGCACGGAGATTAAGTCCTCGGGCAAGCTGGCAACCGCGCGCGCGAAGACCAATCGAGCGCCGGAGGCCATGGCCGGATAGTATTCGACCGTGCGTTCGAAAATATGGGCCATCGGCAGAAAGGCGAGAAACACGTCGTCCGATTGCCCGCGATTGCGTTTCAACACCGCGCGCGTCGCCGAAATCAGGTTGCCGTGGCTCAACATCACGCCCTTGGGACGGCCCGTCGTCCCCGATGTGTAGCTGATGCTCGCCAGGGTATCACTCGCCAGGGGAGGCGTTACCGGTGGCTTCGCCGGTACATCGGCGTCTGTAAGCCAGTCATCAAGACCGATGATGTCCGAGCTTCCACCGCTCGGCGTTTGCACCGAGACGACACACCCGACCGAGGCGAAGCGATCTCGCAGCGGTCTTAGACGGCGCCATTCTTCCTCTGACGGCACGAGAAGGAGGCGGGGCGTGGAATCGCTGAGCAAATACGCCGAGTTCTCTGCGCTGTCGGTTCTATAAAGCGGCACGACCATCAGGCCGAGACTGAGCGCGGCCTGGTCGAAGCACACCCATTCCAGACAGTTGTCGAGCAGAATCGCGGCACGATCGCCGGTCTTCAAGCCGGCGGCTTCAAGACTCGCCCGCCATCTTGCAACGCGCTGCGCCACGTCGCGCCAGGAGATATCTTCCCAACGAGATACGGATTTGTCGAATTGCGAGTAAGCGACGCGGTCTGGACTGCGACGTACGCGGGCATCGAACATTTCCGGTATCGTCTGCGCGTCAACATTGTCCACGATGGAATTTCCGCTGTCCAAGCTCATCGTTCATCTAACAGCCCAAAGCCATTCAATATGTTTCTTGCCGATTGCCACTTGGAATTGTTGTTTCATCGAAACCCGACTCCGGACGAACAGCATCTCTTTCGCGCCTTTCCTCGATGTTGACGCGCGTCCAGCTTGTCGGGATGCCAAGGGATAGATCACACCCCAAGGCATGGTCGTAAGGAATCCTATGACACCGCCTTCGATGAAGTTGCCGCCGATGTTAACGCGCCACCTGGTCCGCTCGCATTGCTTCAGATCAAAGCCAAGCCTCGTCGAAGCCTGATCCCGGGGTTTTGGCGACTACCGACGACAAGCGACCAACCCAATAAACTTGCTAGGAAGAACCGTGACTGCGCCGCCGGCCAGATGGCGCCTGGCCAGATACTGTATAGGCCGCGGGCCGCTCAGTTCAGGCGGGGTGTGTCCCACCGTCGCTGTCCGTTGACGTGAATCAACGCGCCTGACGATGGCGTGTGCGACAAGATGCGTTGACTGGCTGAGCCTTCAAGACAACCGGGCCTGTTGTTGGTCAAGCTAACAGTTCTACCCGGCGAGGATGTCGATCGGCGTTGAGCCTCGACGCCGCAAGACATGACAGAGCCAGCACCAACCTCGATGTACGGTTCTCGGCGGTCCAGGTGCGGCTCATGCGGTCCCGCAGTATTTCGGTATGGGTCCGCCCCTCGAGGGTTGTTCGGCCCAGAATGAATGAGGGCCTTGCAATGTGGAAACAACTCATCACCGGTATCGTCGCTATCGTCATGCTGACAGGCGTGGCCGTGGCCGGGCCGTTCGAGGATGGCTTGTCCGCCGCAGAGCGTGGCGACTACGCGACCGCTCTGAAGCTATGGAGGCCGCTCGCTGAGGAGGGCCATGCCGGCGCCCAATCAAACCTCGACGCCATGTACGACATGAACCCCAGCGTGTTGCTGGCAGAGGCCGACGCGGCCTACCGCCGCGGCGACGGCCCGGCCGCAGTGGAACTACTTCTCCCGTTGGCCAATCGGGGCAACGCGATTGCCCAATACTTCCTTGGCTCCATCTACGATAACGGCAGGGAAGGTGTCGAAAGAGACCGTGCTGAGGCGGTGAGATGGTTTCGTCTCGCAGCGGACCAGGGCGACGCCCTCGCCCAGGCAAGCCTGGGCATAATGTATTCGCTAGGCCGTGGCGTACCACAAGACGATATTGAAGCTGCGAATTGGCTCCTGAAGTCGGTCTACCAAGGCAACATGGAGGCTCAGGGCCCGCTCGCCCAAATTTACACTCGTGGCTTGGATAGTTTTGCAGCAGCCGCCGAGCAGGGCGACGCCGAGGCTCAATTCCACCTGGCCGTCATGATTGAGTCGGGTTTGGCCCAAGAGCGGAACCAGACCGAAGCAGTGAAGTGGTATCGGAAAGCCGCCGAGCAGGGCCACGCCGCGGCGCAATCAAGCCTCGGTGCCCTTTACTCCTTCGGCCGAGGTGTGACGCAGGACTTCGCCGAGTCTGCCAAATGGTACCGAAGGGCCGCGGAACAAGGTTTCGCCGCCGCCCAGTCTTACCTCGGCAACGCGTATTACCTTGGCATAGGCATCCCGGAGGACAATGCGGAGGCGGTGAAGTGGTGGCTGCAAGCGGCGGATCAAGGCGACGCCATGGCGCAGTATTCACTCGCTCGCGCTCATGCTCTCGGCGAGGGTTTGCCGCAGGACGATGTGCAAGCATTCATGTGGTTGAGCATCGCCGCGCAGCGATGGACGCCGCACGATACGGAGGCCCGCGTCGAGGCTGACTCGCTTCTTGAATCACTGGCCGAGCAGATAACGTTGGCTCAAATCGCCGAGGCACGGCGCCTGGCGGGCGAGTGGGAGCCGGGGGAGCGCCCGCGGTCGCGGCCGGAGCCGGTGGAGAGTGAGGCGGCGGACAGACTTTTCGAGAAGGGCCTGGAGGCAGTGCAGCGTGACGATAACTCGACGGCCATGGTGCGGCGTGACGAAATCTCGACGGCCAGGGAAGCATGGGAACCGCTCGCCGAGCAGGGATATCGCGTCGATGTGAGTCAGTTGGGACAGATCGATGCTAAGGCCCAGACCAGCATGGTGATTATTGGTTTGGTCGCCTACGACGTGGCTTTTGTCTCGAAGGACTACGCGCTGCCGCTGATGGTTTGGCAACCGCTCGCTGAGTTGGGTAATGCAGAAGCACAGTTCAACCTAGGGCTTTTGTATTCTCAAGGGTTGGGCGTGCCAAAAGACATCGTTCTCGCCCACATGTTGTTCGACCTTTCGTCGGCTGAACTGGGCGCATCGGCAGCCAAGAGCCGGGATGACCTCGCCGCTAACATGACGCCCGATCAGCTCGCCGAGGCCCAGCGCCTGGCGCGAGCGTGGAAGCCGGCAGCGGAACGGTGAGCCATCGTTAACCGAAGTCCATTGCCACGATGCTGGCGGCGATGAGGCAGGCCGGCGGGAACCGAAGGAAGGACGCTCACCATGTTTAAACAGCTCGTCGCCGGATTCGCCGCCATAGTCATGCTCGCCGGCGCGGCGGTGCCCGGAACGGTCGATGATGGCTTCGAAGCGGCTCGAAGCGGTGACTTCGAAACGGCTTTGAGCATGTGGCGGCCGCTCGTCGAGCAGGGCCATGCCGACGCCCAGAACAGCCTCGGCGTCAGGTACGCCGACGGCGAGGGCGTGCCGCAGGACTATGCCGAGGCCGGGAACGCGAAGATAGCGAAGACCGTCTTCGCCGAGAATGAAGACGGCTGCAAGAGCCCGGTTGCCTCCGAAAGGCTGCTCGCATGCACCGCGATCATCGAAGGAACCGAAGGAGGCACGGGTCCGGGTATTCTGGACGAGTTGCAAACCTTCACCGGCGAGGATGTGACCCCATCCGTCCCGGCGGGGGTCCTGAGCCGCGTTTATGCCAACCGTGGCGTTGCATACGAGGAACTCGGTCAGTACGCAGAATCGATCGCCGATCTGGATGAGGCCATCAGGCTTGATCCGAGGAACGCCAGAGCCTTCTACGAACGCGGCTTTACCAGGAGTGTGACCGGCGAAGTCGATGCTGCCCTGGCCGACCTGGACGAGGCAATCCGCCTGAACCCGAAATACGCTCTGGCGTTCAGTCACCGCAGCACCGTCTGGAACGATAAGGGAGAACTTGAAAAAGCGCTTGACGATGCCAACACAGCGATCTTACTCGACCCGAAACTTCACTCCGCTTACGTCAATCGCGGGGTCACCCGGAGTGACATGGGCCAGTTCGACCTCGCCATCGCGGACCACACAAAGGCCATCGAGCTGGCGCCTGATTACGCCGTCGCGCGGCATGATCGTGGGTACGCCTACGCACATTCGGGCCAATTCGACAAGGCAGTCGCGGACTACACAAAGGCCGTCGAACTCGATCCCAACAACGCCAGCTCCTACAGCGGCCGCTGCCTGGCCTTGAGCTCGCTCGGCCGGCGGGACGACGCGATCGTAGACTGCGACAAGGCTGTTGCAATGGACCCCCAGAATGCCGGAGTCCGCTACGAACGCGCCTTGGCCTATCAGGAGCTTGGAGATACGGATCGCGCGCTTACTGATCTTGATTCAGCCATTGCCCTCGATCCAGAACTGACTGAAGCCTTCGTCGGCCGGGGCATACTCTACTTCCAAAAGCAGGAGCATGATCGCGCGGTAGCCGACTTCACCGAGGCGATCCGGCTGCGACCGACGTTGGCCACGGCTTACGGCAACCGCTCCACCGTGTATCGGGAGACTGGCGAGTATGACAAGGCCATTGCAGATCTAAACGAGGCGTTGCGGCTCGAACCTGATAACGTTCAAATACTCAACAATCTTGGCATGACCCACCGAGCAATGGGCCTGATCGACGAAGCGCTCGCCGATTACGCGGAGGCGCTCCGCATCGACCCCGACTACACGGACGCCTATAACAATCGCGCATTCGCCAACGCCTCCGTCGGCATGTTCGAAGAGGCGATCAAGGACTACACTGCGTTGGCAGAGTTGGGCGACGCTCGCGGCCAGTACAATCTGGGTGTCTCGTTCGAACGGGGCCAAGGGGTCCCTGCGGACAATGCCGAGGCGGTGA
>JAAEOR010000950.1 GCA_024222895.1 Hyphomicrobiales bacterium | reverse complement strand
TATGTCTCCATGCATCCATCCCGTCCGCACTCGCACTGGCGACCGCGTTGATCGAAATTGTGGCCGAACTCGCCGGCTGCTCCACCTGCGCCACGATAAACGCGGCCGTCGATGACAAGGCCGGCACCGATACCCAGACCAAGCGCGATCGCGGCCATGCTCTGTTTCCCTCGCCCATGGCCAAACAGATGCTGCGAAATGGCGAACGCGTTCGTGTCGTTGTCGATCCAGACCGGCACCGACACCAGATCCGCAAGCAGCGCTGCGATCGGGACGTCACGCCAGCCGAAGCGTTGAACCTGCCGGCAAATCCCCGCCTCGGCATCGACCTGGCCCGACAGCGCCACCCCAAGGCCGATCAGATCGCCACGACCAACACCGACTTCAGCGACCAACTTTTCGGCAGCCTCGGCGCAAGCGGCAGCAACCGTCTCCGGTTGGTGGTCAGCGAGCGGCACCTCGATTTCGGCCAAAATGCGCGTCGCCAGATTGGTGACGACACCGAGCACGCGTCCGACTGTGACCTTCAGGCCAACCGAAAGCCTGGATGTATAGTCGATATCCAGAGGGATCGGGCGCCGCCCCGACGATCCGGGGAGCGCTTCGCATTCCTTCAGGAGGCCTTCGTTGATCAGGTCGGCGGTCACCAGAGTGATCGCGGCGGGGCTAAGACCAACGGCCGTCGCAATGGCAGCCCGGCTCAGTGGACCATTGCGACGCAATTGATCGAGAACCAGACGGCGATTCAGCGCCCGCGCTGTGCTCTGATTGCCCTTCAGATCCATCACCGATCCTTAATTCACTATATAAATTATCAGAACTCGGTAGACGGATAAAGACCATTTCCCTCTATTTCGGCCATTCACGCGGCTGTTGCGGCAGAGCGGCGAAATGCTGTTCAGAGTCGCTAGCGCAGAATTGGCATCCCTACCGCTCGTCGCGGTGGGCCGCCCATGGCATCTGTGTGGCGAGCTTGCCGCCCGAAATGTCGATCAAGGAACCGGTGATGTAGCCGGCAAGGTCCGACGAGAGGAAGCAAACCAGATTGGCGATATCGACCGCGCTGCCCCAGCGGCGAAGCGACAGTGTATCGAGCAGCGCTTCTTGCCGGGCGGGATCCACCTCGGCGAATCGATTCATCTCGGTCGGAATCATTCCGGGCGCATAGCAGTTGACCGTGACGTTGAAGGGCCCGAGCTCACCGGCCAGCACCCGCGTCAGCGACACCACACCGGCCTTACTGGACGCGTAGGCGGCGCTCCCGAGCGACGGGACGATCGCGGCGAACGAGGATGCGTTGAGAATGCGTCCGGCCTTCTGGCGTTTCATTGCCGGAATGACGGCCTGGCACATCAGAAAGGTGCCCTTGAGATTAATGTCGAGATTGCGATCCCAATCTTCCTCCGACACCGCTTCGGTCGGGCCGCCGCCTGCGACACCGGCATTGTTCACCAGAACATCAATCCGGCCGAAGCGCTCCTCTGTCATCGTCGCGACCGCCCGACACTGCTCCTTGTCACGGACATCACAGAGGACCTGGATACCGGCCCACCCCTTCTCTTCCCACTCGTCACGAATTCCATCCAGCAAATCCTGGCGGAAGTCCGCAACAATCGTGACGACCCCCTCGTCGGCCAGCGTCCTGGCGATCTCGTATCCGACACCGCGCCCCGCGCCTGTCACGATGGCGACCTTGTCGTTCAGATCGATCTGCATCTGCGTGTTCCACTCACAATGATCTTCAGGAAGCGGCGCGCTGTCGCGTCGCGGCCACTGATCAACCGCTGCCGCGTAGCGGTGTCTACCGACCGCTGCCTCGATTGCCAATCGTTGATCGGCGATTGATCGGCGATTGATCGGTGGGAAATCGGCTGCAGCTGTTGGGCTGAAAGTCGTCGCGAGAAGGTCACGGAATCACGGGTGCCAAGGCTCAAAATACTCACGTGAACGTGTGCTGAAGTCTATCGGCACGCACCCTACTTTCTGTCTCGACTCGAGACGGGGAGATACCCATGAAGAGAATTATAGTCACCGCGGTGGTTGCGGGGTTTTTCGGATTTGTCGTCGGCAATGCGTTCTTCTATCTGGCATCGCCACTGTGGATCGACCGCGAAGTCAGCGAGGCGCTTCCCGCCGAGTTGATGGTCTCGACGATCGCGACGGGCCAGTTCACGGACGCTGATTCAGCCCATCGCGGCTCGGGCACGGCCATGTTGCTGGAAACGGCCGGCGGTGTCGGCGTGGTTCGCTTCACCGACTTCGAGGTGACCAATGGCCCCGACCTCGAGGTGTGGTTGGTGAAGGCAGCAGACATCACATCCGCTTCCGATGTCACGGGCAGTGAATGGCTGTCACTCGGCCAGCTGAAGGGCAATATCGGCGACCAGAATTATCTCATCCCCGAAGGGACGAACCTGTCGGAATACAAATCGGTGGTGATCTGGTGCGAACAGTTCGGCGTCCTGTTCTCGCCGGCGACGCTCGCGGCCAGCTGAACACCGGCGGCGGTTCACTCGCAGCCGCGCCCGCAACCAGGTTGATCATCGAGCCCGGCCGGCGACCCGAGCCCGCATGTCGGTCAGGTTCTTCTTGTTGTTCCTGAGAAGGACCTGCATCGCCGCCCGGGCCGCGGCCGGGTCCCGGCGGTTGATCGCTTCGGCGACCACCCGATGCTCCTCGAGGAATTCGATGATCGCGTACTCCGCCTTGATTGCCAGAGCGAAGTTTGCCCGCAGGACCGCTACCACGGTTCGCAGCATCCCCATCAGCAGTCGATTGTGCGCCGCCTCGAACAGGCGGCGATGAAAGAGGATATCCGCCTCGACCGCCTTTTCGGGTTCGTGCAGGTGCTCCTCCATCTGTTCGAAGGCCTCGAACAGTCGCAAGATCTCGGTGGTGCTCGCCGATTCTGCCGCCAGAGCCGCGACCTCCGGCTCGATGATATATCGCAGCGTACTCAACTCATCGACCAGTTGTTCGCGCTGCTCGTCCTGCTGAAGCATCCAGGCGATCACCGACTGGTCGAGGTAGTTCCATTCGCTGGTCGGCTCGACGACGGTGCCCGACCCGCGGGATACGCGAAGCAGACCATTCACTGCGAGAATCTTCACCGCCTCCCGCACCACGTTGCGGCTGACGCCATACACGCGGGCGATCTCGCCTTCCGGCGGCAACAGATCGCCGGGCTGGTGGGCGCCGCCGATGATGGCGCCGCCCAGGCGATCGACAGTCAATCCGACCAGCGACTGCCCCTTCTTGACAAGTCCCGACTCGGTCTCAGTGACGGCCGTAGGCTCCACTTGGCTCTTGGCGGCGTTGGTGGTCACAATGGTGACGGTGTCCCTGCCTGGTCGCGGATAATGGCGACGGCTCGATCCGCGAATGCCAGAGCCGGAGCGTTGGTGTTACCCGACGGAATCAAGGGCATGGCCGAACAGTCGATGACTCTCAGGTTCTCCGCTCCACGGACTCTCAGCTTCGAGTCCACCACCGCCATTGGATCGTCGTCACGGCCCATGCGTGCAGTGCCAATTGGGTGATAGTTGGTCTTGACTGTCTTGTTGCAGTAGGCGCGCAAATCATCATCACTCTGAATGTCAGTGCCGGGAAGCATCTCGTTCGAAACGACCGACACCGCCGGCTCGGTCGCCAGGAGACTGCGCGCGAACCGTACCGCCTCAAGCGTCAACCGCAAGTCGTCGTCGTGGCCAAAAAACCGGCAGTCTACCAGCGGTAGCGCCGCCGGATCGGTTGATCGCAGACGGACGCTACCGCGTGCCTTTGGGCGCAACAGGCATGACGTCAGGGTGACGCCATGGGTGGGTTGGAGGTCCGTCACATCCCTGTCTAGATAGACGATGGGAGCACAGTAGAGCTGAATAATCGGCCGGTCGCTACCATCGGGATCGTAGAAGGCACAGGCCTCGATACCGGTGGTGGTAACCGGGCCTGTCCGGAAGGCGAGATACTGGAGACCGTTGCGGATCATCGGCCAGCCACGATCCTCGCCAAAGTAGCCAACCGGTCGATTGGTGGCGGAGATGACCGGGACTTCATGATGATCCTGGAGGCTCTGACCGACTCCGGGCAGGTCGATGGTCACATCGATCCCGTGCTCCCGCAGATGATCGGCCGGCCCGGCACCGGACAGCATCAACAGTTTGGCGGTGTTGTAGGTGCCGGTCGCGACCAGAATCTCAGCCTCGGCGAAAGTCTGTTCGGTCTTTCCGTCGACCACATACTCAACGCCCGTAGCGCGGCTACCCTCGAACAGGATGCGGGTCGCCAGCGCACTTGTCACGACGGTCAGGCGTGGGTCGTCCATCACCTGTGACAGGAACGAACGGACGGCGTCGCTGCGTTCGTGCCGGCCGATGGTGTGCTGCATGAGACCGACGCCAGCCTGCTTGGCACCGTTGAAGTCGGGGTTATAGGAAATTCCGCAGCCTTGCGCCGCGAGCATGAACGCCTCCGTCATCTCGACGGTGTAACCGGGTTCGGACACCCAGAGGCTGCCGTCTATTCCATGATAGACATCGTTGAACTTTGTATTGCGCTCCATTGCCCGAAAGTGCGGGAGCATGTCGGCATAGGACCAGCCTGACTCGCCGCCGAGAAAGCTGTCCCATCCGTCATAGTCTTCCTGCTGGCCACGCATATAAACCATGGCGTTGACCGAACTGCCCCCGCCCAGAACCCGCGCCTGGGGGACGATCGGTGCTCGGCCGTCCAGTTGTGGCTGCGGCACGGTCTTGTGCATTTCGAGAAAGTCGTCGCGAGCGAGGTATTTGAGATAGCCGGCGGGCATCTTCATCAGTCGGGCATATCGCGCCGGCCCCCGCTCAATCAGGAGAACGCGCGCGTCATGATCGCGAACCAGGCGGGTTGCGGCAACGCACGCGGCCGATCCACCGCCGGCGATGACATAGTCATATGCCACGTCAGGCCCCCTTGCTCGGCAACGGGATGCGATCACCGGTGGCTGGGTCAAAGACAAACACAGCCGACGGATCGAGCCGCAGGTCGACGAGATCGTCGAAGGTCGGGCGTTTGGTCAGGTCTCCGAACGCAGTCACCATCGCGTTCCCGACGCTGACCACGACCAGCAGCCCGGAGCCGGTGTACTCGACAGCAAACACCTTACCGGAAAGGTTACCGGCTTGGGGTTCGGCAAGGCTGACCGCATCCGCGCGGAAACCGAGCACGACATCACCGGACGCCGATATCGGCCAACCTTCCAGGCGCACCGACGAATTTGTGAACACCCCATTGTCCAACCGACCGTGCAGAAGGTTCATCGGTGGCGAACCGATGAAGGTGCCGACGAACAGGGTCTGCGGGTTGCTGTAGATTTCCTCCGGCGATCCAAGCTGAACGATCTTGCCCTGGTCCATCACCGCCACCCTGGTGGCCAGGGTCATCGCTTCGATCTGATCGTGGGTGACATAGACGGTGGTCGTTTCCAGCTCGTGATGGAGGTGTTTCAGTTCCGCTCTCATGTTGACCCGGAGGATGGCATCGAGATTGGACAGCGGTTCGTCCATGAGGAACAGGTTCGGCGTTCGCACGATCGCCCGAGCCAGGGCCACCCTTTGACGTTGCCCGCCGGACAGCGCCTTTGGCCGGCGGTCGAGATAGTCATCGAGATGCACCTTGGCTGCGGCCGCCTTGATCCGCTGTCCCCGCTCCGGTTCAGGAACTTTGCGCAGTCGCAGCGGGTAGCCGATGTTTTCGCCGACGGTGAAATGGGGATAGAGGCCGTAGTTCTGAAACACCATGGCAATGTCGCGATCGCGGGCCGGCCTGTCGTTCACTCGCTCACCATCGATCCGGATCTCGCCACCGGTGACCGGTTCCAGCCCTGCGACCATCCGCATCGTGGTCGTTTTACCGCAGCCGGACGGACCGAGAAGAACAAGGAATTCGCGATCATTGACCGTGAGATTGAGATCGTGAACTGCGGTAACCGACCCCCAGCGCTTTTCGACATTCTGCAGCACGACTTCGACCACGAACTCAGCCCTTCCTTCATTCCTTGCCGCCCACCAACGCACCAGTCCCCTCCGGCGCACTCCGGTTTCGGTTTGACTCCTATACTATAAACATCCTATCACCAATCGTCTAACATCCTATGACTTGTCATGAGATGTTGAACGACTGGGAAGACGGCCGGCGCAGTGCCCAAGCGCTCTGCCGAGCGAGTCGCCAGAATTGACCCATGACGTGCCCGACCGTCGGTCCGGCGCCCAAGCGGAGGAGATCAGAATGTCCCGTTCCATCAAGCCGCCGACCGGTGGCCTTCACCTGCCCATTTCCCGCCGGAGCCTGATGCGCTCGGCTGCGGCGATCGCCGGCGCCGGCGTCCTGACGATGAGCGCCGGCAAGTTGTGGGCGGCGACATTCGAGGAGGTCGGGTCGCAGTGGACGTCGGCGGATATCGATTGGAAATCCCAATCCGGAAAGAGCATCGTTCTGGGTGCAGTCCAGCACCCCTGGACCGAAGCGATTGCACCGCTCATTCCGCTGTTCACCGAGTTGACCGGTATCAACGTCGAAGTCCAGACTCAGTCCGAGACCGAGTACACGGCAGAGCTTCCGGTCAAGCTCGGCGCCAAGAGCGCCAGCCCGGATGTCTACATGGTGTGGGCGATCGGCCAGGCAATCACGGCCGGCTGGCTGGAAGGTCTCGACGGCTTCTACGACAACAGCGAACTCAGTGACGCCACCTGGTGGGAAGGCGACGACCTGTTCCCGTCAGCACGATCCTTCCAGGTCTGGTCCGACGGTAAGCGTTATCTCATGCCGATCACGGCCGAGTCGCAGATCCTCTTCATCAACGAGACGATGCTGATGGAGAAAGGCCTGTCGGTCCCGGCGACCATGGACGCGCTCGCGGACACGGCCGCGGCACTGAAAACCGACGATGTGGCCGGTATCGCCATGCGCGCCAAGTCCACCGGCGACAGCACGTGGCCGGCCGGCGGTTTTATCTTCAGCTATGGCGGCGCGATCATCGACCTCGACGGCAAGTCGGTGATCAACAGTCCCGAGGCTGTCGCGGCCATGGAGATGTATGGCGGCATTCTGAACAAGTCCGGCCCGGTCGGCATCAGCAGCTACCAGTGGGTCGAGTGCCTGAACGACTTCATGGCCGAGGCCGTTGCCATCGGCTGCGATTCGTCCAACTTCGCCACCGACATTGCCAACCCGGACAAGAGTGCCGCGGCCGGTCACACCATCTACGGCACCATCCCGCAGGCCGGCGACAATCCGATCAAGCCGAATATGTGGCACTGGACAGCCGGCATCAATTCGAACTCCGCCAACAAGGACGCCGCGTGGTTGTTCCTGCAGTGGGCAAGCTCGAAACCGACGGCCGCACTCGCCGCGGCGGCGGGCCTTGCAACGCCACGCGCCTCCGCCTGGGCGACCAGCGCATTCGAAGACCGCTTCGGCGCGCAGGCTGCCGAAGTCGCGCTCAACAGCCTCAAATCCGGCGACGGCGATCTCTTCAAGGCAACGTGGTTCAACCCGAAGGGTCCGCAGATTCTCGATGCCTTCGGCATTGCGATCAACGAGATCGCAACCGGAGCCAAGGATGCCAAAGCGGCCATGGACGACGCGCAGTCGAAAATCGAGGCTGCCCTGTAGTCGCAGCGCCGGTCAAACGGGACAGAGGGGGCGGCCGCCCGGCCGCTCCCGGTACAACGACCCATCGAGCCGATGACCTCGCAAGCTGCCCGAGAACGCCGACGGTTCATTTTGCTGATGCTGACGCCGGCGACCGTCTTGCTGGTTGGCCTGACGATCATCCCGTTTGCGATCAGCGTCGCTTTTTCGTTCTCGAACTATTCCCTCGTTACGCCCGACGACTTTGCCTTCATCTGGTTTGAGAACTATGGCCGGATGTTCTCCAGCGCCGAATTCTGGAACGCGCTCCGGGTGACGGTCATTTTCACGGTCGCTGCCGTCGCCGTGGAACTCGTCCTCGGTGTCGGTATCGCCGCGTTACTGCATCACGAAACCCGCGCCGTACCCTTCTTCCGGGTCGTCTATCTCTTGCCATTGGCAATCACGCCCGTCGCCGCCGTCTTCACATTCAGGATCATGCTCAATCCGAGCCTTGGTGTTTTGAACTACCTGCTGAAGCAGGTTGGACTGCCGCCGCAGGACTGGCTCGGGACGCCGGCCATGGCGCTGGCGACCCTCGTCGCGGTCGACGCCTGGCAATGGACGCCATTTATCATGCTCATTGCTGCCGGAGGCCTGGCGGCGATGGATCAGGAGCCGCTCGAAGCGGCCGCCATGGATGGAGCCGGCCCGGTCACCAGCTTCTTTCACCATACGCTGCCGATGCTGTTCCCCTACCTGGTCGTCGCTATCGTGTTTCGCAGCATCGACGCATTCAAGACATTCGACATCATCTTTGTGCTCACCGGCGGCGGACCGGGCATTGCCACGCGAACGCTGAACCTGCTGGCTTACAAGCAGGGCATCGAGTTCCTCTCGATGGGCTACGCGGCGGCGCTGGCCATCGTCATGCTGATCATCACAATCGTTGCAAGTCAGGTCTTTCTGCGTCGGATCAATATGTTCCGACCAAAGGCGAGTCTTTGAGCGATGGCCGCCCGATGACCACACAACAGCCCATGCTGCGCCCGCTGCCAATGCCGCTCCGTCTGGGCCGCGCGCTCATGCCATGGCTTCGGCGCCTGATCCTGTGGGTCTTCGCCTTGTGGTGCCTGTTTCCGATCTACTGGCTCGTCACCATGAGCTTGAAACGCCAGGTCGATGCGATCTCGCGTAAGCCGGCGTTCATTTTCGAGCCGATATGGGACAACTATCTGGCGGTCCTGGCGAACGGCGAGGTCTGGAACTACTTCCAGAGCTCCGCCATCATCGCGCTGTGCACCACGGCGCTCTCCCTCCTCCTTGGCACGCCAACCGCTTATGTGCTTGCCCGCTACCGGTTCATGGGAAACGCCGACTTCGGATTCTGGGTTCTTTCGACCCGAATGACACCGCCGGTCGCGATGCTGATCCCGTTCTTTGTGTTCTATGTCACCACCGGATTGTTCGATACCTATATCGGCTTGATCCTGGCGCACGTCGCGTTTGTGATATCCATCGCCGTCTGGCTGATGAAGGGATTCTTCGAAGACCTGCCCAATGAGCTGGAGGAAGCAGCGTTCATGGATGGCGCAACCCGCTTCCAGGCCTTCCGGCAAATCTGCCTGCCGGTCGCACTGCCGGGAATTGCGGCCGTTGCTATCCTGGCGTTCCTGTTTTCCTGGAACGAGTTTCTCTTCTCCCTGGTCCTCGCGGACAGGATCCAGCCGGTGCCGGTAGGCCTCTATAACTTTGTCGGGTATCAACAGATCCGCTGGGGTGAACTGTCGGCCTCGGCGGTCGTGATGCTGATCCCGGTGCTCCTTTTTGTGTTTGTCTTTCAGCGCCAGCTGGTGAGAGGTCTCACCCTCGGTGCCATCAAATAGCCCGGCGCGGCAGCGCCCGGCGCTTCGGTTGTAGGGACGCAAGAACATGAGCCGTACGCTCAGATCACAGGCCTGGTTCGGTGGACAAGGCAAGGACGCCTTCATCCACCGGAGCTGGATGAAGAATGGCGGCTTGCCGGACGACATGTTCGACGGCCGGCCGGTCGTCGGAATCTGCAACACTTTCTCCGAACTCACACCCTGCAACGCGCATTTTCGTGAGCTGGCCACGCACATCAAGGCCGGTGTGTTGGAGGCCGGCGGCTTGCCGCTGGAGTTCCCGGTCTTCTCCTGCGGAGAGTCCAACTTGCGGCCGACCGCCATGCTCTTTCGCAACCTGGCCTCGATGGACGTCGAGGAGGCAATCCGCGGCAACCCGATTGATGGCGTAGTCTTGATGGCCGGCTGCGACAAGACAACGCCCTCACTCCTGATGGGGGCAGCATCCTGCGACCTGCCAACCATCCTGATTTCCGGCGGTCCGATGCTGAACGGCAAGTTCCGCGGGCGCGACATCGGATCGGGCACGGATG
>JAAEOR010000949.1 GCA_024222895.1 Hyphomicrobiales bacterium | reverse complement strand
GTCGGTGGAGACCACCAGGGCGGTGTCTTTCCACAGGTCGTGTTCGTCGAAATAGTCGAGCAGCCGCCCCATCTGGGCGTCGCATAGCGCGACGATGGCGCAATAGTTGGCGCGGATCTCGTCGCACTCCTCCGGCGCTTCCGTTACCCGCTGGTAGCGCGGCCAGTCGAGGATCGGCCCGTCATAGTCGGTAGGGTACTCCTTGCGGTACTTCTCTGGGGCGTGGAACGGCTCGTGCGGATCGAAGGTCTCAATCTGCAGGAACCAGTTGTCGGCATCGCGGTTGGTATCGAGGAACTCGAACCCGGCGTTGAAGCAGCGGACCGACGGGAAGTCCTCCTCCTCGCGCATGTATTCCCGGTTGATGATGTGGTTGTGGTAGAGGTGCCGGTGTTCGTCGGAGAACTGGGTCGGGTGGTACATCTCCCTGAGCCGGTCCCACGGCGCCTGGACCATCGCCTTCCACGGGTCGCGCTCCTGGCCGCGGATGAACTCGTAGGTGTTGTAGCGATTGTGATAGGTTGCGCCGCCGTCTTCCCAATAGTGATAATGGTCGGACACCAGGTGGCTGTAGACGCCGGCTTCGCCGAGCAGTTCGGGAAACGAATTGTCGAACGGCTCCAGCGGACCCCAGGATCGGTGCAGGAAACTGAGACGACCGGTCTGCATGTCGCGGCGCGCCGGCATGCAGGGCAGGCTGCCGACATAGTGGGTGTCGAAGGTGACACAGCGATCGGCCAGCCGCTTGAAGTTCGGTGTCTTGATGGTCTTGGCGCCGTAGGCTTCCAGTGAGCGTCGGTTGAGAGAGTCGAACAGGACGAAAACGGTCTTCATGAGTGTCTCCAATCGTTGATGGTCGCGACGCTCAGGTCTGTCGCGGCAAGGCGATATCGTTATCGTCAAAGAGATGGCAGCTGGCCGGATTGATGTGGACCGGCACCCGCTCGCCGGTTGCCACCGGCAGTTCGCCCGGAACCTTGACGACCAGGGTCTGGTCATCGCCGACATGGCCATAAAGAATGGTCTCGCCGCCCAGCGGCTCGGTGACATAGACCTTCATGGCAATCGTCGGCCCGGGTCCGTCGGCGCCGACCGTCAGGTGTTCCGGCCGCATGCCGAGCGAAGCGCGGTCGCCGGCCTGCACCGTTGCCGCGCCGATCGGCACCGGCAGGGGCTCGCCGCCGGGCAGTTCCACCGTCACCGTGTGATCGGCAACGGCTGTCACGCTGGTGGGCAGGATGTTCATCCGGGGCGAGCCGATGAAGCTGCCGACAAAGGCGTTGGCGGGTCGATGGTAGAGCTCCATCGGTGAGCCGACCTGTTCCATCTTGCCCGACCGCAGGATGACGATCTTGTCGGCCATGGTCATCGCCTCGGTCTGGTCGTGGGTCACGTAGATCATGGTGGCGTTGAGGGTGTTGTGGAGCTTGGCGAGTTCGACCCGCATGTCGACCCTGAGCGCCGCGTCGAGGTTGCTGAGCGGCTCGTCGAACAGGAACACCTTGGGCTCGCGGACGATGGCGCGGCCGATGGCGACCCGCTGGCGCTGGCCGCCGGAGAGCTGCCGCGGCTTGCGTTCCAGCAGGTCCTCGATCTGGAGAATGCGTGCTGCCTGGTTGACCCGGCTATCGATCTCACTTTTCGGCGTCTTCGCCATCCTGAGGGCGAAGCCCATATTCTGGGCAACGGTCTTGTGGGGGTAGAGCGCGTAGTTCTGGAACACCATGGCGAGACCGCGCTTGGCAGCCGGTGTCCGGTGCACCGCTTCGCCGCCCACGTAGATCTCGCCGGTCGTCAGCTGCTCCAGGCCGGCGATCACCCGCAGCAAGGTCGACTTGCCGCAGCCCGACGGTCCGACGATCACCACGAACTCGCGATGGGCGATTTCCAGATCGATGTCGGACAGCGCCGTCACGGCACCGAACTGCTTGGTCACCTTGCGCAGGCTGAGTTCGGCCATCGTCGCGCTATCCCTTCACCGATCCGGCCGTCAGTCCGGAGGAGAGTTTGGTCTGCAGCGGCAGGAACAGAAGCAGCGCCGGCAAGGTGGTCACCGCCGAGGCGGCCATCACGGCGCCCCAGTTGACCGTCTGTTCGCCGAAGAACTGGGCCAGCCCCAGCGGCATGGTCTTCACCGTGGTCCGCGTCAGGAAGGCGAGGGCGAACAGGAACTCGGTCCACATCAGCAGGAAAGCGTAGGTGGCGGTGGCGACGATCCCCGGCAGCATCACCGGAAAGATGATCGTCCAGATGATCTGGAACTGGCTGCAGCCATCCATCACCGCCGCCTCGTCCAGTTCCCGCGGCACGGTCTCCAGATAGCCGACCAGCAGATAGACCGAGAACGGCAGGGAGATCGCCACATAGGCCATGATCATGCCGATGTAGCTGTTGAGCAGGCCAAGTCGGGCGAACAGGATGAACAGCGGTGTCACCAGGATGATCCAGGGGAACATCTGGCCGAGGATGACCGAGCCGAACACCACTTTCTTGCCGCGAAACCGCTTGCGGGAAAACACGTAGGAGGCGATCACCGAGACGAAGGTCGAGATGATCACCGCGATGATGCAGATGAACAGGCTGTTGAAGATGAAGCGGCCAAAGCCGGCGGCGAAGATGGTTTCGTAGTGCTCCAGGGTGAACTGGACGACCGAGGACGAGAACATCGTCTCGTTGGTGCGGAACGAGCCGAACACGATCCAGATCACCGGGAAGATCAGGAGCGCCCAGACGACGAAGGTGATGGTAAGCAGCAGCACCGTCACCAGCGGATTGTTACGAATCGACGTGTCGGCGTTGGCGGCGCCAGATGGGTTGGGCGGATCGGAGATGCTGTGGGCCTGGCTCATGCTGTCACCGCCCTCACAGGATTTCCCGGAATTCGCGCATGGCGACAAAGCGGAAGTAGAAGAGGCCGAACACCGCCATCAGAGCGGCCATGACCATCCCCACGGCGGAAGAGAAGCCCATCTCGAAATCGATGAATCCCTTGATGTAGATCTCCGTCGCCAGCACGTTGGTGAAGAGCCCCGGTCCGGCGCCGGTCGCCAGCCACACATAGACGAAATTGTTGAAGGTCCAGAAGATCAGGAGCAGCGTCATCACCACCACGGTCGGCATCAGGTGCGGCAGGGTGACGTGAAAGAAGCGATGCACTGCCTTGGCGCCATCCATTTCGGCCGCTTCCAGGAGTTCCGGCGGCACAGACTGCAGGCCGGCGAGAAAGGTGAGAGTGACCAGCGGCAGGGTGTTCCAGACGATGATGGTGATGATCGCCGGCCATACCGTGTCGATGTTGGCCAGAAACGCAATCGGTTTGTCGATCAGGCCGAGCGTCATCAGCCAGTCGTTGATGGCGCCCTGACGGCCGTCGAGCAGCCAGCGCCAGACAACCACCGCGACGATGGGCGGCGTTGCCCACGGCACCAGCAAAAGCAGACGCGACACGGTGGTGAGCCGGTAGCGGCGGAGCGTTGCCGAGTTGAGGAGAAGGGCGAGCAGCAGGCCGAGGATCAGCCGCAGGACCACCGACACCGCGGTTAGCCAGAACAGGGTATTCCAGAGAACCCGGTAGAAGTCGCGGCTGGACAGGAGTTCCACATAGTTGTCGAGACCGACGAAGGAGCCGCCGGCCTTGAGGCCCATCAGGTTGAGGTCGGTGAAGCTGTTGTAAAGGTTGAAGAGGGTCGGATAGCCGTAGAAGAAGAAGAGAAAGAAGAAAATGGGTGCCAGCATCAGCACGATGAATATCCGATCGTGCCTGTCCTGCATGGCCATCCGCCCGTTCGATGATCAGGGAGCCGGGGGCGAGCCGTGCTTCGCCCCCGGCCACAAGGTTACTGTTTCAGCTGCTCTTCCACCGAGGCCAGGAGTTCGGCCGCGGCTGCATCATAGTCGACTTCGCCGATGAAGGCGGAGCCGAAGGCCCGTCCGGTATCGTTCCACATGGTGCCGATCTGGGCCGGGCCATCGGAGTAGGCGCCCCAGCTGCGGGCAAGCGGCAACTGCGCGGCGAATCCGGCCAGCGCCGGGCCGAACTCGGCCTTGCCGAGGGGCGTCTTCTGGGCCGGAAACTGGTTGCCATAGTGCTCGGCCAGAATGTCGGGCCGGGTCATGAACTCGATCAGCTTCCACGCTATTTCCGGGTTCTCGGTGTTGGCGTTGATGCCGAGCATGCGGCCGCCGAGATGAGTCTTGGGGCCGGCCGGTCCACCCGGAGTGGTGGAGGTAACGAAGGGCGGCTCGACGCCAGGATTGCGCTCCTCGAACGCGGCGAGGATTTCCTTGGCCTGCTGGGGCGGGACGATTGCGATCCCCTGCTCGCCGCTGATCATGCCTTCCAGGATGGCCGGGTCGAACCACTCGGTGACGCCGAGCATGGCTTCCGGATTGTGCCCTTCCTTGATGAAGGAATGGTAGTACTCCATCGCCTCGGCGATCTCGTCGGCGGTGATGCCGGTCTTGAAGCCATCGCCGTCGGGAACCACCAGGGCGTGGTCGTTGGACCACCAGTAATAATTGGCCAGGAACCAGATGGTGTTCTGCGAACCGCTGCCGGCCGGGAAGCCGAAGCCGACCTTGCCGGTCTTCTCATGGATGGTGCGGCTGGCGTCGCGCAGTTCCTCCCAGGTAGTAGGGATCTTGTCGATGCCGGCTTCCTCGAGAACGTCGGTCCGGTAGATCATCGCCCAGGTATCGGTCGTCCACGGCACGCCGTAGATGTTGCCGTCGGCGCCGACTGCCAGCTCGGTGGCGATGAAGTCGTCGAAGCCGGCCTGGATCGGGTCGGACTCCAGCATGTCGTTGATCGGAAGCAGCGCGCCGGCAGCCCCCATGTCGCGCGGCCAGACGAAGGCGATATGGACCACGTCGGGCCCTTCGCCGACAGCCGCTTCGCGCAGGAACTGCTGACGCGATTCACTCCAGGCGATGGTCTGCAGTTCGACCGACACGCCCGGGTTCTCCGCTTCGAACTTGTCGAGTGCGGCCCGCATCGCGTCGGCTTCCGAGTCGTTGAAGCGGAACGTCAGATCCTGGGCGCTTGCCGCCCCTGCCGCGCCCATGGCAAACCCGGCCAATATCGAAACCAGTCGTGATCTTCTCATCAGTTCCTCCCTGTTGCCTTGCATGGCTAGTGTAGCTGATAGTGACGCAGTGCCTCCGGCTCGGGAACCACCCCGATACCGTCATCACCCGGGACCTGCACCCGACCCTCGGTGACGGTGAGGTCGAGGGTGCAGAGCGCCGTGCGAAGCGGGTTGTCGTTGGCATCGAGTTCGACAAAGCCGTCGCCGCCGACCGCCGCCAGCAGGTGCAGCGAGGCGGCCAGGCCAACAGCGGTTCCCATGAAGTGGGGACAATAGACGCGTCCGGAACCGACCACGGCTTGCCCGACCGAATAGCAGCCGCCGATTCCGCCCCACTTGGCGACGTCCGGCTGGTAGTAGGTGAGGGCGCCCGCTTCGAAATGGGCCGCGTAGTCGGTATCGGCGCAGATATTCTCGCCGGCC
>JAAEOR010000948.1 GCA_024222895.1 Hyphomicrobiales bacterium | reverse complement strand
GACCTCCGGGTGATGGAAACGGATACGCTGCTGACCGGCACCATTTCGTCTCGCGAACTGACTTTGCCCACCGACTTGGTTGAACCCATCAGCCTGCATCTGACCACGTTCGGCGACCAGCGCTGGTTGCGTCCATTCGTGGCCGGCGCCGGGCCGAACATGACCTATCTCACCTATGACACGATCCCGACCGCCTGGGCGATCAACCGGACCAATATCGACCTCGATAGTCCCTGCGACCAGGCGCACACATTCCAGTTTCGCTATCGCCAGAGCTTTGCGCTCTCCGATGGCTCGCCGACCAACTGGCTGCTGACCAACCACCCGGATCTCTATGTCGCCGTCTGTCTGACCGAGGCATATCAGTATCAGAAGAACGCCGACGCCGTGGCCTTGTGGGAACAGCGCTATCGGGCGTCGCTGGGCGAAGTGCAGCGCAAGGAAGCGAAGTCGAAGTCGATGGCCACTCTGGTGGTCGATCCGGGCCTGAGGACGCGGCGCGGTTTTGATATCAATACCGGTGGCTTCTGATGATCCCGTTCGGCGCCTGGCGCCCCGATCCGTACACCATCGACAGCAAGTTCTCGCCAGAGATCAAGAACTGCCTGCCGTCCTCCGCGGGCTGGAAGCCGTTTCCCGGGCTGGCGGCGGACACCGACGCGGTCGGCTCGGATGTTCGCGGCGCGTTTGTCGCGCGCACATCGGATGGCGGCGTTGCCATCTTCTGCGGAACGGCGACAAGGCTCTACAAGCTGAACGGATCGACCTGGACCAACGTCACCCGCTCCAGCGGTGGCGACTATAGCCTTGCGGCGGATAATTACTGGTCGTTCGCGCAGCAGGACAACCTCCTCTATGCGGTTCAGGCCGGCGACGCTCCGCAGCAGATCAACGTGGACTCAGGCACCAACTTCGCGGCGGTGTCGGGCTCGCCGCCGACGGCGCGCTATGTGAAGGCGGTCGGCAACTTCCTCTTTCTCCTCGATCTGACATCGAATCAGGGCCCGGTTGCCACGTCCGGCCGTATTCAGGTGGCCTGGTCCGGCTTCCGCGACTTCGACTTCTGGACCTTCGGCGAGAAGTCTTCGGACTTCGGCACGTTCTTCTCCGGCGGTCATGTCATGGGCATGACTTCGAAACAGACCGGCCTGTTGTTCCAGCAGAACGCGGTCAACCGGTTCCAGCGGGTCGGCGATCGGCGGGTCTGGGTGTTCGACAAGGTGGAGGCAGCGCAGGGGACCAAATCGCCCCATTCGATCATCGAGCATCAGGGGGTCGCTTATTACTATGGCACGGACGGGTTCGTTGCCTCCTCGCCGGGGGCTTTCACCGCGGAGGCCGGCGTCGAGTGGGTCGACGAATGGTTCAAGACCGAAGTCAATATCGAGCGGATCAAGACCGTCATCGGCGCGCTGGACCCAACCCGTCCCAGGTTCTTCTGGCTGTTCCCCTCGGACGGCAACGATTCCTATGTCCTTGATCGCATCATCGGTTTCGACAAGCCGACGCAGCAATGGTTCCACGCCGACGTCGACGCCAGTTTTATCTTCAGCGCGACCACCGCAGGCACGACGCTGGACGGCCTCGACAGCGACTATTCGGAGCTTGAGGACGTCCCGGCCTCGCTCGACTCGGACCTGTGGAAGGGCGGGGCGCCGCGGCTCGGCGGTTTCACCAGCGACCAGAAGCTCGGCTACTTCACCGGCAACGCCCTGGCGGCAACGCTGAGGACGGCCAAGGTGCAGCCCATCAAGGGCCGGCGCGGCTTTGTCAGCGGCTTCCGGCCGATCACCGATGCGCAGAACGTGCAAGGGCGTGTCGCCGTCACCGAGCGGCCGCAGACCGCTGTGACCTGGCTCACCCAGAACGGCCTGACGGACCAAGGCATGATCCCGGCGCGGGCCTCGGCGCGCTTCCATCAGTTCGAATGCACCATCGCGGCCGGCCAGACCTGGAGCGATATCCGTGGCGTCGACTTCGGCGACGGCGATGTCCGCCAGGACGGGGAACGGTAATGGCCGCTGTCTTCCCCCGCGCCGACTATCGCACGGTCGAGCCGACTGTGTTGGCGGGTACCTCGAAAACGACTTGCTTCACCGTCGGCGACGAGGGCGACGACTGGGCTGATGTCGCATCCATTCACATCGTCGGCGCCGGCACGGCCAAGGTGCATGTGAAGGTCAGCTCCAACGGCACCGAACGCGAGTTCAACGACGATGTCACCGTAGTGGCCGGCTATCCGCACCACATCGAATGCTACCCGCTGCATCTGGAAGCGGGCGGCACCATCGCGGTTGAGGGCGAGGCTGACCAGGTAGTCTGGATCACGCTGCTGCGCGGCCAGGGCGACTCGGAAGGATAAGGGCATGGGAACGACTGAAAACGTCCAGGCATGGTCGAAAACGGCGGCGGACAACGACGACGCGGACGCCGGCATCAACTGGACTGAAAATCAGGCACCGAGCACGGTCAACAACTCCGCTCGGGGCGAAATGGCGGCGATCGCCAAGTATGTCGACGACCGCGACGGCGGGCTTGTCGCGACCGGCACGAATATCATCACGGTCACGACCAACCAGAGCCTATCCGCCAGCCATATCGCGGCAGGACTGACCCTGTCATTCCGCGCGGTGAATACCAACACCGGCGCGGTGACATTCAACCCGGACTCGACGGGCGCGGTTGCCATCGTCGACCAGTCCGGGAACGCCCTGACCGGCGGTGAGATCGTGGCCGGGTCGATGGTCACGGTGATGTACAACTCGAATACGTCGAAGTGGCATTTGGCGAGCGCGCATCCGGCGACGGTAAACAACGACGACTGGTCGGGTGCGGACCTTGCTGTTGCAAATGGCGGTACCGGGGCAAGTACAGCAGCGGCCGGTGCACGTGCGTTGCTCGATGGGCTTGGGACGACGAAGGGCAACGTTCTTTGGTACGACGGATCGAACTGGTCCGTGCTGGCGCCACCGTAGGCAGAAGGAGGCGACATGGCTCTCCATGCGCTGCTGATTGACAGCAACGATGCTATCGGGTGGCACACAGGGACGTTGAACCTTTTGGACGGTTCGCGGGTGCTGAGAGTCGAGAAGGCAACGAGCACTTTCGATTGGTATGATTCTAGGCCTGTTGCAATGACCCACAACATCTTGACGATCGACAGTTCAACGAAAGTCGTGGCTTGGGGAAGTCCGGACAGTTTTGCCTGGGGGGTCTGACCGCCGGCATCCTGCTCTTAGTTTTAGTAGTCAGTGTTTGGACTGAGGGGCGTTCTCAAGTTTACTGATGTGTTCACCTAGATCAGCGACCATGTCCTTAGCTAGTTTCAGCTCCAGCGCATATGTCGCGTCCTCGATGCGCACGCCTATTCGGTTGGTTTCGATAGAGCTGCCAACTTGTATGCTCCAGACTTCGGTGACGGGTATCCGTTTAGCATCCGGGTCCCAGTCCGGGCCAAGAAAGCCGAGTCGTTCAAGTGCTATGCGAATGAGCAACATTGCTGCCTCGTTTCGGTCCATTTGCCGGTCGGCTGCAAACGCGTCGAGGCCCGCTGTAATCTCGGCGCGGTCAAATTTCAGCCGGACGCCCTTGGTTCGTTCGTCCACCATCCCGTCACCTCACTCCGGTTCGATGTAAGGGCCGGACCATATCACAGGCCAACATGGGAGCCCGACAACCGCTATGAAGGTTTAAACTGCCTCGCGGCTTCTCCGAGCTGCTCTTGCAGAGCCTGTGCTGATACGACCAGACTGGGAGTACACCAGTACACCGGCGGGCCGGGACTGATCAGCAACAATGTCGACAAGCCTTATCTGAAAGGTGACGGCAAGAGGATCTACGACTGGATCGAACAGGCCGAACACAAGGACGACCAGCCCAACCATCGCCACTTCACAACCGGAACTCACGAGAAGCTCCATGGTTTCATGACGGACGGCAGCCGTCTGGACATTGAACATTGGGTCGGCAAGAAGAGCCGGATCGTGATCAAGGACGCCAACGCCTGAACACGCGGGTCCGCGTCCATCAGGGCCAGTGATGAATCGTCTCAATCGTCTGTTTGTTTCCGATGAGCGGGAGTCGATTGTCGGCTTGCGTTGACAGTTCCCCGATGCTTGCCCGCGCCGAT
>JAAEOR010000947.1 GCA_024222895.1 Hyphomicrobiales bacterium | reverse complement strand
GACGGGACCGACGTCCGCACGCTTTCCCCATAGCCGTCGCGAGAGACCCCCGCGGCTTCCTCCTTGCCAGGTTTTCCAACGCAGGCCGACACAGCTCCAGCGACCGCCGTCGCGTAGCGGCCTGCATCGAAAAACCTCCAAAAGCCGGCATTTCGGGCCTGTCGCAATTTGAACGAGTGAGTGAACGATGAGCAGTCAATTTTGACCCACTCCGGACATGGCGCGGCTGGTTGGCGGAGCTGACCAAGCAGTACCGGTCCGCCGCCATGGCCGATTGACGTCGATTGGCGGCCTGACCGACTTCACGCCGTGCTTTCACACGCCAGTCGGCGTTGCTCTGACAAAGCCGCCTTGATGCTTTGCCATTGCAGCCTTGCCGCGGCCGTTTCGCGTTAATCTGACAACACCGGGAGGAGATCTAGAAACGCTGGAAGGTATCGATCATGCCGTGATTGCACCGGAAAAGGCAATGAACTGGAATTTGATCGAAGATTTTTCCGGTGGCGGACTGCTGAAATTGGGTGTCGAATACCGCGCGGTTGGCAATCGTACCTGGCCGGACGAACCCTAAGGCGCCGTTCTGTCCGGCAACACAATCGGGCAGGCCATTTAGGCAACAAATGCCATTCAGCGGTCGAGGAAAGAAAATCATGTCGAAGGCGGGAGGCGGCCCTTTTCTGCAACGTCTTTCTCATCTCGTTCCCAGTGATGCCATCCGGATCTCCCGGCATGCCCGCAGAGCCTATGGTGCGGGTTACTTCGGCCATAATGATGCTGAAAAACCGCTGGCGATAGTCCTGCCGGAAAATACCGAACAGGTTCAAGCGGTCATTCGCCACTGTAAAGACCACGGTGTGTCGGTGATTCCGCGCGGCGCGGGTACCAATCTAGTCGGCGCGGCGATACCCGTGCACGAGGGTGTCATGATAGCCACCACGCGCATGAAACGCGTTCTCGAATTCGATCCGGTTGCCGGTGCAATCCGTGTCGAGGCGGGCGTCACCAATCTCGCGGTCAGCGCCTATGTACGTTCCGCCGGATGGCGCTACGCGCCCGATCCATCTTCACGCCGCACTTGCACCATCGGCGGAAATATCGCCACCAATTCCAGCGGTGCCAGCTGTCTCAAATATGGGATGACAGCCAACAATGTCGCTGGATTGACCATCGTTCTTCCCGACGGTGAACGGGTAGAGACAGGGAACAGCGGCTATGAGGTCACCGGCGCGGACATTGCCGGTATCCTTTGCGGTTCGGAAGGCCAGATGGGTCTGGTGACGGAGGCCCTACTGCGGCTCGCGCCACGTGCGCGGCAAGTCCGCTCAATCATGTTGTCCTACGCAGACCCACGCGATGGCTTGTCTGCCGCTTCCGATATTTTGAGATTGGGAATATTGCCCGCGCGGTTCGATTATGTCGATGCGGCGACGATTCGGCTGTGCGAGAACTATGTGCCCTCAGGTTATCCGGCAAATGCCCGGGCCGTCTTGCTGCTTGACATAGAAGGTCTGCCTTTGGAACTCGACAACCTACAGGGCCGGATTTGCCAGGCAGCGAGATCATTCCGCGAGATGCGCGTCGAATGCGAATATGAAGCGCGCGGCGAGCTGTGGGCGGGGCGTATGAAAATTTACGGCGCTGCTGCGTCAAGAGGCAGGCACGTAGCGCTTGACGGTGCTGTTCCGCTTTCGAAATTTCCGGATATCCTGGCGACGATCGACCGTGAAACAGCCAATCGCTCGATGACGGCTGCCACCACCCTCCATATTGGCGATGGGACCGTTCACGCTTTCCTGTTCGAAAACTCCGATCATCCCGAGTCGTCAGCAATAGCCGATCAATGCGCGACAGCAATCAGGCTCGCCTGTATCGAGCTTGGCGGATCGCTATCGTCTGAGTACGGCATCGGTATACGGACGCAGGATCTGCTTGCTCACCAATATTCGCGTGTTGATTTGGCTGTCCAACAGCGCTGCATCGATGCGGTGCAGGCCGGTGCGTTGTTCAATCCCGGCAAGGTGTTTCCATCACTGCCGGGGGCGGCGGAGTGAAAGCCCTTCTACCAGCGTCCGAAACCGAAGCCGCGGCTATCATCAGTGCGAACCGCGGCGCAGGTCTGCGAGTAACCGGAGATACGAAGCTGGATTATTCCGGTGAAGGAGCGTTCGTTTCAGCTGCCAGGATCACCGGCGTTACCAGCTACGAACCACGTGACTTCACGGTCTCGGCTCTCGCCGGCTCGCACCTTGAAGAAGTTACGGCATTGTTGGCCGAAAACGGTCAGCAACTGGCCTTTGAACCCCCGTCGTACGGTTTGCAGACGACAATCGGAGCAATCGCTGCGCTCAATGCATCCGGGCCACGCCGTCCGTTTGCAGGAGCAGCGCGAGACGCTTTGCTGCACGCACGGTTCGTCTCCGGTCTGGGAGAGGTTGTTTCCGCCGGAAGCTGCGTCCTGAAGAGCGTTGCCGGGTTGGATCTGACCAAGCTGCTTGCGGGATCGTTTGGCAATTTCGCCTTTTTGACGGAAGTGACGTTCCGGGTAGGGTCCGTGGCTGAAGCCGAAAGGACACTGATCCTCAGCTTTGCGAACAGCGCAGATTTTCCAGCCTATGTTTCTCGCCTGATTTGTGATGGCGTTCCGATCACCGGGGCGGCGCACCTCTCGCCAGCGGTAAGTCGTGAAATTCTACCCGTTTCCAGCTCCGCGACAGCCATCAGGCTGGAAGGTACCGAACGCGCCTTGGCGGAGGTAGCCAAAGGGATCGCTACGCCGAAGACCTTCGTCGATGGCGCGGCATCAGCTGCCATCTGGCGGGCCATCGGTAGTGCCAGAACGCTCTTTCCAGATTCGCATGGCGTATTGTGGCGGATCACCGGGCGACCATCGCAGGGCGGAGAGCTTGCCGCGCGGCTGGCGCAGATTGGCGCCGACACGCTGACCGATTGGCGCGGCGGGCTTGTTTGGGTTTGGCATCACGATGTCGCTGCTGCGCCAATGGTTATGAGCGCGATTACAGACACGCCATCAGCGCATGCACGGCTCATTTGCGGTCCGGAAGAATTAGCACCGGTTCGGCGTATCAAGGCCGGCGAAGAGCGATTCGAGCGGGCCATGAAACAGGCGCTCGATCCCGAAAATACCTTTGATGCCAGACCTTACTTTCAAGGCTTTGCAGTGGGAGAAAAGCCTTGATCAATCACATACCCCAGGACGGGAATCAGTCCGAAACCGGCGGCCCTCACGAAGCGCAGGAGATCATAAATACGTGCATCAAATGCGGTTGTTGCAACGACATTTGCCCGACATTCAATATTCTGGAGGATGAACTCGACAGCCCGCGCGGCCGCATTCACCTGATCAAAGACATGATCGAGAATAATCGCGCAGCCGACGCGGAGACTGTTGCGCATCTGGACCGGTGTCTGTCTTGCAATGCCTGTCTGACTGCCTGTCCTTCCGATGTCGACTATATGCATCTGATCGACTTTGCTCGCGAGCATATCGAGGAGACCTACCGCCGCCCCCTGCTGGACCGTTTGGTGCGTAATCTGCTCACCAGGACGCTTCCCGATCCTGATCGGTTTTCCCGAGCAATGAAGCTTGGGCGGCCCTTTCGGGGAGTTGCTCCGCTACTCAAGGCAATTGGACCCCTGAAGCCATTCGCGGCGTTACTGGATTCGATCCCTGCGCAGATGTCCCAGAACGGCGTGGCGAAAGGCACACATGCCGCCAGGGGCGAACCGCAAAAAATGATTCTGATTCCTTCGGGTTGTGTTCAGCAGATACTCGACAGTGAAATTGATCGCGCAGCGGTCAACCTTCTCCAGCACGTTGGCGTGGAAGTGATCTTGCCGGATGGAGACGGCTGCTGTGGCGCACTTGTTCTGCATCTTGGCAAATCCGACTTGGCCCTCGATCAGGCGCGCAATAACGTCGACACCTGGTATCCACTCATCAATGAAGGATTGGATGCGATCGTGATAACCACGACCGGCTGCGGCACCACGATCAAAGATTACGGCCATCTACTACGGGACGATCCGGACTATCGTGATCGGGCACAGAGGATATCGGAAATCGCTGTCGATGTTACTGAGTTTCTTAAGTCTATCGAATTGCCGAAACCTGTCATCAAGCCGAAGCTTAAAGTTGCCTACCATGCCGCCTGCTCTCTCCAGCACGCTCAAAAAATCACAAATGATCCTCGCAGGATGCTACTAAAAGCCGGCTTCAAGCAGGTCAGGCCGGCGGAAGAACACATGTGTTGCGGATCGGCGGGAACGTACTCGGTACTCCAGAGTGAGCTTTCAGCCCAGCTTCAGAAGCGCAAAGTGGACGCACTGGAAGCGACAGGCGCCAGTGTAATCACGGCAGGCAATATCGGCTGTCTGCAACAAATCCGTGCCGACACAAAGCTGCCTGTCATTCATATCGTCCGGCTGCTCAATTGGTCCTACACAGGTGAAAAACCGGACGAGATTGTCGAAGTCGACGCACGGCATTGAACCCGCGCCGACTGAACGGCGAAAAATATTTGCCCAGAGGCTTTGAAGGCGTCGAGTTCGCCAATGGTCTCGCCGTCACCGCAACGCCGCAAGCCGCCAGAGCGGCCCATTACCCAAAACCAGCCATATCTCGCGTCAGATATCCTGTGACGTTATTCGCAATAGTCCCTTGCGCTCAACGCGCTTATTGAAGAGGGAAGTGAAATTTACGTCGCAGCCATTGCAGCATCGGTAAAATTGATCGTCGGTCGCAGCCTTGAAGATATCACGCCAGACATGGGCGATTGGTGAAAAGCCCGACGGAGGCGAAGGCATGAAACAGACAATCCAACGAAATCCAGACTCGGGTTCCATCGCGAATGAAGCTGCATCGGCGCTCTATGTGCCAAAAACGTTGCTTGGCGTTGAGATCCGAAATCGGTGGGTGTTCCAGCCGCATTTCACTGCGTTGGGTAGCTGGGACGGATTACCGACGGACAAAATGGCCGCCTATCACAAAGCACGTGCCAAAGGAGGCTGCGGACTGATTATCTTTGAAAGTGTCGCAGTACATCCAACTGGAAAGGTTTCACGGCGGCAGGTTGATTGTTGGGATCCCAAGGTTATCCAGCCTTTCACACGTGTGACAGACGCCGTGCATGAGCATGGGGGCAAAATTTTCTGCCAGCTCAACCATTGTGGACACTCTTCGGCTGAGCATCCGCCACCCATCATGTGGGCACCTACTCAGATGCCAGAGCCGTCAAGCAACTTCACGACAATGGCAATGGATCTGGATGACATTGCGGAGATCGTGCGGGGGTTCGCAATAAGCGCCAGGAACGCCGTTGAAGCCGGATTTGACGGCATCGAGGTGAAGATCGGTCACGATGGTCTACTGCGGGCATTTGCTTCGCCGTATTTCAATCGGCGGACCGACGGCTACGGCGGGAACCTGGCCAACAACATGCGTATCTCGGACGAGGTCCTCGAAGCCGTCCGCGCTGAAGTTGGAGACAACATCCCAATTGGCGTGAGGCATTGCGTCAACGAATTCACCTCATTTGGCTACTTTGAGGACTACGGCTTGGAAATGGCTCGTCACCTCGAAGCCCGCGGCATTGTGGACTATTTCAACTCAGACGCCGGCTCCTATTCCAGCCTTTGGATGGAAATCCCGCCGGCAGGCGTAGCCCCGGAGGATTTGCACAAGATTAACGTCATGTTGAAGGAAGCGACCGAACTGCCGGTCATCGCTTTTGGGCGAGTCAATCCGGGGACTGCTGCCAATCTGGTTACTTCGGGCGAAGCTGACTTCATCGGTATGGCGCGGCAACTGATCGCTGATCCCGAGACACCGAACAAAATACGCGATGGCCAGGGTCATCTGATCCGCTATTGCCTGGCATGCAACGATGCGTGCCTTTTCCAAATGATGCAGGAAAAGGACATCCGTTGTGTTCAAAACCCAGCTGCAGGGCGTGAGCTTCAGGTTGATGAATTCAATCTGCCTCCCGCAGCAATCGAAAGGAAAGTAGTGGTTGTGGGAGGCGGGCCAGCCGGCATGAAATATGCCGAGATTGCCACGCGGCGGGGTCATGATGTCACTCTGATCGAACAAGAGCGGACCTTAGGGGGACAAGTCAAACTCGCCGAAGTCCAACCTGAGCACGGACCAATCGGCGAAGTCGCATCGTACCTCGAAGCGGTGCTGGATGACCTCGACGTGGACATTCGTCGCAATACCGTAGCAGATTCCGATTTGGTCGCCTCTCTCTCGCCGGATTGCGTGATCGTTGCCACCGGGTCCGAGCCCAACCTTCCTTCTGGAGGCGGGGATGGGGCTCGCTCGCGCGAGCTCGGACGACAGATTACTCCGGAATTGCCTGGACTCGACCTTCCTCTGGTTACTGGGGTCGACGAAATCCTTTCCGGGCAACGCGAACTCACGGGCAAAGTTGTCTTGATCGACGCAAATGGCCATTGGGAAGCGGCTGGCACCGCCGAATTCCTCGCGGACGCGGGCTGCGAAGTTCACGTTGTGACGCCAGCATTTCATATTCTCGGAGATGTCGAGGCCGGGAACCGCCATCTCTCGCTGCGCCGCGCCGCGTTGAAGGGTATCCATTTCCACACAACAACCACCGTTCAGGCGATCGAAGAAGACAGGGTGCAGGTCGCACCCGTGTTTTCTTCGACTGACGGGGAAGGCTGGGGAAAGTACGTCATGCTGCCAGCCGACGGAACCTGGATCGAAGGCGTCCAGGCAGTTGTACCCGTCATTGGACGCAGGTCGCGCGAGGAACTCTACCTTTCGCTCAAGGAGGATGTTCGGTTCTCCGAAATTCAAATCGAACGCATCGGTGACTGCGTGTCAGCTAGACTTATCCAGATTGTAATTGGCGAGGCATACGAACGGGCGCTCGCCTTGTGACCTAACCCGGGCGAAAGCCCGCCAACCAGATGGAAATCGTGAGATATCCGAACATCGTCACCGGATATCTCATGAAAAATGGAAGGTTAAGACATGGGCTACGAGAGCATTACCAAGCCAGGGCGCATCGGCAATCTGGAGATCCGCAACCGCATCACGCTGTCACCGATGGAAAAGAACTGGTGCGACCGACTGGGCAATCTGAGCCAGAACTATATCGACTACTATGTCGAGCGCGCCAAACACGGCGTTGGCATGATGAATTTCGAGGCGACTTATGTCGACATGCGCGGAAAAGGCAACATCTATCAGCTTGGTCTGTGGCATGACGACCATATCGCAGGGCACAAGCGGCTGAACGAGGCGGTACAGGCGCATGGCTGCCGCACAGCGGCCGAGCTGATGCATGCCGGGCGCAACTGCAACATGCAGCGGACTGGGTTGCAGCCAGTGGGGCCGTCAAACCGCCCACTGGATATGGTTGGCAATCACCAGGTGCACGCGCTGAGTGTCGAAGAGATTGCCGACGTTGTGCAGGCCTATGCCAACGCCGCACGCCGCGCCAAAACCGCGGGCTATGACATGATCAACATCCATGGCGCACATGGTTATCTGGTGACCAACTTTCTGAGCCACGTTAACAACCAGCGCACCGATCAATACGGTGGCAGCGACGAAAACCGCTGGCGCTTTGCGACAGAGATCTATCAGGCCATTCGTGACACAGTCGGGCCGGACATGCCCACTGGTATCCGGCTGTCGTCCGAGGAAGGTATTGAGGGCGGCTACCAGATAGACAACATGATCGGGCTGGTGAACCAGTTAGAGGGGCTGGGGCTCGATTTTGTGGACGTGTCGACCGGGACCTATGAATTTATCGAAGGCATCGTCCAGCCGATGGACCTGCAACAGGGATATTTGCTGCCGCTGGCGCGCCAGATGAAAGAGGCCGTGTCGATCCCAGTATTCAGCGCCGGACGGATCAACGACATGGACATTGCTGAGCGTGCAGTGTCGGACGGCGATTGTGATTTCGTCCACATGTCGCGCGCGTTCCATGCCGATGCCGAGATCTATTCCAAGTCCATTTCGGGACGCAAAGACGATGTGGTCGGCTGTGTCGCCTGCAACCGATGCACCGCGCAGATGTTCGGAAACCTGCCCCTGGTCTGTACTGTCAACGTCGCTGTCGGGCGCGAACGGTTCTCGAAGCTGACACCGGCCGCGGACGCCCGCAAGGTCATGGTGGTCGGCGGCGGCATGGCCGGGATGGAGGCCGCGCGCGTTGCCGCCGAGCGCGGCCATGACGTCACGCTTTATGAAAAGACCGACACACTGGGCGGGATTATCAACGTCCTGCGCGCACCGCGTAACCGCGTGGCCTGGGGCCGGGCGATAAGCGACCGGATCCGGATGTGCGAAACAGCGGGAGTGAACGTGGTGACCGGCAAGGAGGTCACCGCCGAGGATGTGCGGGCGGAGGCACCGGATGTCCTGATCGCCGCCACTGGTACGAGGCCCTTCATGCCGACCAATATCACCGGCTTTGAAGACAGGCTCGAGGTCGAGACGGTCACCCATTGCGACGACATTGTCCGTGGTCGTGTCGACGTGGGGGTAAACGCAGTTGTCGTCGGCGGCCAGAATATCGGCATGATCACCGCCGAGTACATGGCAGAAAAAGGCGCCACCGTCACGGTGATCGAGGCCACCGACATACTGGTCGAGGATCTGGAGTTCATAGCGCGGAAGATGCTGCTGGCCCGGGTCGAGCAGAGCAAACAAATCGATGTCCGGCTGAATTCGAACATCGAGCGGATCGACAAGGACAGCGTCGAATTGCAATCGGGCGGCGCGATAGAGACTCTGGAGGATGTCGACCAGATTGTCTTCGCAATCGCTCGCGAAAGGGAGCGTGGCCTTATCGATGCCGCCACCGCTGGTCTGGTCGAGGAACTGGACATCGAATTTCACGTCGTCGGTGATTGTGACTGGCCGGGCGACCCCTATGAAGCAGTGCTCGCCGGTTTCAACACAGGCCGGGCAATCTGAACACCAACCGTCGATTGGCGGCCTGACCGACTTCACGCCGTGCTTTCACACGCCAGTCGGCGTTGCTCTGACAAAGCCCTAGAGCCTGCCCTGCTGACAGGGTTTGCCTACTACATGTCCGCTTTTGGCACTTTTTGACCGTTCACCCGATGGCGCAGGCGGGATAGTTGCGAGGAAATCCCAGGGCCGCTCTGTTGGAGGTTTTTCGATGCGGTCCGCTGCGTGACGGTGGTCGCCGGGGCTGTGTCGGCCCGCGTTGGAAAACCTGACAAGGAGGAAGCCGCGGGTGTCTGGCGCGGCGACTATGGGGAAAGTGGTCGAGCTTCGCTGGTGTCGGCGGGCGAGCGATGGAAGAGCTGCCGGTTCCGGGTCGGCGTCACCTGATGCCGCGGAGCGATTGGGGTGTGCCTCAAGGTGGTGCGCGGGGGCCGTCGAGATGAGTTCAAGGCAGGCACGAGATCGTGGCGTACGATGATGCCTTTCCGGACCGCTGACCAGTTCCGGATCGGGATCGACGCAGGTGATGGCGCTGTCATCATGCGGCGGCCTTTCGCGGTGG
>JAAEOR010000946.1 GCA_024222895.1 Hyphomicrobiales bacterium | reverse complement strand
GACGTATGCGGCGTGCTCGAGTTTGGGCTGGACGGGAAAGAACTCGGAACTGTCGAACCCAAGGTGATGTTCGGCCGGCGAGGATCGGGTTTCGAGCCAGGCGAAGTTGGGGATGGCCGCTGCGAAGTGCACCGATGCGGCTGTGCAGACCGGGCCAAGCGGGTTGTGCGGCATCATGTCGACATAGTGCGCTTCGCTCCAGCCGGCGACTTTCATCGCCTCGGTCAGGCCACCGACATTGCACACATCAATTCGATTGAATTGGTGGATGTCGCGCTCGATGTAGGGAAGAAATTGCCATTTCGACGCAAACTCTTCGCCAACTGCAAACGGAATGTCGGTCAGGCGGCGGAGGGCCTCATAGGCCTCCGGAGTCTCGTCACGGATCGGTTCCTCGACAAAATCCAGCGTTCCGCTCGGCATCTTCTGACAGAAGCTGGCCGCCTCGGCGACGGAAAGGCGATGGTGCAGGTCGATGCCGAGCACGACCTCCTGGCCCAACGCCTCCCGCGCCCGGACACACCATTCGGCGCTTATCGCCAGATGTTGGCGCGGCTCATAGATACTGCCAGACCCGTGTCCGGACGGAGACAGGCGCATCGCCGTCCAGCCATGGTCGATCAGCATCTTTGCCTGTTCCATCATCTCCGGTCCGGGCGGTGCCGAGGTTGTCGCGAACGTCGCCACGCGGTCGCGCTGTTTGCCGCCGAGCAGGTCATAGACCGGCACGCCCAGGGCCTTCCCCTTGACATCGTGGAGGGCGATATCGATCACTGCCACAGCCGCCTGCAGGACACGCCCGCCCTCGAAATACTGGCTTCGGTACATCTCCTGCCACAAAGCGCCGATCGCGAACGCATCCCGCCCGATCAGAAACCGCGCGTAGTGCTCGATTGCGCCCAGGACGGCTTTCTCGCGGCCGGACAGTCCACTCTCGCCCCACCCGAACAAGCCGTTGTCGGTCTCGACCTTGACGACGAGCTGGTTGCGGATGCCGACTTCCACGGCATAGGGCTTGATCGCGGCAATCTTCATGTGACTTTCCCGGGGTTGTAGCGGAAGCGATTGTGAATCCGACGGTGGCGCGGATCTGGGTTGGGAATGGCAGAGCAAAGCGCCCGCGTGTAGTCGTCGGTCGGCGCATTGATGACCTGATTGGTCTTGCCGGTCTCGACGATCATGCCGCGATACGGCAACAGATGACAGCCTGACACTCTCAATTTCCGATACTGCTCAACGCCTCGGCCTATCCGAGCGCACTATCCATCATCTGATCAGCTCAGGCGAGATCGTTACGATCAAGATCGGCCGACGACAGCTCATTCCACACTCGGCGGGCTGACAACCGCCGATGGCCCGATGGTGATCGATGTCCCGCCGGCGGGGGAGAAAGCCGAATACTTCGGTACCATTGTCAACGCCTGGCAGACGCCGATCGCCGATGTCGGCCCCTCGGGCGATGACAAGGGTGAAGGCGGAGAATACCTGGTCCCGCCGCCGGCGGCGCGGCAGACCTCCAACGCGCCAGAGTATTGCCACCGCCCTAACCGCGCGACTAGGGTGAGGACATCGCTTTGTGCTTCACTTGGAGGCTTGCATGCCGGACCATAGCGCGAACACGAGCCCATCCAGTCCCTCAGAAAATGCAGGTGCTGCAGAAACTGTGGTGAGGGCGATGAAGGGTCATGGTTTTTACGACCGCCATTCGACACCCCAGAGGGCAACTATCGACGCTGTCCTTCCCTGGCTCGAAGACGCAATTGCGAATATGCGGCTGACTGAAGGATCACCGACGATAGGGGTCGCCGACTTTGGATGCTCCGAGGGGCGGAACTCTATCGCGGCTACGCAAGCTGTCGTCGCCGCCGTCCGAAAACGTACTGCACAGCCCATTTTGACCATGCACACCGACCTCCCGCTCAATGACTATTCGCGACTCTTGACGATGCTCCGGCCGGAAGGGCGTTCGGTCTTCAACGTTGCTGAAACCTATTCGGCCGTGGTCGGCGGTTCGTTTTACGGCCAGCTACTGCCGCCGCGCTCCCTTCATGTTGCGACCACATTCAACTCCATTGGCTATCTGAGCCGACGCCCGATCGATCGCCTCGAGCACCATGTCCAGGCAAATGGACCGAGCACGCCAGACGCCCCGGGCAGCGTAAGCCAGGAGGAGAAGGAAGCGTTCCTTGAACAAACGCTGGCCGACATGGAGAGTTTTCTCAGAGCGCGGGCGGCTGAGCTGGTTCCTGGCGGGTTGCTTCTACTTCAGTGTTTTGGGGCCGGTGAAGTGTGGCACAATTGCGACCGCATCACCGACGCCCTGAATGACGCGCTGCTGGCTGCGGTCGCTGCAGGCCGGATCGGTCGTGCCGGCTACGAGACCTATTACAGTCCGTTCTACTATCGAACGGTCGACGAGATGATCAGCCTGGTGGCAACGCCTGAAGCTCCACTTGGATCACTGTTTCGACTAGACCGCGCTGAGACCTTCGATGTGTCCGTGCCCTTTGTCGAAGAGTTTCGCCGCACCGCAGACGTGGCAAAATTTGCCTCGGCGTATGTCAATTTCTTTCGCGCCTTCACCGAACCGCAGCTACGCATGGCCTTCGTGGATCGCCCAAATGTGGATCAAACGATCGATGAAATCTTTGCCCACATCGAGCGCTTGATTTGCGACGATCCCGAGCGATACGAACTGCATTACATATCAGTTGCTGCGCTTCTCACGCGGCGAGGTGGAGCTATGCCTGAATTTGGGTGACGATGGACTGAGAGAGGCGGGGTGTTCAGCAGCGCCGTGCTTCGACGTCGAGGACGGCGTATGGCGGTATGTCAATCCGATGACCGTGGCCGGCCGCGGCTATGTCGAAGCCGTCTGGAAGCGCTTCGACTGATGCCGGAATAGTCTTCGGGTGTTTGGGGCCAGCAAGAGTGGGCCTTAAACGTCCGAAATTGGCGCGCTTCACTTCCGTCACAGCCGACCACCTCGCAGGACAGGAGTGCTGATGGCGAGGGCCCGCTTACCCTGAAGGACCACATCGTCCATCCGAGGTTTCGTCATCAGGGTGTGCTGATGGTGCATAAGGGCAAGATCGTTTGCGAGACCTATCCCGGCATGTCGCCCACCGATGTCCATTTGTGGACCTCGGCCTCGAAGACAATCACCGGGCTGTTAGCTGTTAGCAGCAACGTTTGCGGAACAAGGCGAGCTCGATACGTCCGCGCGGCAGTGACGAAATACGTCGATGCTCTGGCCGGGACAGCCTGGGCCCGGCGATCGACCGAAAGACTACGTCTTGTTGCACCGTGGAATGAACGCGCTCGCCAACGCCCGACATGACGCGCCGCGCCGCGTCTCTCTGCTCTGGCGATAGCGCGCGCGGCCGATCGACGTTCGGGCACTCCCTCCTGCCGGCCCAGTGAATCGCCGGCCATCCGTGGCCGTCAGCGACGCTTGATGACCGTCGACTGGTAGAGTTCCTGCATCCACGCGCCGTCGCGTTTCACCCAGATCTCGGTCACGTAGAAACGCGGCGGCAGCGGCGTGCCCCGGTATGTGCCTTCTACCGCCACTTCGTGGCTGGCATAGGCGGCGTCGGGCGCGAGCAGAACCACATCGACGTCATGGCGTTCGTAGCTCTCGTATTTCAGATCCGACAGCGTATCCAGTTGCTGGCGGTATCCAACCGGCCCGCCGTAGAATTCGGTGATCGCGACATTGCCCGGAACCATCAGCGCCTCGATCGCATCGCGATCGCCGTCGACGAAGGCGATGGCCAGCAGCTTCATCGCCGCCTTGACGTCGGCCGCCTCGTCGGCATGCGCCGGCAGGCCGTCGGGCTTCGCTGGTGTCGGCGGGCGAGCGATGGAAGAGCTGCCGGTTCCGGGTCGGCGTCACCTGATGCCGCAGAGCGATTGGGGTGTGCCTCAAGGTGATGCGCGGGGGCCGTCGAGATGAGTTCAAGGCAGGCACGAGATCGTGGCGTACGATGATGCCTTTCCGGACCGCTGACCAGTTCCGGATCGGGATCGACGCAGGTGATGGCGCTGTCATCATGCGGCGGCCTTTCGCGGTGG
>JAAEOR010000945.1 GCA_024222895.1 Hyphomicrobiales bacterium | reverse complement strand
ACAACAGATCGTAGACCTCCCGCTTGTTACAGTAGGCGCTGCGCGCGATCTCGGCCGGCAAGGTGAAGACGACGTGGAAATATTCCACCGGCAACAGGTCTTCGGCCCGCGCCGCCATCCAGTCCCGCGCCGCCGGTCCCTTGCGCCGGTTGCAGGTTCCAAGGTTTCAGTACGAAATTGCGATTGGCCGGTTTGACTGAAGCGAAGCCGTTGCGGCGTCGGCGATAATCTGTGCCCGTATTCCGTCACCGATTGAAGGGGACATGGCTTCGCCCGATTTCACTGCGCGAACGAAGCTGTCGAGAGCTGCCGCGAAGCTTTCCTGCCCGAAATAGATGTCCGTCGACTTCGGCGGGATGTGCAGAACCCCGCCATCTGTCGCCGACATCACGGCCGATCTCGCGCCTGGGTCCCATCGCAACCGTCCGTCCGCGCCGTAAACCTCGATGCTCTCATGCACGCCAAATGAAGATCTTCGCCCATTCGCAATCTGACAAAGCGCGCCGTCCGTCATCCTCAGGGTCACCATGACAGTGTCGACATCGCCGACGATCCCGATGCTGTCGTCCACCAGACAGGATCCCACGGCATGAACCTCGACCGGTGCGTCATCGGTCAGCCAACAGAGCAGATCAAAGTAGTGGATCGCCTTGTCACGCAGGAAGCCGCCCGACACCTTGACATAGTCAATCGGCGGCGGCTGAGCGTCCCGGGCCATCATCTGGATCATTTCGATCCTACCGATGGAGCCGCTGCGCAGCCGGTCATGAACGGCCTGAAGCTCCGCCAGGAAACGTCGCCGAAAGCCGACAAAGATCGGGACATCGGACGCCTCGGCGATCACCGCGAAGCGTTTTGATTTTTCAAGGTCCAGGTCGATGGGCTTCTCGCAATAAGCTGCCTTGCCCGAGTGGACAGCGCCGTACAGGAGGTCGACATGGGTGTTCGTTGATGAGGCGATCAGAACAGCGTCGATATCGGGCATCGCCCAGATCTCTTCAGCGGAGCGGGCAAGCTTGCCACCGAATTGATCGACGACATTTTGCGATGCAGCGGTGTCCACGTCGTAAACGGCGCCCAACTCAGCATGAGAGTGTTCGGCGATATTGCGGGCGTGCAGTCGACCAACGCGCCCGGAGCCGAACAGGCCGATCTTCATGATGCTAGCCTCGCGTAGATGTCGTTGACCCGGACCACACGCTCCGCCGGATGAAAGTAGCCCTCATAGGATATGCTCTCAGGCGTTGTGTCGAAATGGTAGTGCCCGCCTTCCTGTCTGCCCACAGTGTTAAAAAAGTGGGTGTGCTCGCCGGTTGGACGCAGATGAAGCTGCCCACCCGAAGGGTCGCCGGTCCACAATACCGACAGGCAGGTCAAATCGGGCCCCATATCGTCGTAGAACCGGAGAAAATCCGGTCGGGTGACCTGGTTCTTCTCGGTGTCGTAGTAGGGAAACGGGATACATTCGAAGTCGGGCGAGATATGCGCTCGGACCTTTCCCTCCAACACCCTGAATACCCCGCCCAATCCGATATGACGCGTGCCATCCGCTGTCAGGCCGACCAGCGCGCTGCGAATAGCTTGCGTGAATGACGCCTCCTCTCCGGTTCTCTTTCGCACCACGATTCGGACCACGTCGCCGGTCAGGCCCCGGCAGGCGTAGAGATTGCCTAATCCGCCATGCTGCGACGACCGGTAGTCTTCCAGGCGGGGCTCGCCGGACGCGCCGACCCAAGCAAGTTTACTGAGGCGCACCCCGTCGAGATCCTCACACGGCATCAATTCCCCGCACTTCCCCGCCGTCTCCGTCAGGGATGGAAACCCGGCGCCAATGAGTTTGCATCCAGCAAGATCCGCTGTCTCAGCTATGGCGCGAAGGTCGAATGATCCCTCGGCGCGATACAGCGGATTATGGACATAGGGTTCGCCGCCGATCTCGATCAGGGCGGGACTGCCCCCGAGGCCGACCTGTGCACAGCCAATGGTCGTGAGATCCGGGCACGTTGCAACGGACACCGACACCTCGGCGAAGACATCCCTAAGGTGATGTTCGATCGTCTCCGCGATGGCGTCGAGGTCAGGCACAAAGAACGTGCCCTCTTTGATCTCAAGGGTCGAAGTCATGGCTTCGCCATCTGTCCTCTTGGGTTAGCAATTCAAACTAAGCGAACTTGCTCTCCAGCGCCTTGATAGCACCTACCCATGCCGTGTTAACCGGCGTCTCGATGCCGTGCTTGCGCCCGAGCCGCACGATCGCCCCATTGATAACGTCGATCTCGGATCTGCGCTTGTTCAAGAGATCAACACAAACCGATGACTTGTTTGCCCCTGTCTTGTCCGCCAATGCGCTAACCGACGATCGACACTCGGCGAAGTCAATTTCGATTCCCTCCGCTGTCGCCACTGCCGCGGCTTCGCAAAGTGCCAAATCGATGGCTGCTCGCATCTCAGGCGTGGCGATGACCCGTGCAATCGGCAGGTCGGCGATAGCACTTGTTGGGCTGACCGCCACGTTGATCATGAGCTTCCGCCAGATTTCTAGGCGAATGTTGGCGCTGGCGGTGACCGGCAGACCGTGCACGGACAGGCTCCTGGAGAGCGCCCTTGCTCGCTCGCTTATACCGCCCGCCATTTCGCCGATGAATGACTGCACGTTGGCATAGTTGCGGACAATGCCCGGCCCCTCGATGCTTGCACCCTGCAATGTCAATCCGCCCAGCACGCGCTCGCTGCCAACGATATCGGCAATCACTTCCTCGTTTCCCAGACCGTTCTGGAATGAGATCGCAACCGTGTGAGGCCCGAACAACGCTTCTGCCCGACGGATCGCATCCGAAGTTTGCGTAGCCTTGCACTGAACGAAGACAGCATCGACCTGGCCGACGGTATCCGGTTCCGACGTAGCAGTCAGGGCAATCGTTCGGTCTCCGCCAAAACCGACCATGCATAGACCGTTTGCCTGGATCGCGTCGATGTGGTCCTGCCAGACGTCGACAAGCGTCACGGCAAGTCCGCCCTCGGCGAGGAGTCCGCCAAAAAGACTTCCCATGGCGCCGGCGCCGACCACAGCGACTGTTGGCCGTTCGATGCTCAAACCGCTTCCTTTCATTACGTTTGTGGCACGTCAGTCATCGTCCTCATCGTACCGCACCGACATACCAATGTCCTCTCTGGACTCCTTGATCAGATCGCTGGCCTTTTCGCCGATCATGATTGCCGCTGCGTTGGTGTTTGAACTGACGAGACTCGGCATGATCGAGGTATCGCATACGCGAAGCGAATTAATGGATCGTACCTGTAAACTGGCATCCACGACGGCCAAGTCACCTGTGCCCATTCGGCAGGTTCCGACTGGATGGTAGGAGGTGCGGCCATGGGCCCGCACGTATGCCGCAATGTCGTCATCGGTCTCAACTCCACGACCTGGAAAGTGTTCGCGCGCGCCAACTGCTTCAAAGGCCGGTTGGGTCATGATCTTGCGCATCATCTTCACGCCCTTCACCGACATTTCAAGATCATGGTGATCCGCCAGATAGGCGGGATCGATCAGCGGCTCGTCTGTGGGATCGTCGCTCTTTAGCCTGACGGAACCACGGCTCTTGGGCCGCAGAAAATACGTATTGAGAGTGCAGCCCGAGCCGGTCGGCACCGGTGGTACCCCAGGCTCCAGTCCCGACGCAGGTAGAAAATGAAATTGAGTGTCGGGCGTCGGCGAGGTGGAGTCGACGGACAGAAATGCCCCGCCCTCGACGATGGTCGACGTGACCGGCCCGGTCCCGAATAGAACGTACTGCAAGCCTGCCCACAACATGCGGTGGGATGGTTTGAGTTTATCGAACCCGAAGCCGCTGTCGACGGCAAAGACGATATCGACATCGAGATGATCCTGGAGGTTCTCGCCGACCCCCGGCAGGTCTGCCCTCACGTCGATGCCAAGTTCACGCAAATGGTCTGCTGGCCCGATGCCGGAATGCAAGAGCAACCTCGGCGAACCGATCGCGCCGGCGGCAACGATGACCTCCCGCGTCGCACGCAGCGTCTCGGCGTGTCCGCCGTGGCTGATTTCGACGCCCACGGCGCGACCGTGCTCGATCAGGATGCGATGGGCGATGCAATTTGTTCGGATGGTGAGATTGGCTCGCTTTCGGGCGCCGTCCAAATAGGCCACCGCGGTTGAACACCGTCGGCCGTGGCGGGTGAAGGTCTGGTAGAACCCGGACCCCCTCTGGGATGCACCGTTGAAATCCGCGGTGTAGGGAATACCGGCCTGCTGGCATCCCTGGACAAACACACGCGTCAGCGGATCGGGCGCCATGGTCGAAATCGCCTGGGGGCCGTCTGTGCCATGATAGGCACCGGCTAGAAGGTCGTTGTTCTCCGACTTGCGATAGTAAGGCAACACATCCGTGAACGACCATCCAGGACAACCTTCTTCGTGCGCCCACCGATCGTAGTCCTCAGGACAACCGCGGGTGAAAACCTGCCCATTGATTGAGCTGCCACCGCCCAGCACGCGTCCTTGCAGGAACAGCATTTCCCGATTGTCCGCATGAATCTGCGGCACCGTGCGATAGTTCCAGGTCAGGTCGCCGTCGAACAACCTAAACAGCCCAGCAGGTCGGTGGATATTAGCGTTCTTGTCCGCCGGTCCGGCCTCGAGCAAGGCGACTGTCGCGTCGGGCAGCTCGCTTAATCTGCTGGCAATGACCGCCCCCGCCGCGCCGGCTCCGATGATGACGTAGTCAAACTCCGGGGCGCGAGATGTCATTTAACGATCGGAAGCTTGCCGCTGTCGATCGTCGCTGCCGCTGCGATAACGATCAGGAAAACCGAAAACAATCTGTTGGGAGAAAATATCGACACCCTTAAGGTGCGCTACGTCGATGGACGAGGGGCGATGTCTTTCGGTCGCTTTCATTCCAGTTCTTTGGGATGCTTGGTTGCGTTTCTCGGCCCGGCATTAACAAAGCCTACAAGGGCAATATTTGCGATGCAATACAGCTATAGGTTCTACCCACGCGGCCTCAAGTGACGCGCGCGACGTCATCACGGCACGATTTGACCTTGGTCGCTACGACCGGTGTTGGCACAAAGCGTCAGCATCGCCCGTGTCGCGGATTGGACACTCGTTGCATATCGTGAATGCCGCTTTGTCTTAGATTTTTTGATGCGGGCCAAGGCGTTTGGTTTGTCACTGGGTGCGGTGGCCCGCGTTGAAAAATCTGACAAGGAGGAAGCCGCGGGACGCTGGGCGCGGCCTATGGGGAAAGCCCCACGACGGCTTT
>JAAEOR010000944.1 GCA_024222895.1 Hyphomicrobiales bacterium | reverse complement strand
GGAAAACTCTGACGACTGGCTGTAGCCAGATAATTCAATAGCGTCGTTGGATTATGGAAAGCCGTGGACGAAAAGTGATAGTGACGTCTCCAGAAAATCGAAATAGAGTTGTCATGTGGTGGAGTCAGAAATCCCAAGAGGGGGTAGCAAGTTCCACGGAAGAATGGTGGGATGTCTATTGGACGAATGTCCCTGTGATTAAGGCTATCCGATTCCGGCAAATAGCAGCATGCGACCCGATAATTTCTGGAGTAGGAAGAGTCACGGAGGAGTAACGTGAAACAGGAAAGAGTGTTGGAGCGAATCTACAACATGGGACGACTGCGTCAGGCATGGCAGCAAGTAAGAAGAAATGCCGGTGCAGCAGGAGTAGACGAGATGTCGGTAGAAGAATTTGGAGAAGTGGCAACCGAGTGGTTGCAACTCATTCAAATGAAACTCAAAACGGGGAGCTATAAATTTATGCCAGCCCGTAGAGTATACATTCCAAAACCAGGCAGCTCTAGGAAGAGAGGATTAGG
>JAAEOR010000943.1 GCA_024222895.1 Hyphomicrobiales bacterium | reverse complement strand
GCCCCCTCCGCCATGCTTCGCATGCCACCTCCCCCGCAAAACGCGGGGGAGGAGTGCTGTTGCATCGTCGCGCGAAAAGCGGCGCACCTCAATCGCCCCTGCGATTCTGACAAAGAGCGGAATGCTCTAGCGACCCCTCTGCACGAGGCTGTCCAGCCGCCTCTCGATCTCCGCCGGCCAGTTGGTCAAACCGGCAGGGAGTTCCCCGTCGCTGTCAAGCCGCCGCACGATTTCCAGCGCTTCTTCCAGCCGCCCCGCCGGTTGGTCGCCAAGCTCGGACACTCCGACAAGCGTGGCGACCAGGTCCACCCGCGCGCGGCCGCTTCCGCTTGTCGCGGCAACAAGCTCGCGATTGATCGTCAATGCCTTGCGGTAGTGATCCAGCGCCGTGGGCTCATCGCCGGCGCGACGGAATAGGTCGCCCGTCTTCTTAAGTGCGACCGCGAGCGATCGCTTCCAACCGAGGTTTTGATTGTCGCGCAGGACCAGGTCCTGGCGAATGGCGAGGGTGCTCTCCAGCAGCGGACGCGCGTTCTCGATCTGATCCAGCGCCAGATACGTGTCGGCGACGTTTTCCTGAGAGACCGACAGGTCAAACTTCCAGTCCAGGCGACCGGGATCGAGCCGGGTCAGATCGCGGTGGAGGTCGAGCGCTTGGTCGAAATAGTCGAGTGCGCCCTCATAGTTCAGGAGGCGATGTTCGGCGGCACCGAGCCGCTGGAGACCAACGGCAAGGTCGCGGCGATAGCGGGTGTTGTCGGGTGCCAGAACGACAAGCTCACGGCGATGGCGAAGACTGTCCTGATAGTGTTCCAGCGCTTGCCGCTGGTCGCCCAGCTGGCGATGGGTGTCGCCGATCTTGGCGGTGCTGATGGCCAGGTCCCGGGTCAGCAGGATGCGATCCGGCTGACGATCGCCGTTTTTGCCGATGTCGGCGAGAAGTGTCTCACGCAGAGCCCGACTGCGATCGTATAGCGCAAGGGCCTCGTCGGTCTGGCCCGATGGCAGCAGGCTGTCCGCCACCCGGTTGAGACTCAAGGCAAGATCGCGCTGGATCGGGAAGGTCGCTTGCTCCGAGACAACCCGCTCCGACGTCGCCAGCGCTTCCCGATAGCGGCGTAGGGCATCGTCCGGTTTTCCGGAGCGGAGCAGAGCGTCGCCAAGAGCGATGTCGGCGCGGATCAGCGAGCCGGCCCAGTCGGGATTGTCTGGTTCCTTATCGACGAGACGAGAAGCGATGTCGCGCGCCTCCGCCGCGGCTGCCGTCGCCGCTGCTATCCCGGCTCCGTCATCAGCGGAGCCGGTCTGCAGGAAGGCCAGGGCAATTTCGGAAAGGGCTGAGGAGATCCCGTTCTGAAGACGGGGTGTGTTGCCGCCGAGCGCGGCGAGGCGTCGCTGCAGGGCAATGGCCCTGTCGAGAATGTCGGTCACAACCGCGGCGCTGATCCCTTCCCGTTCGCGGAAGCCACGGGCGAGGTCCAGGACCATCTGTTCGGTCGTTTCGGTGCCCGCTTCCAGGGCGGCGACCGCTTGCCGTTCGGCCCGCAAGGCAAGCACGCCGGCTGCGCCGGCAGCGAGCGCTACGATACCGAGAGCTACAGCGGCCCATAGCGTGCGCCGCGCCACCTGTTTCTGCCGCTCGGCGGCCTCCTGCTGGGCGGCTGCGAGTTTACGGGCTTCTTCCAGCTCATGGTTTCGGCGCGCCGTATCCGCGGCGCGCGCGGCAGCGAGATAGGCGCGGTCGGTCGGGTCGAGGGAGGCGGCGAAGTCGTCGCGCTTCAGCAGCGATTCGGCATCGTCGAGGCGGCCAGCGGTGTGGGCGAGCCAGGCGTCGTCCCTGGCATTGGCAGCCCATTCGCTCGCCGCGCGCTTGACTGCGTCCTGGGTGGCAAACGCTGCAAAGTCCTCCTCCAGCCAGCCCTGCAGCAACCCCCACTGGCGCAGCAGCGCTTCATGAGCCGGCTCGATGGTGCGCTCACCGGTTTCCGCCGAGACGTCAGTGGCCAGCAGGCGCGCCGCGATCAGGTGGTCGACCAGGGGCCGGGCTTCCTCGGGAATTTCGACAAGCCGGGCCACCCTTCGACGCGGTGCGCCGGTCGCCGGATCGATCCCGGCTAGCCACGGGATCAGCGCTCGGCGCAGCAGCGCCAGCCGGGCGGCATGGTCCCTCGGAATCGCCGGGTCCGCGTCCGCCGCCTTGAGCGCCCGGGATACCGCCGCTTCTATCGACCCCTTGATGCCACCGATCTGATTGTATTCCGAGAGCGTCAGATCGCCGTCGCCGCCATGCTCCAGGAACAGCCGCTCCAGGGTGAAGGCGAGCAACGGCAGTGCGTCCTTGGCACCGCCGGCTTCGATATCGGCAAGCAGCGTCGCGGTCAGCGCCGGTTCGATGGTGAGGCCGCGATCGGTATCGCGAAGCCGCGCCGCCGGCCCCTCGATCACCGTCTGGTAAGCGCCGCGGGGCAGAGGCGGCAGGCTGAGCGTGGATTGGTGGATGCCATCCAGCGCCGGGGCCGCCTGCAGTTGCTCGTAGGCGTCCGAGCGGATGGTGACCACCACGATCAGGTTGGAATCGCCCGCGGTTACGAGGTCGCACAACAGTTCCAGGAAGGCCGACGCCTCGTCCGCACCCTCCGACAGGAACAGCTCTTCACCCTGGTCGATGGAAAGGACGATACGGGGCCAGGCGGAGGGTCGCTCGTCGGTCAGGGACGGTGCCCGCGCCGACTCAGCAAGTTCGGCGAGGAGAGGGGCGACACGCTCGGCACCGGATTCGATCGCTTCCTTGATCTTGGCCCGAGTACGCTTGAGGCCGGCCGCCCGACACGCTGACTCGAGGCCGCGCACCACACCGGTTTCGCCGAAGAGCGCCGCCCGATCGGGCCGGACGATCGGCAGGGGTAGAAAGGCCCGGTCGTCGCGCGTCAGCCGCGGCAGGAGCCCCGCCCGCAGGAATGACGACTTGCCGGCGCCGGACGCACCGAGGATCACCAGGAAACGCGGCGGTGCACCCTCGCTCAGGCCGCGCATACGATCGAGAGTCTCGATGGTCGGTGCCTCGCGGCCGAAGAAGATACCGGTGTCTTCGGCCTCCAGCGGTTTCAGGCCGCGATAGGGCGGCCGGTCCGGTTCATCCGCCGGCGGCCAGGCGAAGAAGCGGGCGTCGAGCCCGGCCCGGGTGAGGCCGGCCTTCAGCCGCGCCAACCCGGCTTTCGAAAAGGTGACATGGGCCTCGCTGCCATCAGGCAGCGCGGCGCGGAACATCTCATGGTCACTACCGGCGGCGAGGTCGACCAACTGCCATGTGGCCGTTACCTCGGGTGGCAGGGTATCGATCGCAACATCCTCGACCAGGACGCCGAACATGCGCTTGTTCAGTTTGGCTGCAAGGTGGAATTCCTTGAGACACCAGGCGGATGCCAGCCAGTCTTGACTGACCAGGAAGAGCACCGCCTCGCACCGGTTGGCGGCTTCGTTCAGCGCCCGCTCCCAGCGCTCTCCGGCGACGATACCGCGCTGCGGGTCAAGGTCGAGAAAGAGGTCGTCCCAGCCTTCCGCCACCAACCAGTCGCGGAGCGCGGCCGCTTCGGGATTGTTGGCGCTCGAGTGGCTGAGGAAGATGCGGGCCATGCGACAAACATAACCGAATGGTGCCCGGCCTCAATGTGTTGGCACACGCCCGAAAGCCGATTTGACCTCCACGGCCTCACATGAAGCCGGAAAGGGGGGCGGTGACTTGCGCCGGGTTAGGGAATCTTCACGAAAGTATGTGCAAGTGGTTGCCGGGTGAGAGCATCGTGAGCCGTCCGTCATGACCGATACGCCAGACCTTTCCGGTGAAGCAGGCCCGACCGCCGGCACCGAGAACGGGTTGACGTCAAGCTATCTCGCCGGGGCGTTCTTTGTCTCGGCGCTGCTGGTGATCGCGGTTGTGGCGTTGGTCTATGGTTCGGGGATCCTGGTGCCGCTCGCGGTCGCACTGCTCTTCTGGTTCTTCCTCAACGCGCTGGCGCGTTTCTTCGAGAGGCTGTGGCAGCGAAGATTTGGCCGGCTGCGGCCACTGTCACTGACGCTCGCCTTCCTGACGATGGTCGCCGCGACCCTGGTGGTCGCCGATGCCGTCGTGAGCAACATCGCGCAGATCAGTACCCGGACCGACGACTTCCAGCGCAGCCTCAGCATTCTCGTTGACAGGATCGCCGGATTAACCGGCGTCTCCAACGACGAAGTGGTCAACACGGCGCTCGGTTACCTCAACATCGATCGGCTGCTCAGCGCCATCGTCACGGGCATGACCGGCTTTGCCAGCAATATCGGTGTGGTATTCGTCTATGTGATCTTCATGCTGGTCGAACAGCGCTACTTCGGCATCAAGCTCAAGGCGGTCGTCAAGGACAGCGACAGGCGAGCCCGGCTGCAGGCCATCCTTGATCGTGTGGCACGGGACATCCAGAGCTACTTGTGGACGATGTTCCTGGTCAGCCTGGCGACCGCGGTTCTGAGTTACGCAGTCATGTATTTCGTCGGGCTCGACAGTGCCGTCTTCTGGGCCTTCCTGATCTTCGTCCTGAACTTCATTCCGACGATCGGCTCGATCCTGGGAACCGCCATCCCGGCCCTTTATGCGCTGCTGCAGTTTGGCGATATCAAGCCGTTCCTCGTCCTGCTCGTCGCCATTGGACTGGTTCAGTTCGTCATCGGCAACATCGTCCAGCCACGCATGGCCGCACAAACCCTCAATCTCAGCCAGTTTGTGGTGATCCTCTCGCTGTTCGTCTGGGGCGCGATCTGGGGGATCGGCGGCCTTTTTCTGGCGGTGCCGTTGACCGCGGTCATGATGATCATCTTTTCCAATGTCCCACAGACCCGGCCCGTGGCTATCCTCATGTCCGAGGAAGGCAGGGCGGAAGCCGAAACGCCGGCAGCGGCACCGGATGCCGGATCCGTTTCGGGCAAGGGCTGAGGGGCGAACAGCGCACAGACAGGACGGCGTTCGCCTAATCTGCGCTCACTGATCCGCGTGTCGATGCCGCTGATGATCGGAGAGGATTGACGCGTCGGCCAAGCGGCGGACTCGGCCGATGGCGGGGTCGCCGTCTGGCCTCTTTCAGAACCTATGGGCTTCAGGTTGAGCGCTGCCGAGGCTCATTGTAGCTTTGAGGCGCGCTTCTTGTGCACATATGGGAGTTTCAGATTGTCCTGGCGGTGCATTGCGCTGACCGGCCTGCTCGTTCTGGGTGCCGCGATCCAGGCGGACCGCGCGCACGCCTTTCTGGATGCGGGTGCGACCGGCGCAAAGGGCGCGATCGGGATCGATCACGGCCTGCTCGACGTGCAGATGAATCGCGGTCGCGATCACTTCGAAGCGGGTGACACCGACGGCGCGATCGCCGACTACACCCGGGCGATCGAAATCGATCCCTACCTCGCCGTTGCCTATTACAACCGTGCCATTGCCTACGCCGACCGCGGTGATCTCTATCGCGCCGTGATCGACTATGACCAGGCCATCGTCATCGATCCCGACTTCACCGACGCCTACCACAACCGCGGCGCCATCCATCTTTCAGTTGGTGCTATCGACCTGGCGTTCGCCGACTTCGATCAGGCGATTGGGCTCAATCCCGATGATGGCGGTTCCTACAACAATCGTGGTCTGGCCTACCGGGCCAAGGGCCTGACGGACCGGGCGATTGCCGACTATGATCAGGCGATCACAATCGCCCCGGACTTTGCCGTCGCCCACATCAATCGCGCCGACGCGTATGGCGCAAAAGGCAATTATCTCCGGGCGGTGGTCGACTACGGCCTGGCAATCGGGATCGACCCGAGCATTGTGGTAGCTGCCCTCACTGGCGAGGCCGCCGCTGCGGATCGGGGTATCGCCGACTTTGACCCGGCGACCGCGATCGGCGCCAATCTCGTGTACGACTTCATCAACCGGGGTAACGCCCACGGCAGGCAGGGTGACCATGCTCGCGCCATTGCCGACTTCGACCAGGCGATCGCGATCGATCCGGGCTCCGCGCTGGCCTACTACAATCGCGGCCTTTCGCTTGAAGACAATGGCGATAGCGAACGCGCCCTTGCCGATTTCGACAAGGCGATCGAACTGGATCCCGAGTTCGTCTGGGCTTACTACGACCGCGGCCTCATCCACAGCGAAGTGGGGGCGTTCGAGCGTGCGATCGCCGATTACGACCGCGCGATCGAGATCGAACCCGAGTTTGCATACGTCTATTCGGCGCGCGGCTTTGTCCATAGCCAGAAAGGGGAGAATGCTCGCGCCGTTGCCGACTTCGATCGAGCAATCGTGCTCGATCCGGGTTATGCCATAGCGTATTATTACCGTGGCAACGCCCAGGATGAACTGGGCAATCTCGATGCCGCGATTGCCGACTATGACCGGGCAATCCTGATCAATCCCGGCGATGCGCATATCTACAACAATCGCGGCAACGCCCACAGCACCCGGGGTGACATCGACCGCGCCATCGCTGATTTCGATCGTGCCATCGAGATCGATCGCGACTATGGGCTGGCGCTGCGCAATCGCGGTTACGCTCTTGCCGAAAAGGGCGACTACGACCGAGCGATCGCTGATTTCGACCGGGTGATCGTACTCGATCAGGCCGATGCGTCAGCCTATCACGACCGAGGTTACGCTTATGCCCTGAAGGACGATGCGGACGCGGCGATTGCCGATTTCGACCGGGCGATCACACTCGACCCGAATGTTGCGTCCCTGTACCATGATCGTGGTTACGCCTACGCCGAGAAGGGCGACTACGATCGAGCCGTCGCTGACTTCGATCAGGCGATTGCGCTCGATCCCGGCGATGCCCTGGTCTATGTCAACCGCGGCGACGCCCTCAGCGCCACGGGCGATAGCGACGGGGCGATTGCGAGCTATGACCGAGCGGTCGCACTCGATCCCGAACGGGCATCCGCCTACAACAACCGGGGATGGGAATACGCTGAAAAAGGCGACTTTCACCGCGCCATCGATGACTACAACCGGTCGATCGAACGCGACCCGGGCCACGTCTGGGCGTACCGCAATCGCGGTTACGCTTATGCTGAAATGGGCGACCAGGATGCCGCCATCGCAGATTTTGACCGGGCGATCGACCTCGACCCCGACAACGCCTGGATCTACCACAACCGCGGCTACGCCTACGCCGAAAAAGGTGACCTGGATGCGGCGATTGCCGACTACGATAGGGCGATCGCGCGTGATGCGGATGATGCGCTGGTCTACAACAACCGCGGCAATGCCTACCGCGCCGGAGGCGACGCCGATGCGGCGATTTCCGACTACGACCGGGCGATAGTGCTCGATCCAGACTATGCCTGGGCTCACCTCAACCGTGGGCTTGTCCATGCGGATAACGGCGACAACGGCCCGGCGCTGGCCGACTATGACCGGGCCATCCAGCTCGATCCGTCACTGGACTGGGCCTATTACAGCCGTGGCCTGGTCATCGCGGAACTGGGTGACCTTGATGCCGCGATCGCCGATTACAACAGGGCGATCGAACACGATCCCGGCAATGCCTGGGCGTACAAGGATCGCGGCGAAGCGCATCGAGCGAAAGGCGAATACACCGCCGCCATCGCCGACTTTGACCGGGCGCTGGCGCTCGATCCGAACCTACCCGAGGTTCATGAGTCCAGGCGCATTGCCGACTTCGACAGGAGCATCGCTGGCTGGGCGCTTCGTGCTCTTCTCGACGATGAACAGGGCGATCGGAGCGAAGCCGAGGTCCACTACGAACTTGGCCTTACCTATGAGGCCTTGGGGGATCCAGGAAGGGCGATCGCGGCCTATGACAAAGCCATCCTTCTCGATCGCGGGGACGCCCGGTACTTCAACGACCGTGGCCTGGCCTACCGCACCAACGGCGACATCGATCTCGCGCTAGAAGATTTCGATCTGGCGATCAAAATCGATCCGGATTACCTCCCGGCATTGCGCAATCGGGGCTATGCCCGCGCGGAAATCGCCGATTACGGTCGAGCTGTCAGCGACTACGACCGTGCGATCGAACTCGATCCCGACGATGCGACGGTGTATTTCGATCGCGGTTACGCACACGCCGAGAGTGGCAACCACGGCCGAGCCGTCATCGACTACGATCGTGCGGTCGAGCTCGATCCTAATTTCGCCAGCGCCTACTACAACCGCGGCGTGGCGTTCTGGAACCAAGGAAATCTCGTTGGCGCTATTGCCAGCTACGATCACGCGATCCGGCTCGATCCGAAGAATGCGATTGCATACGGCAGTCGCGGCAAGGCCCATAGTGCCAAGGGTGACTGGGGCTCGGCCATTGCCGATTATGACCGTGCGATCGAACTCGATCCGAGCGATGCCTCACTGTACTACGAACGCGGCAACGCGCACGGCGAAGAGGGTAATCTGAATGCCTCGATCGCGGACCATAACCGGGCAATAGAACGTGATCCCAAATCCGTATGGGCGTTCCACAATCGAGGTTACAGCTATTTCGAAAAACGTGACTTCGATGCCGCAATAGCAAACTATGACGAGGCGATCATGCTCGGCCTGGACGACGCCCTCGTGTACGTCAATCGCGGCAATGCCTATGAGGAGAAGGGCGATCTGGACGCTGCCATTGCCGATTATGACCGGGCGGTCGCCCTTGATCCCGGCTTTGGTTTGGGACACATCAACCGTGGTTTTGTGTTCGGCCTGGAAGGTGACGTGGATGCGGCGTTTGCCGCCCTCAACACCGCGGTCACCGCTTCCCCCGATCTAGCCCTTGCCTACGGTAGTCGCGGCGTTGCCCGATACATCGCTGGTGACTTCGCAGCGGCTGTGCCCGACCTCGAACGCTGGGCCGCCGACGGCGATGGTGACGCGATGCTCTGGCTCTCTCTCGCTCAAAGCCGCGCTGGCCGGGACGGGGCGAAAAGCCTCGCCGTCAATGCGACCCAACTGAAGGATGACAAATGGCCGTACCCTGTCGTCGCGATGTATCTGGGACGGCAATCGCTGGATGCCATGATTGATGCGGCGAGGAGTGATGACGAACGTTGCGGCGCCTACTATTACGGCGGCAGCTGGTATTTGGTGAACAACGATTCGGACAGGGCGCTGTCGCTCTTTCGCTCGGCCGCAGAAATCTGCCGGAGGACCTTTTTGCAGTACCCGGCTGCCCTCGCCGAAATCACCCGGCTCGGGAACGGAAACGCGATCCGATCGAACTGAATCGGATCGCCATTCGTAGGCCTATTGTCTTTTGCACTTCCCGGCGGAAGGTGCCTGACTTCCTGACAATGCTCCAACCGCTGCCGTCGCCGAACTCGCGCGGGTTACGCACTGACGACCGTCGTTTGCGACCCTGCTTCCGTCTCCGGTCGGGCAGCGCCCAAACCGGAGACGGGAGCGATAGTCGGATCAGGCGTCGCCTCCGCCCGGCGGAATAGCGAAGGTGATGCTGACACCCATGTGCTCTGTGAATCCGAGCAGGGTCTGTTCGATAACACCATCGGCCGACGCGTAGTCGCCGGTGCCGCCGGTGATCGGGCGGACGAACGTCTTGCCCTGGTCGGCGATCTCGGGGCCCTGGGTGATCAGGATATCGCCGTCGGCGAACTCGAACACCTGGCGGCTGAGCAGCCAGGTACCGGTCTTGGTGTGGGTGGCATCGCCGACGAACCACCCGTCGCAGGTCCAGGTTCCCAACACCTTGTCGGGAAAGGCGGCATCGCCGTTTTCGAGCACGCCTGAGACACCGTCAGCCAGTGTCCCGGCCGGATAGATGTAGCCCTGGGTCACGAACGGGTTGCCATGAGCGGGATATCCGTCGTCGAACACCGGCGCCGGCGCAAAGGCGAATCGCGTCTGGTCTTCGGCAACGTCGAAGCGGGTCAACATGTCGCCGGCAAGGGCGGACCCCGCCATCGTCGACAGCAGGGCGAGGGTCGTCAGAGTCTTGGTCAACATTGGTCTTTCCTTTTCTCGGTTTCGGTCCGGCAGCCGAGGGAACAGGACGGCCGCCTGAGCGTGATGTGCGGCGAACCGGATCGCGATTGCGCCGCGTTGTGTGCGGCGGGTTTTGGACCACGGCGGGGGAGGGCGATAGGGTCGTTCCGGACACGAACGGTCCGAATCGGACACGCGGGGATTTGGTGTGCGGTTGGTCGATGAGCAGGCCGCTGCAGGCGTTGTACAGGTTCGGTGATCCCGCGCCCCACTTCCGCTAGCCGGATTGCGCCACGAAGAATGGCTACGAACGCCGCTTCACGGAGCGACACTGTGCGGCGTCGACTCCACTGCCGCGGTCACCGTCCGGCTTGTGTGGACGATCGTTCCGGGTGGTTCGCAAGCCATGACGGTGTTGAAGGTGGCGGACAAGGCCCGGCCATGCGGGGGCGTAGAGTGATCGTCCGATCGAGTCGGACGATGACGGTCTTGGTGGGGGCTCGGCGGTGCGCATAACCGACCCGACGACAGTCGCTCGGAACGAGGAGGTCGCCGCCCGTCGCCAGCCTGCCTACCGCGCCGCCCAGAGCAGGCCGCGGCGCAGGATCGTGCGCATCTGGGGCACCTCGAACTCCTTGGCCACGTGACCGAGGGACGAATAGAAAACCCGGCCCTTGCCGTGGTGGCGTTTCCAGACCACCGGCATGACGACGCCGTCGATCCACGGGGCGTGATCGCCACTAAAGGTGGTCGTGGCAAGCACCTCGTTCGATGGGTCCACGTGCATGTAGTACTGCTCGGAGCGGTAGGAGAAATCAGAGATACCGGCCATCACCGGATCGTCGGGCCGGGTGATGTTGACCGTGTAGTCGATGATGTTGCCGGGATGGGCGACCCATTGGCCACCGCACATGAACTGGTAGTCGACGGCGTCGCGGAAAGCATCGCACATGCCACCGTGATAGCCGCCGAGACCGACGCCACCCTGGACGGCAGCGAGGAGATTGTCGAGCTCCTCTTTCTCGATCTTGGCCATCGTGTAGATCGGGATGATGAGGCTCATGTCGGCGATGGCCGGGTCGGCGAAAGCCTCGGTCGTGGCCTCGACGTAGACCTTGAAGTTCTCTTCTTCCAACATCTCGCGGACGACCTGCGCGCCAGCCTCAGGCTCATGTCCACTCCAGCCGCCCCAGACAATCAGTGCTTCGCGCATGGTATGCTCCCTTGGTGTAGTGCTGTTCTCGTGCCAGCCGGCGAATCCGGCCGGACGCCGTCGAATGCTTCTGCCATCTCAGTTCGATCGCGGCGCACGAGCAGGTCCGGTACTGCCCCACGGGGCGCCGTAGAGATCACGTAGCGTCATGGCGGCGGCGCCGCGTGCCCAGGTCTCGTCGTTCCACTCGTGGACGACGATCTCGGTCACGTCGGAGCGGCTGGGTGGTGTCAACGACGCGACGGCCTCGCGCAGCGGCTGCAGCAGCGCGTCGCCGAGCGATAACCCCGCACCGGCGAGGATCACCTTCGGTGGCGCGAACAGTGTGATGAGGTTGGCGACGGCTGTGCCGACCGCATGGCCCACGGTGCGACACGCTTCGGGGTCGACCCCGTTCGCCGCAGCACCAATCCCGGCGCGGCGACCGTTGCCGCCATTCGCGCCAAGCGCTGTCGCGACAACCTCCGACAATCGGCACGGCGCATTGCGTCCATTGCCGCGATGATCGGCAACCAGCAGATCGCCGAGATCAGGCCCCAGCCCGTTGGCGCCGCGAAACAGCTCGCCTCTGTACATGATGCCCAGACCAACGCCATGCTCGAGGCTGACGACAAGAAAATCATCGAGGCCACGGCCGTGGCCAAACCAATGCTCGGCCAGGGCAACGAGGTTGACGTCGCTGTCGACGGTGACCGTCATCCCGAGCCGCTCCGACAGTGCGCTACCGAACGGCACGTCGCGGGTGGTGAAGATCGGGCTTTGGCGACAGCGGCCGGATTCCCGCTCAACCACACCCGGCAGGCCGACACAGATGCCGTTGATCCGCTCCATCGAGAGTTCGGCGTCGGCGACGCTGCGTCGGATGCCGTCTTCGACAAGGTCGACGATGACCGGTACCGTCTGACGATCGATGCGGATCGGTAGCGACAATGCGTTCATGACGTCGGCGCGGAAGTTGGTTGTGGCAATGGTGATCTGGTCCGGCGTCAGCTTGACCCCAACCACGTAGGCGGCGTCCGGATTCAGTTCGAGCATCACCCGAGGGCGGCCGCGGGTCGCGTCGCGGATCCCGCCAACCTGATGGGGTGCGATCAGGCTGTCGTCGAGGAGGAGGGCGGTGATCGCTGAAACCGTTGTCGGGCTTAGATCAGTCCGTTCAGAGATCTCGGTGCGCGAAATTGGCCCGAAGCGGCGGATCGTGTCCATGACATGGACGCGATTGATGGCGCGCATCAGTTCTGGATCGGCAGTTTTCACAGGGGCAGCGCCATCGGGAAAGAAGTCCGCAATTAATTCCGGGTCAGCGATTTAATCCCACCAGCTCTCGACCATGTCAACGGCGATATCCGCAGGAATGCACCTGAATCAGATATTGCCGCTTGACACGAAACCGGTCCAGCCGCAGATTTATTTTGCTACACGGAATAAAAGAAGGGTTACTGACAACCCCGTCTCAACCCTTGGAAAGGGAGGAAAGCCATAATGTGGAAGAGTACCCTCACTGGCATCACGCTTGCCTTGGCGGTTGCGGCCGGCCCGGCGCTGGCGGAAGACACCACCGTGCGGTGGCTGCACATCGAGTCGAACCCGGAGACCCTGGAGCTTTGGAACCAGGTGGTCGCTGACTATGAAGCGGCCAACCCGGGCGTGAAGGTCGAAATCCAGCACCTTGAGAACGAAGCGTTCAAGGCCAAGCTGCCGACGCTGCTGCAATCCGATGACCGACCGCACGTTTTTTACAGCTGGAGCGGCGGTGTGATGCGGGCTCAGGACGAGGCCGGCTTCCTGGCCGATGTCACCGAGGGCGCCAAGGACTGGACGGACAGATTCTCCTCCGGTGCAGCAGCGGCGTTTGAGATCGACGGCAAGATTGTCGGCGCCCCGAACCATCTCTCGGAGGTGGTTTTCTTCTATAACAAGGACCTGATCGACCAGGCCGGCGTCGACATCGACGCGATCCAGACCTGGGACGACTTCCTGGCCGCGGTCAAGCAAGTCAAGGAGGCAGGCATTACGCCGATCATGGTCGGCGGCGGCGAGAAGTGGCCCATGCACTTCTACTGGTCGTATCTGGTCATGCGTATCGGCGGCGCCGACGCGTTGGCTGATGCCCGGGCCGAAGGTGGCGAGGGCTTCAACTCGGAAGTGTTCGTGCAGGCCGGCGAAAGGCTGCAGGAACTAGCCGAACTGGAACCATTCCAGGACGGCTGGCTGGCAACCATGTTCCCCCAGTCGGCCGGTCTGTGGGGTGACGGCGAGGGCGCGTTTCACCTGATGGGCGGCTGGATCCTGAACACGCAAAGGAACAACGCCACCGATGGTGTTGGGCTCACCGAAGACAAGATCGGCATCTTCAGCTTTCCGATTGTCGAAGGCGGCAAGGGCGAGAAGACGGCAACGCTCGGCGGCATCAACGGCTGGCTGATCACCGAGGGAGCGCCGCCGGAGGCGATCGACTTCGTGAAACACCTCCTGCAGCCCGAGTACCAGCGGATCGCGGCCGAGAAGGGCTTCTATATCCCGGCCAACCTCGGCACCGACGACGCGATCACCAGCGAACTCAGCAAGCGCATGGCTGAAGATCTGTCGGCATCGACCTACCATCAGATCTTCTTCGATCAGGACCTCGGCCCGTCGGTCGGGCGGGTCGTCAACGATATCTCGGTTGCTGTCGCCGCCGGCGACATGGCGCCTGAGGAAGGTGCGGAAGCTGTCCAGGAGGCGTGGGAGCAACGCTGATCCCGGGGTGATTGCCCGCACATCATGAGACTCGCGCCTCGGCCGCGGCCGAGGTGCGAGTCTCGCAGCCGGGTCCGATGACCGGCAGCATTCAAACCCACGCGACCAGGTACTGAGCGAGATCAGGCGGACATGGCGGCCGTTTCATTCCTGAACCGCAACCGATCGTCGACCCCCGGCGGGCTGACGACGGTCCTGATTTTCCTGCCGCCGGCGCTGATGCTGTTCACCGTCTTTGTCATCCTGCCGATCGGCGAAGCGGCGTGGTACGGCTTCTACAACTGGAACGGCCTGGCGACGCCGGAGAAGTTCATCGGCCTGGAAAATTACGGGCAGATCTTCGGCAACAAAGTTTTCCGCCACGCCATCCAGAACAACATCCTGATCGTTATCGTCTCGCTCCTGGTCCAGTTGCCACTGGCCCTGGCAATGGCGGTGCTGCTCGCTGATCGGTTCCGCGGCGCCGTGGCGTTTCGGATGCTGTTCTTCCTGCCGTTTATCCTCGCCGACGTCGCCGCCGGTCTTATCTGGCGCTACATGTTCGACGGCGACTACGGCATGCTGACGGCGATCTCCGAGCAGTTTGGCGGTGGCGCGGTGCACATTCTTGCCGACCGCGATCTTGCGTTCTCCGCGGTGCTGACGGTAATCGTGTGGAAATATTTCGGCTTCCACATGATGCTCTACATCGCCGGCCTGCAGAACATTGACCCGCATCTCTACGAGGCGGCGGCAATCGACGGTGCGTCGCCGTGGCAGAAGTTCTGGTACGTGACGGTGCCTCAGCTTTCGCCGATGATCCGACTGTCGATCTTCTTCTCGCTGCTGGGCTCACTGCAGTTTTTCGATATGATTGTCGCGCTGACAGGGGGTGGACCGCTCAACTCGACCCACACCATTGTCTCCTATCTCTACTATTTCGGCATTGGCCGGATGCGGGTCGGTTTTGGCTCAGCGGTCGGGGTGATCCTGTTCATCATCAGCGTCTTCGTTGCCTTCGGCTACAAGCGGTGGTTCATGCGTGATGACTGACGCAGCGAAATCCATCAGCGATCAAGGCATCGTTGCCGACGTGGCTGAGCGGGGTCGCGCGCGACGTCCGGTCGGCAGTTCCGGATCGCTGTATCGCTGGCTCGCACTGTTCTTCGTGGCGGCGATCGTTGTGGTGCCGTTGCTGGCCACCGCCCTTGGTGGATTCAAGACTCAAGGGGATCTCCGCGCCAACCCGTTCGGGCTGCCGACGGTGTGGGAGTGGGAAAACTACTGGGGAATCCTGTCGTCGTGGCGGTACTGGGAGATTCTCACCAACTCGCTGATCATCGCATCGTTCACCGTTGCGCTGACCCTGGCGGTCGCGGCGCCGGCGGCCTTCGCCTTTGCCCACCTTCGGTTCTTTGGCGAACGGTTTCTGTTCAACTACCTGATCCTTGGCCTGACTTTTCCGTTCGCTACGGCGATCCTGCCGCTGTTCATCAAGATACGTGACCTCGGTTTGCTCAACACCCATTGGGGGATAATCCTGCCGCAGGTCGCCTTCGGTCTGGCGATCAGCGTCCTGCTGCTGCGCAACGCCTTCCGCTCGCTGCCGAGAGAGCTGTTCGAGTCGGCGATGGTCGACGGCTGCGGTTACATGCGGTTCTTCTGGTCGATGACCTTGCCGTTGTCCCGTCCGATCCTGGCGACGGTCGGGGTGATTGCCTTCGTCAACAGCTGGAACAACTTCCTGCTGCCGCTCGTCGTCCTCAACAGTGACTCCAAATACCCATGGCCTTTAGGGATCATGGTCTTCCAGGGCGAGTACTCGACCGACTGGCATCTGATCCTGGCGTTCATCACCCTGACTATCCTGCCGGCTATCGTGATGTTTGTGCTGGCCCAGAAGCATATCGTTGCCGGCTTGACCGCGGGTGCGGTCAAAGGGTAGGGCGCGTTTGAGCCAACAGGCTCAGAACGTCGGCTGAGCGACCTTTTCGATGGCGCCCGAGTGAACCGATTTCTCGATGGCATCGATCACCGCGACGGCACGCACGGCATCTTCCAGCGGCATGACGAAATCGCTGTCCTCGCGGATCGCCTGGGCGAAGTCGCGGATCTCCTGGGTCAGGTCGCCAACAATTTGGCCGTTGAGTTGCGGCCAGTGGGCGGTGTCCGGTTGCCGGTATCGGGACTCGGTGAACACCGAAAGGGACTGGTGTTGCACATCGACCATTGCCACGCCTTTCGAGCCGGTGATCTCGAAGGTCGCATACAGTCCGGCCGGCATGTTTTCCGGCAGCACCCAGCTGTAGTGGAGCGATCCGAGGGCGCCATTCGCCAGCCGGTAGTTGATGAACGCCGCATCGACCCCGGGAATTCCCATGTCCTTGAGCAGTACATTCGAGGTCAATGCCTGGACTTCGACGATCGGGTGACCGGAGATCCACTGCGCAAGGTCGATGTCATGCACCCCCTGATACATCCAGATCGGACTGCGGCCCCGAAGCGGAGGAAGGTGGTCCGCTTGCGATCATTCAGACCGGGGACACGGTTGCGATTGATCTCGACAGGCGGGAAATCAACCTGGACATCCCACCCGACGCCTTCGGGAAACGGATGCGATCCCTGCCTGACATCGAGCCGAAAACGCCGAGAAGGGTGGCTGGGTCAATACCGGCGGCTGGTTCGTCCGCTATCGGAAGGCGCCGTGCTGGGTTGAACGCCCCGGGGGGCGACGCTCGATACTGCGCTCCTTCCGGGCGGAATAGTGTCCACACTTTTCCTGACACGCTCACGCGGGCTAGATGTCGAGGTCCATGGCAAGGCGCGTAGACGTCTCGACACTGTCCATGTGCTTCCGTGACGCCTCGATCGCTGCCTTTTCGTCTCCCGCGAGGATGGCCCGGATCAGGTCCACGTGCAGGTCTACCGTCGCATCGAACTCCTGGTTTTTTTGATAGTTCACGTACCAGAACCGACGCGACACCGAGTGAAGCGGCGTGATCGCCCGCTGCAGATAAGGGTTTCGCGATGCGGTGCTGGCAAGGCGGCTGAAGGTCCGGTCGGCCTTCAGGAAGGCGACGACGTCACTCTTTTTGGCCGATGCGATCATGTCTTTTTCAAGCTGCCGAAACTGCGCCACTTCGTCCTCAGTGCGGCGGCGCGCAGCGCGTCCGCAAACCAGAGCCTCAAGCTCCCGGCGCAGCTCCACCAGGTAGAGCTGCTGTTTGACATCGATCTGGGTGATCTGGATGCCGCGTCGGGTGAGCACCGAGACAAGCGAGTCGTCGGCCAGTCGTTTCAGCGCTTCACGCACCGGGGTCCTACCGATCCCGATCCGCTCGCACAAGCTCCCCTCGGACAGCAATTCGCCGGGCTTCAACTCAAGCATGACGATCATCTCCTCCAGCCGGCGATAGGCCTGGAAGGCGAGGCTTTTTGAATCCATCGAGTGGCGGGTTGCCTGCGTGTCCATACTCTGCCGATTCTCTCCCTCTTGCCGCTGCGCTAATCCCACTCAGCCTACCACAGTGATATATGTCTAATATATCAAATTCGGGTCTCATCCATCATCGGAATTTGTTACGGATGGCACCCTCAACCCGCTTGCTATCCGGTGAAAATATTACATTGATATCTTAGTAATATATCAAGGAATTCAGCTTGGCAATGATCCTCTGTTGCCAAAGCCTCAGGTGGCTGCTGTGTTGTTTGGGGGCGATGCGGGCGTTTGCTTCGATCCCTCAGGGTCGTTATGATATATCAGTGACATATCTGGAGTGAATTCCATGAGCGGCGACGAACCGACCACGGTGCTGATAACCGGTGCCAACGGCTGTATTGGCAGTTGGGCGCTGAAATGCGCGCTGGAACGTGGCTGGCGTCCGATCGCGTCGGACATTGCGGCAGAGCCGACTCGGCCGCACCTGCTTCTCGACCAGGCGACGCTCGCTGGGATCCCGTGGATCCAGGCAGACATTGCCGATACCGATGCCGTCAACCAGGTATTCTCGGAGCATGCCATCGATGCCGTAGTGCACCTAGGTGCGCTGCAGGTGCCGTTCTGCAAGGCGGACCCCGTCGCCGGGGCGCGGGTCAACGTTGTCGGTACGGCGAACATCATGGAAGCCGTCCGCGCAAACGGCATCCAGCGCTTTTCGTTTGCCAGTTCAGTGGCGATCCAAGGGACCGCAGACGCCAAGAACCCCTATCTCGGTACGCTGTACGGGGCGTACAAAAGCGCCAACGAGGAGATGGGGCGGGTGTACTGGCAGGATTGGCAGGTGCCGAGCATTGTCCTGCGGCCCGGGCTTGTCTACGGCGTCGCCCGCGACCAGGGCATGACCTCGGCGACGACCAAAGCCATACTCGCGGCGGTGGCGGGTCGCCCTTACACCGTGCCGTTCAGCGGTGCGATCGGCCTTCTTTATACGCGCGAAGTCGCGAACGCCTTCCTCGAGGGGGCGGCCCGGAACTATCGGGGTTGTCATGTCTTCGACATCAACGGCATCAACACGCCGATGGAGACGTTCCTCGACCTGATCCGGGCCGAGGTGCCGGGGGCGGACATCTCCGCGGCGGGAGATCCGCTGCCCTTCCCGGCGGAGCTCAGCGACGAGCCAGTTCGTGCGCTGCTTGGCGACTATGGCCTCACGTCGGTCGCCGATGGTGTCAGCGAAACGATCGCGCAGTTCCGACCGCTCCTCGATCGCGACCTGATCGATCTGAGTCAATTGGACCGCTGATTGCGACCCCGTTGATGATGCTTGTCCGCGTGGTTGAAAGGCATACGCCGGGCGAGCAAGAGACGCGACCCCGGCCGTTAGTGCGACCCCGATCGAGCCGCCGTTTGAGGCTTGAGCTGTGTCCGGCCGGCGAGAGCACATACCTGTTTCCAGCGCTTCCTGTCCCGACTGCAGCATGATTTCACGCATGCCGGGCAACGCCGCCGCCTCATGGATCGACAGATCGAGCAGGCCGGTCGACACCAGGGTGGTCGCGAAGCTGACCAGCTTCATCCACTTCGTCGCGCGAATGTCCTCGACGATTTCAACCGCTCCCGACGACCTCAGAAGGTCGGCGATTTCATCTTCCCGACCCTGGTTACCGGATCGATACTGCCGACCGCAAACCAGGACCGGGACGGCGGTGAATGGCGCGTCACTACACCCGGGTCGAACATGACCGGCGAAAATCTTGATCATGCATCTTATACCAAGGGTGCTTAACTCAGGTCAAACGAGTCAATAAATAGTAAGGACCCTTGGTATTATTGCGCGCTCCGGTCCGACGACCTCGGAGATCACGTCGGCGGTCATCCCGTTCTGGACGCCGGGCCGTCCCGGCGACGGACGCAATAGCCATTGTGGATAAATCGGTCGACCGCGTCCGTCGGACATGTGTCAATGATGGACGCGGGGAAACATGAGCGTATCTTGTCGCATTATGACGCCGTGTTGTCGCTTCAGGAGAGGTTGAGAACATGGAGCCGGTGAAAGCAGCGATTGTCGGCCTCGGTTGGTGGGGTCGCAAAATGACCCAGTTGGTCCAGTCCAGAAGCGACCGGCTGCAGTTCATCCGGGCGGTGGAACCGGATCCGGCAGGGCGCGACTTTGCTGCCACCGAGGGCATCCCACTCTCGACGTCACTTGATGACGTGCTCACCGACTCCGACGTGGAGGCAGTCATTCTTGCGACGCCGCACAGGCTGCACGGTGAACAGATTGCGGCAGCGGCGGCGGCCGGGAAGCACATTTTCTGCGAAAAACCGTTGGCGCTGACCAAGGCCGAGGCAGAGAAGGCTGTGGAACTTTGCCGGTCGAAATCCCTTGTGCTCGGGATGGGGCACGAGCGGCGGTTCGAACCGCCGATGGCCGACCTTCTCGCCAAGGCCGCCGCGGGTGAACTCGGTCGCTTGCTGCAGGTTGAAGCGAATTTCAGCCATGACAGGTTCATGACGCTCGCCAAGGACAATTGGCGGCTGGATCCCGAACAGGCGCCGGCGGCCGGAATGACTGCCACCGGAATCCACGTGACCGATCTTTCGGTTCAGTTGATGGGTCCGGCAAAGGACGTGCGGGTGATTTGTGAAAGCCTGGCGTCGGACATGGTTCAGGGCGATACGCTGAGCGCTCATGTCCACTTTGTCGGCGGCGGCTCGGCTTACATTGCGCCGACGTTGGCGACCCCGTTCTATTCCCGCTTCGCGGTGTTCGGAACCGAAGGCTGGATCGACATTCGCGACAAGGCGCACGTCGAAGCGCCGGACGGCTGGATCGTCACCCGCGGGATGAAGGACATGCCGATCGAGACGACCGATGTGCCGGCGGCCGAGCCGGTGCTCGACAATCTCAATGCCTTCGCCACGGCCGTCCGAGGCGAAGCGCCCTATCCGATCACCGGCGAGGACATGGTGAACAACATCGCGCTTCTTGAGGCGATTGTGTTATCAGCGAAGTCGGGCATGGTTGAAACGGTGAAGTGAAGAGACTGAGTTTGGGGAGGTCGAACCAATGAAAGCGCTTGTCTTTGAATCTCCGGAAAGACCGATCGTTGCCGACGTGCCGATGCCGGCGATGAAGGACACGGAAGTCCTGGTGAAGAGCGTGGCGATCGGGATCTGCCACTCCGACTACGAGCTCCTCGGTGGCCGATACATCATTCCGATCTCCTATCCGGTAACGCCAGGGCACGAATGGGCGGGCGAGATCGTCGAGGTCGGCAAGGCGGTCAAAGGATACAGCGTCGGCGACCGGGTCGTCGGCGAGTGCGTCGTCCGCACGCCGGAGCGCCTTCATCATTTTGGCTTTTCCATGGACGGCGCCGATCGAGAATACTTCGCCGTGGAAGCGGCCTGGCTGCATAAGCTTCCCGACGCGATCAGCTACAAGACCGCCGCAATGATCGAGCCGTTCACCTGCGGCTTCTATGCGCTTCAACGCGCCGGCGGCACCAACGCGAGCGAGACCGTTGTGGTCTCGGGTGGTGGGCCGATTGGCCTTGTCACCGCAGCCGCGGCCGTTGGAATGGGCGCGCGCGTCATCGTGCTCGATCCGATCGCCTCGCGCCGCGACGTCGCCGCCCGGATTGGCGCCGAGGGTATGGATCCGACGTCGGAGAGCGTCATCGACCAGGTGCACGACCTCACCGACGGTGCCGGAGCGGACGTGGTCATTGAGGCCTCGGGCCACGACGCGTCGCTGGCCAACGTCTTCAATTACGTCCGCGAAGAGGGGCGGGTGACGATGGTCGGTATCAGCATCGGCCGCAAGGTCCCGGTTGTCCTCGGTGACATTCAGATGAAGAATCTGAAGGTGAATGGCAGCATCGGGTCGCCTGGCGTGTGGCCGGCGGCCATTCGATTCATCGAGCGCACCGGACTCGACCTGTCGCCGATCCAGACCCACGACTTCCCGCTGGAAAGGGCCGACGAGGCCTTTGCCTTCGGCAAGGATCCGACGGGCTCGATCAAGATCACCATCGTTCCCGAGTGACAGGCTTGTGATAAGCGGGTTGCCGCGCCGCGGCTGAGAAAACGGATCGGGCGACGTGCGGCTTCGATCGATCTTGCTGGGACGGTTTTCGGGCATTTGGTCAATAGCTAACTGTTGGGTCATGGGCTTGACCGCGCGGGTTTGACTACGCCTATCGTTCGGTGATGGACCCCGCTACCGTAGCCATCGCCCTCGACCGAAGGGCCGCGCATTGTTACGTTTTACCGGTTGTGTGATCGATTTCGACCGCTATCGCTGGCTAAAGGAACAGGCAAAATGGACCGACCGCCAATCAACGAGTTGCTGCCGCCGGAGATGACCGAACTGAACTGGCGACCGTTGTTCACCTTCTTTCTGGATATCAAAAAACCATTCATGCTCGGTAAGACACCGGGCGCCGATCGCCGGATCGCCGAGTTGCCTGGAGGCTACTTTGAGGGCGAGAGGCTGCGCGGGACGATCCGGCCAAGCGGCAGCGACTGGCAGTCGCTGCGCGATGATGGTTCGGTGACGATCAATGTGCGCACGCTGCTTGAAACCGACGACGGGGCACTGATCAGCATGACCTATACCGGCGTTCGCCACGGGCCGCAGGATATCCTCGATGCCATCGCGCGTGGCGAAAGCGTCAATCCGAATTCCTACTACATGCGGGTCGTGCCGGTGTTCGAAACCGCGTCGGAGAAGTACGGCTGGCTGAACCGTGTTGTTGCGGTTGCCCAGGGCCACCGGTTGTCGAACGGGGCGATCTACAACGTCTTCGAGATCACCTGAAACACGGATCAGGCGGGTTTTGTGGAAGGGATCAGTCGCCGACGAGTTCCTTCAACAGCGCGAGGTTGTCGGGGCCGGGTTTCAGCGTCCCGGCCTCGATGCGGTGCCCGAGTTCGGCGATGGCAGCGTTGACGGGTGCCCTGCGGCCAAGGCGTGCCGCTTCAGCGGCAACCAGGCCGTTCAAGTCGTCGACCTCGCTGTGGCGTCCCTTCATCCAGTCCTGCAATACGGTGGTGATCGTCTGCTTCAGCGTGAAGCCGGAGAGAAGCGTATCAAGCAGCATGTCGACCAGGCGGTTTGACTCGCGCATGTCTTCCGGCTTCAACCCGAAAATCGGGAGAACCGGATGGCCAAGGGCGACCCCCGTATCGAGTGCTTCCTGTCCTGCGCGGATCATGAGGTTGCGCATGCCCGGCTGGGCTGCTGCGTCGTGAATCGACACTTCGAGCAGGCCGGTCGAGACGAGGGTCGTGGCGTTGCTAACAAGCTTCATCCATTTGGTGGCGCGAATATCGTCCACGATCTCGACAGTGCCGGAATGGCTCAAGAGGTCGGCTACTTCGCTCTCTCGCCCCCGGGTTGCCGGATCGATACTGCCGACTGCGAACCACGAGCGCGATGGCGGTGAGTGGCGCATCACGGTAGCGGGATCGAACATCGCGGCGGAGATCTCTATGACACAACCGATTGTCCGTTCCGCTCCCACCACCTCGGCGATAACGTCGGTCGTCATTCCGTTCTGGACACCGGCAAGCAGCCCGTCCGGTTTTAGATAAGGCGCGATCAGGTGAGCCGCCCAACGGGTGTCGTACGCTTTGAAGAGGAGGAGGACGATGTCGAACGGCTCGGTGAAAGTGCAGACATCGCAAAGGTGAAAGGCGCGGACCGACTGCTCCAGCACCTCGTCGGGCATCTCGATTCTGAGCCCCTGCTGGCGCATCGTTTCGACGTTTTCCGGCCACTGGTCGATCAAAACGACGTCGTGACCGGCGTTGGTCAAATCGGCCCCGATATTCGCGCCGTTCGCACCGGTTCCGAGGACTGCGATCCTTTTGGGCATGCGTTGAGAATTCCCTTCAAACGCGTTGGTCAGACCTGCTTGGCCAGTTTGCCGCACTTCACTACCAGGAGTGCCCGATCAGGAGGAGCGCCGATCACCGGTGAGGTAGAGCGCCGCAGCAGCAATGACAATGACGCCCTTCAGGATCCACTGAAGCTGGACAGGCAGGCCCAATAGAATGACAGCATTGAACATCAGGATCAGGATGAGCACACCGAGAAGGGCGCCGAAGATGCTGCCCCGGCCTCCGGTGATCGCGACTCCGCCCATGACGGCTGCGACGATCGAGTCGAGTTCGTAGCCCTTGCCCGTCCATTGGTCGACCTGTCCAACATAGCCCACAAGGAAGAGCCCTGCGAGAGCGGCGAGTACGGAGCAGATCACGTAGCAGGCGATCGTCACCCGGTCCGTATGGATGCCGACCAGACTTGCGCCGCGTGGACTGCCGCCGACCAGATAGATGCGTCGGCCGAACGGCGACAAATGCAGGATGAATCCACAGATGACAGTCAGCGCCAACAACGCGAGGAGATTGACGGGAACGCCGAGGAAGCGGCCCTGGCCGATCAGTGTGAATCCGGACGGTAGTGTACTCCCGGTCGAACCCTCCGTGTAAAGAAAGCGGATCCCATGGAGGACGATCGCAGTGGCCAGCGTCGCAAGAAAGGGCGAGACTCGGCGCTTGGCGACGAGCAGTCCGTTGGCGAGTCCGACGACGATGCCGAGCCCGATTGCTGCGGCGAAGATGATCGGCATCATGCGATTGTCCATGGTGGCGAAACTGGTCGCCAGCACGGCTGATGTGGCCATCACCGAGGCGACGGATAAGTCGAGGCCGCGGACCAGGAGAACGAACGTCTGACCGAGGACGACAATGCCCAGCGGTGCCGCCTGGGTGAGGACGTTGAGAAGGTTCTCGATCTTGAGGAAGGCGGGTGAGAGGACCGAGACAATCACGACGTTGAGAGCCAGGAATGTAAGGAGACCGTAGGTTCTCAGCAGCCGGTGCAGCGAGAGTTTGCTCTCTACCGGTGCGGTGGTAACGGTCGGCCTGGCCTCGCTCATGAATCCTTGCTCCGCTCGACGTGCATCGCCACGGCGGTGATGATGATCAGGCCCTGGATGATCCACTGATAAAATGTCGATATGTCGAGGAAGTTGAGAAGGTTGTTGAGCAGCGAAATCAGGTAGACACCGAGCAGCGTACCGAGAACGCCGCCCTTGCCCCCGGTGAGCACGGTACCGCCGACGACGACCGGCGTGATCGAGGCCAGTTCGAATCCCTCGCCGCGCCACGGGTCGCCACTCCCCATGCGGCTGACAAAATAGATGCCGGTGAATGCGGCAAACGCCCCGGACAGCCCGTAAACCAGCATCATGACCCTGGGTACCGAAATGCCGAGGAGGTGGGCAGCATGCGGGTCGCCGCCCACCGCGTAGATGGCGCTGCCGGTCCGGGTCCGGTGCAGGAAGACTCCGACGACAACGAACAGGCCAACCATGACCAGGCCGGCGACGGAGAGGCCGAAAATCCGGCCGTAGGCGAACACCTCAAATTCCACCGGCACGCTGCCGGCGGGGGCCAGCGAGTAGAGAAGCGTCGTGCCCTGAAGCACCGCGGCCATACCCAGCGTGACGATCAGCGGGTGGATCCGGAGATAGTAACTCAGCATGCCGTTGATGCTGCCGATCGCTCCGCCGAGAGCGATCACGGCGAGGACGACAGGAATGACCCGGCCTGGGTTTCCGTCGATCCAACCCGAGGTCAGGTTCGAGGTGAGTGAGATCATCGCGCCGACCGACAGGTCGATGCCACCGGTCAGGATTACGAGCGTCTGCCCGAGGCTGGCAAAGCCGAGTCCCGCCGCCTGCTGGAACACGTTGAGGAAGTTGCTCAGTGTCGCGAAGCGGTCGCTGAGAACCGCGCCGGTCGCAATGAGGAGGGCGAGGAGCGAGACCACGATGACGAGCGACAGCGGGACACGCCGCAGCGCTGACGCGGCTCGGCTGGAGGGTGCAGTCGCGTCGGTCATCACGCACTCTCCCGGGCGACAGCGTCACTGGCATGACCCGAACTGACGGCAAGCTGCAGGATCGCTTCCTCCGTGATCGCGTCCCCGGTAAGCTCTCCTGTTTGCCGTCCCTCGCACATGACGATCACCCGGTCGCACAGGCCGATGATTTCGGGTAGCTCCGAGCTGATGATGAGGATCGCGATGCCGTCGGCTGCGAGTTCGCGGATGATACGGTAAATCTCCATTTTCGCGCCGACATCGACCCCGCGGGTCGGCTCGTCGAGGATGAGCGCCATATGTCCGGATCCGACCCAGCGACCAATCAGGACCTTCTGTTGATTGCCACCGGAGAGGTTGGCGATCGGCGCCTGCGGCCCCGGCGCGGCAATAGCGTATTTTCGGATCTGTTCCTCGGCAAGGCCGTCCTCGGCGCCTCCATCGATCCGAAAAGCGCGCGTCACTCTATCCAGGATCGGCGCACTGATGTTGGCGGCGACGTCGAGAAGCATGAACAGCCCTTCGCCCTTTCGGTCTTCGGTAAGGAAGCCGACCCCTGAGGCGATCGATTGTCGGGGCGTCGGGCGTGAAATTGCAGCGCTGCCGATGCGCACCGAGCCCTTGGTCATCGGCAGGCCGCCGAAGACTGCGTGGGCGACCTCGGTCCGGCCGGCACCGACCATGCCGGCAAGGCCGAGGATCTCTCCCTTGCGTACCTCAAGACTGACGCCCTTGACGCGGCTGCCGACCCATATGTCCGAAGCCGCAAGTACGATCTCTTCGGCGGGCGGCGTCGTTGGCTTTGGCGGGTAGATGTCCGCGAGCTGCCGACCGATCATCATCGACACCAGCTTGTCGTGATCCAGATTGCCGATCGGTTCCGTACCAACAAGCTGACCGTCCTTGAGGACGGTCGCAGAGTCGGCGATGTCGAAGATCTCATCCAGCCGATGCGAGATGAAGATGATCGCGACGCCGCGCTGCTTGAGACGACGGATCAGGTTGAACAGAAGGTCGACCTCCGGACCGCCGAGGACCGCCGTTGGTTCGTCGAAAATGAGAAGCCTGGCTTCCGAGTTCAGCGCCCGCGCAATCTCGACCATCTGCTGATCGGCGACCGACAGTTCCTTGACCCTCGCGATGGGGTCGAGCGCCGATCCGAGATCTTCAAGGATACGCCGCGTGCCCGCCATCACTGCCCGGCGATCGGTGAGGCCAATGCGGTTCCGCGGCTGATCATTGGCGAAGATGTTCTGCGCGACGGTCATTTCCGGGAACAGCACCAGTTCCTGGTAGATGACGTGGATGCCCGCCGCCTTTGCTTCATGTGGCGACGACCATTTCACCCGCTTGCCATCGAACTCAATTGCACCTTCATCTGCGGAGTAGGCGCCAGCGATGATCTTTATCAGGGTCGACTTGCCGGCACCGTTTTCGCCGACGAGGGCGCGAACCTCGCCGGCCTCGACTGCGAAGTCGACCCGGTCCAGCGAGCGAACGCCTGGAAAGCTCTTGCCGATCTGTCGCGCCGCCAGGATCATCCGAGCCAAGCCATCATCCGCCGTGCCGATACACGCGTCGCGCAAGGTGTGTCGCCGGGGCCCGAGGGAGAGAGTCCAGGGCTCCCGGCGACGTCTAGTCGATCACTGTGGATAGTCGACCGAGAAGGTCTTTGGATCGTAGTCCGGGCCGAGACCCGACGAGAGAATGAGATCCGTGGGCTTGTCCATGCGCACATAATCTTCGACCCAACGGTCGGCGCGGACCGATGCCGTCTCGTGCCCCTTGGAGACAACGACATCGGAGTTGACGAAATAGAGCCTTGGAACGGCTGCTCCGGCCAGCACCTGCAGGGCCAAATCGACGGCAGCACCGCCCATGGCCGGAGGATAGTCGAAGTTGAGGACGGGCACGTCGTTCTCGACGGCGATCCTGAGGCAACCATTGAGGTCGGCGCAGGTCGCGGGCGGGATGGTGCCGGGCTCATAGCCGGCGGCAACGAAGGCCTCGATCGAGCCACCGCCCTGAACGCCGGAATCGTTCCAGATGCCGTCGATATCGTCACCGTATTTCTGGATCATGGCCGAGACGATCGATTTTGCCTTGGCCGGGTTCCAGTCCGTGTACTGCAGGTCGAGGATGTTGATGTCCGGGTACTGCGCGAAAATCGACTTGGCAGCCGCAATGCGCAGCTCGGCAGGGCTGGCGCCGGCCTGACCGGGCAGCATGATGATGTTGCCGTTGCCGTCGAGCTTCTCGACCAGCCACTGCGCGAAAATGCGACCGGTGACTTCGTCCGAGGCCGTGACGAAACTGACAAAGTTGTCCGATGTTATGCGGCGGTCGACCATGATTACCGGCACGCCGTTGCGCATGGCGCGGGAGACGACCGGATCGAGCGCATCGGATTTCGAGGCACTGACCAGAAGAATGTCGACACCGCGCTGGAGCAGGTCCTCGATGTCGGACACCTGCTTCGACGGGTTGTTGTTGGCATCGGTGATGATGAGCTTCTCGATGACGTCGCTGTGCCGCGCCGCGGCCGCCTGGATGGCGTGAAGCTGGGCGAGGCGCCACGTGTTGTCGACCGACGCGTTGGAGAAGCCGATGATGTAGGGCGGATCCTTCTTGTATTGCTCTGTATCGGTGTATGCCAAAGGCACGGGGGACCAGATCTCAGTGCGTGGTGCCCCGCTATAGCCGTCAAGGTCCTGGGCGACCGCCTGAGTGGCGCAAATCAGCCCGCCGGCAATCAGCAGCGACATCACCGTTGGCAACAGTTTTCTAGTCATCATGTTCCTCCCTTTGTTCGGGCGTTCAGGCAACGCCCATCCTGGCGGCCCAAACCGCATGGACGCGCCGCCTATTGCGCTGTGTATCCCCCATCGCAGACAAGACTTGCGCCGGTCACAAAGCGCGCTTCGTCGGAGGCGAGAAAGAGGACGCAGTTCGCTACATCGACAGGTTCACCCAATGTCAGCGGATGCTTCTCCTTCATCATATCGAGATAATGCTGGAGACCGCCGGGATAGGTCTCTCCTGCCTTCATGAACAGCGGGGTCTTTGTCGAACCGGGATGGACCGCGTTCACACGGATGCCATAGGGCGCGTAGCAAATGGCGTCGGTCTTGGTCATCATCAGAACGGCGCCCTTGGTCGCGTGATAGGGCGGCAAATCCTCGTTTCCGATCAGACCGTAGATCGACGAGAAATTGACGATCGAGCCGCTGCGTGCCTCCATCATGCTCGGTAGGACATGCTTTGAGCACAGGAAGACGCCGCGGGCGTTGATCGAGAAGACCTTGTCCCATTCCTCCACACTGACTTCGTGGGTGTACTTGTTCACACCGGGGATGGCCGCATTGTTGACGAGAACGTCGACTTTTCCCCATCTGTCGAGAACCTTGGCGATACCGTCGGCAACCTCGGTTTCGGCCGCAATGTCGGCTTCGATGAATTGAGCTTCGGCTCCCTTTTCGGAAAGGGTAGCGACGGTGTCCGATCCCGCCTCGGCGTTGACGTCAAAAACCGCCACCCTGGCACCTTCTTCCGCAAACCTCTGACACGTCGCTTCGCCGATGCCAGTGCCGCCACCGGTGATGATCGCCACCTTGTCCTGCAATCTCGCCATGTGCGGTTTCCCGATTTTCGCGTCAGCGTTTAGTCATTCGCCGAAACAATCGATTTAGCATCTTTTTCCAAACTTATGACAAAGTCAACAGAGTTTGGATATTCTGATACGATATGAGTCTGATGATATGAATCTGCTATAGAGCTTCCCCGCGCGGGTGACGCAGTCGCGGACGTATCGACGACAAGGGATCGACATCGCGATGAAAAAGACCTCCGGGCTAACCTTGGCCAGTTCCGTTTACGAGGCAATCCGCCTGGACATCATCGAGGGGCGTTGCCGTCCAGGCGAGAAGCTGCAATTCGATTTCCTCCGCGACCGTTACGACGCCGGCATCAGCCCGATTCGTGAGGCGCTGAGCCGGCTTCATGCTGACGGTTGGGTCGTGCGCGAAGAGCAGAGGGGGTTCCGCGTCGCCGACATAAGCCGGGACGAACTCCTTGAGCTTGTCCGAACGCGGGTCCTTATCGAGGGGCTTGCAGTGCGCGAGGCGATCGCCCTCGACGATGTGGAGTCCGAAGAACACCTCGTCCTTGCCTTTCACCGACTCGGCAAGCAGCATCGCTATCTTTCAGATGAAACACGCCTCCGGAATCCTGAGTGGGAAACACGACACCGGCAGTTCCACATGGCCCTCTTCCGAGGCTGCAAGCTTAAATGGATCGTCCAGTATTGCGAGCAGCTCTTTGACCTCGCCGAACGCTACCGGCTGCTCGCTGCGGCTGTCTATCCGGAGCGGAAGGAGAAGGAGGAACATCGCGAGATCCTGGAGGCCTACCTCGCCGGTGATGCCGAGCGGGTCCAGTCCCTCCTGTCGGCTCACTACCAGACAACGGTCGACACCATTCTTCAAAGCCGCTTCAGTGACGCTACGGCTGAGATCGACGCTTGATCCTCCTGTATTTGGAATTTCTTGACAGCTATCGGTTTTTTTGGAAAGCAAAGGTGGGAGGCGCCTTCGCTCGAATGCGGCGATCGTGTTCACGGTCGCTGTCGACCGGAGGAAAAAACAGGAGCAACCAAATGGATCTGGGCGCCGGGCTTGGCCATCTTTCCTATTCGACGCTGGTCCATCCGGCCGACAACTGGACGCAGCTGTGGGACAGCATCACCCGCTACCTGCCGGCCGTAAAGGAGCGGGTCTCTCCTGACAAGCCGTTTGCCGTGTCGCTCCGGCTTGCGAACCGGACGGTCGAGGAACTGACTGCCGGCCCAGCCGAGCGCGCCAAGCTCAAGGCCTTCTTCGATGACCGAGACATGTACGTCTACACCGCCAACGCATTCCCCTACGGGCCGTTCAAGGGAGAGCCGGTAAAGGCGCAGGTCTACGAACCGGATTGGCGAACCGACGAGCGAGCCGAATACACCATGAAGGTGGCCGACATCCTTGCCGAGGTCGCGCCGCCCGGTGTGGCGCCGTCGATTCAGACGCCGCCGCTGGGTTTCAAGCCGCGCGTCACCGGGCCGGATGTTGTTCAGGCCTATACCAACCAGGTCATCCGCGTGGTTGCCCATCTGGTCGGGCTGGAACGCCGAACCGGTCGAACGGTGACCCTGGCGATTGAGCCGGAGCCGGCCTGCTTCCTTGAGCTGACAACCGAAACCATCGACTACTTCACCAACCATCTCTACGCGCCGGCGGCGGTGAAAGACCTTGCGGCGAAGACTGGACTTTCCGTCGTAGAGGCCGAACGAACCCTCCGTCGGCAGTTCGGTACGGTCTATGACGTGTGTCATCAGGCGGTCGAATTCGAAGACGTGGCCCAGTCGATGAACGATCTTGGCAAGGCTGGTATCCCGATCCTGAAGTTCCAGATCGCTTCGGCGCTGCGCATTCCCGACGTCGACCCCGAGAAGGCGGCGGCGCTGAAGGCCTTCGACGATCCGGTCTATTTTCACCAGACGATCGAGAAATTGAACGGTGCGCTGACGCACTACCTGGATATCCCCAACGCGCTGGCAGCCTATGGAGGCGAAGACGACGGTCGGGAGTGGCGCACCCACTTCCACGTGCCTGTTTTCCTGGAGGACGTCGGCGTGTTCAAGACGACACGGCCGGACATCGAGGCTGCGCTTCGCTACCACAAGGCCAATCCGGTGTCCGACCAGGTCGAGATTGAAACCTACACCTGGGACGTCCTCCCAGAAGAGTTCAAGACCGGCGACATCGTCGACTATGTCGTGCGCGAACTCGAATGGGTTCGTACGGGCCTGACCGGATCGAAGGCGACCTGAAGGCATTGAGTCGGGCCGTCGGATAGGCCACGGGTGAGCCGGGCAACCGGGTGTCATCAGGTAAACGGTCGCCGTCATCCCGAGCGGAGCGAATCCGACGCAGTGTGATGCGCGACCAGCCGGGGATGCATCTTTCGAGGCTTGGTTTCCACCTCGACATCAGAGGATGACGGTATACCTGATGCGAGCCAGCTTCGGTGCCTTGAGCAACGCCCGCATGATGAGTGCCTCTTCTCCGTCCTGACTTGCGGCTGCTCGGCACGGTTTGGCTTCGCCCAGACTCTCGGGCTCATGAAGCTCCTCCCACTAACAAGCGCGTTTTAGCAATCCCGTCGCCGTTTTGCCTGTCCTGGCCGACCGAGTCTGCTATTGCTGCATCAGCCGGGTGCCAGAAGGATTCAGTCAGCCGTGGACGATGTAACCAACGTCATCGAGATCCCCGACTTTCTTGCCGTCACGATCGGCATGATCGTTTATTTTCTCGGTGCGTCGCTGACCCGCAACGTTTCCTTTTTGCGCAACTACAATATCCCCGAACCGGTGTCCGGCGGGCTCGCCGTGGCGTTGTTGACCTGGGCTGTGTTTGCCTGGTTCGATACCGAGATTGCCTTCGCGCTCGGAGTCCGGGACTGGCTGCTGGTCGTCTTCTTCTCGACGATTGGGTTGAATGCCCGGTTTGCCGACCTGATTGCCGGCGGCCGGATGCTAATCATGCTGCTGGCACTCACCGTTACGTTCATCATCCTGCAGAACGTGGTCGGGTTGCTGGGTACCGCACTCTTCGATCTGCCGTCGGCGTTCAGCGTGCTGCTCGGATCGGCGTCGCTCATCGGGGGGCATGGCACAGCGATCGCATGGGGCCCGACGGTAGAAGCGGCGACCGGACTGGACACCGGCGCCGAGATCGGGCTGGCAGCGGCGACGCTGGGTCTGGTTTGCGCTGCGCTGATCGGTGGCCCCATCGCCCACTTCCTGATCCAGCGGCACAAGCTCGAGTCGGCGGAGACAGATGCTGCGATCGTCGGCTTGCCCTATGAGGAGGCCGGTATCGACAGGGAAATCAACCACGTCAATCTGATGCGCTCGTTGCTGGCAATCAATGTCGCAGTCATTGGCGGCTACTTTCTCGACCTGGCGATCACCGAGACCGGCCTGAAGCTTCCCCTGTTTGTCTCGTGCCTGATCGTCGGCATCCTGATGTCCAACATCATACCGCTCGTGCTACCGCGGCTCCCCTGGCCGGCCCGGACCAGATCGCTAGCGCTGATTTCCGACTATTCGCTGTCCGTCTTTCTGGCAATGTCGCTGATGAGCCTGCAATTGTGGACGCTGGCCGATCTGGCGGGTCCGCTGTTGGTGGTTCTGGCGCTGCAGGTGGTCGCCGCAACTGTGTTCATCATCGTCGTCGTGTTCCGGGTGATGAAGTCGGACTACACGGCCGCGGTGCTGAGTGCCGGCTTCGCCGGTTTCGCGCTCGGTGCCACCCCGACGGCGATCGCCAACATGTCGTCGGTGACGAAACGCTACGGGCCGGCGCCGCTGGCGTTCATCATGCTGCCGCTGGTGTCGGCCTTCTTTGTCGACCTCGCCAACGCGCTCATCATCCAGTTCTTCGTCGGTCTGTAACAGTCGCCGTCTTGTCTGGCGACTGCCGCCGGCGGCACCAGAACGGGCTGTCCGGCCAGCGCTGTTCCCGTCGGATATGAGCGGCGGCGGGTGAGATAGTCATCATATTGCCGAGCGATCTCGGCCGAGTAGCCGCGGTCGGCCACCGTCACGCTACGAAGGCAGAGCTTCGAAGCACGCAAACCATCGCTTTCGCGATCTTTTCCGACGGATAGCTGGCCAGCAATTCGGTGCCGACATGCAGAAACGGCCGGCCCGCCGAGTGTCAGCGTGCCGGCCGTTTCAATCGTTGTGATCAGGAGCCTTTGGCCTGGTTCTTGAAAACGGTGAATTGCACCAGCCTGCACTGGTTCGGGCCGGGTTCGCCCTGGGCACGGGCGGTGGCGGGCATCGGCCCGGGGATGCTTTCGTCCATGCAGCCATCCCGATAGGTTGAGAGCATGTCGGCGACGCGCCCTTCGATCGCGGGGCCGTGATCGTTGATGACCAGGTGCACTTCAGCGCTCGTCGGATCGTTCAGGCCGTAGCCGAACCACGGACCGTCTAGCTCTCCGGCTTGCTGATACCAGGCAAAGGACCCTGTGCCGTCTTCGCCGACGATGATTCCTCCGGCGTAGCCGACATCCGACCTCACTTCGTCAGAGCGCTTGAGCACGTCCCTGGATGTACATTTCTCCGTCTCGCAGGCCGTCGGCTCATTGATCACCACCAGCCACAGGGTGTGGACATTGCCGGCGGTCAATCCTTTGGTATCGAGCCCGACGAACATCCCCTCGTCTGTGGCAGTGAGCCGGGCGGCCGCGCCGTTCACCGCTGTGACCTCGCCCTGTGAGGGGTGGGTCATGACGGTCTGCGTTGTCACGTCCGCGGCCGATCCGAGTGATGTGATCGCCAGAAGCGCGGTGGCGACGCCGATGGTCGGAATCAGAACGCTGGTTTTCATGTTGTCTCTCCATTGTGCTCTGAGTGATTTCGATGCCAATGGATAAGGCGCCGGCGCCTGGGGCGCTTGAAGTGTATCTGGCGAATTCATGTGGGTTTCCTGGAGATTTGCCGTTTTTTGGCTACACTTCGCTCATGAAGCTTGTCTTCAATGATTTCGAACTCGATCCGGGGAAGGCGGAACTCACCAAGGGCGGCTCGGCTGTTCCGATCGAACCGCGGGTCTTCTCCCTGCTGACACTGATCGTTGAGAACAGCGACCGGCTGGTCTCAAGGGACGAGGTCATTGAACGTGTCTGGGAAGGCCGGGTCGTCAGCGATACGGCCGTGGCCAGCTGTGTCAAGGCAGCACGCCGGGTGGTCGACAATGATGGCACGCGTTCCGCTGTGTCGCCGATGTACGAACGGCGGCCCCGCCGCAGCCGGTCGCGGTCGCTGAAGTCGCCGACTCTGAAACCGCCGCCATTCCAACCTCGGGCAAGCCGTCGATTGCGGTGATTCCGTTCCGGCTGTTAGGGGAGCCAGGACCCCACCGGGCGTTGTCCGATGCGATCCCGGCGGAGCTGATCTCGTCGCTGTCGCGGCTGCGCTGGATGCGGGTGATCGCCAGGGGATCGTCGTTCAGGTTCAGGTCGGACGCAACTCGGCCTCAGGATGTCGGCGG
>JAAEOR010000942.1 GCA_024222895.1 Hyphomicrobiales bacterium | reverse complement strand
GTCCGCTTCTGTTTTTGCATTTTGCCTTGTGGATTGTGTGGTCAGGCGCGCTTGAGCGGCTGTCCCCCTATCCACAAGGCTGAAGACTATCGCGTCGAAGCGGATCACGCGGCGGCCCCCAAGCTTGATCTATCGATCAGTTGGCCCTCGGCGTTGTAACGGGCCAGCAGCCGTGGCCCATGGAACACGGCGAGGCCGCCATCGAGCCAGATATATTCGGCAAACCCTTGGGTATTCATGATCGTCTCCAGTTTCAAGTTGGGTGTTGAGGGGCAGGCCGTTGCACCCGCCCGGTTTGTTGAGATCGGCCCGTGTGGTCCGATCACCGAAGCCGAGATTGCAGGCTCGATGTTTCGAGCCGACGTCATGGAGGTTTCGGGCTCGAAGGAACTCGTTTCATTTGTTGGTGGTCTGTTTCAGGCGAGGTCCTGAAGCCCACAATCGCCGGCCGGTCGCTGGAAACGCTTGGCGAGAGCCGGTCTAGACGGTAGCCTGCGGGGCTACAGGAGACTTTTTGAGGGAACGAAGCGATGCGCGGGCAAGGTAGGATCAGTATCGCGGCTCTCTTGGCCGCCGTGCTTGTGTTTGGACTGTCGGTTGAGACCGCGGAGGCTGCGCGCTGCGGCAACACTGGCGGCGGCTTTGAGCGCTGGAAAAGAACGTTCTCAAGGGAGGCTGCCAGCCAGGGGGTTGGCCAGAGGGGCCTGTCGGCGCTGAAGCGGACGCGCTACTCCAAGTCGACGATTCGGGCCGACCGCGGCCAGAAGAGCTTCAAACTCAGTCTCAACCAGTTCATGGAGAAGCGTGGCGCCGCCACGATCGCCCGACAGGGCAAGAGCATGAAACGCAAATATGCCAGCATGTTCAGGAATATCGAGCGCCAATACGGTGTCCCTCCTGGTCCGCTGATCGCGATCTGGGGCATGGAAAGCGCCTTTGGCCGATTTATGGGCGATTCGAACATCGTGTCGGCGGTTGCCACGCTGGCCTATGACTGCCGCCGGAGCGAGTTCTTCACCGGTCATCTTCACGCGGCCCTGAAACTGGTCGACCGCGGCTGGCTCAGTCCGACAGCCATTGGCGCCGCCCATGGCGAGATCGGCCAGACCCAGTTCCTGCCGGGCAACGTCCTGAAATTCGCCGCCGACGGCGACGGTAACGGTCGCGTCGACCTGATCGGCTCGCGTGCCGACGCCCTGGCCTCGACCGCCAATTTCCTGCGCGCCTACGGATGGAAGGCCGGGGCCGGCTATGGCCCCGGACAAGCCAATTACCGGGCAATACAGGCGTGGAATGCCGCCGGGGTCTACCAGCAGGCGATCGCCATTATCGGCAAGCAGATCGACGGCGGCTGACCGGGCGCTGGTCCGCGCCCTGAGCACTCTCTGTCGTGTCCCCGTCGTTCTGAGGGTGCGCCATTGACGGTCGGCGGCCGCGCTTGGACTCCGGGTTGAGGCACATCGCGATCTGATCGGCGTCACGTCCGCCCGGTCATCTGCCAACGACGCCATGCTTCGGAAGTCGGCCTTTTAGGAGCGCACTCACGATTGGACCCGTTGGGTGAGACGACGAGTATCGATCACCCTGCGAAACACCTCGCTTACGAGTGTTTGGCGTGGCGTGTGAAAAAGGCGGAAAGAGCATCGATTTCGCTTGTTCCGGAGAACAGCGAGATTGCTCCGTGGAAGTCGAGAACTGGCGCGGCACCGGCGTTCCTGTCCGGGTCGCCGATCCGGTCGGTGGGGTGCCGGCCAAGGCGACGCTCTCCAATCCGATAGTGTTGTCGAGAAAATCCTGTCCAACATTTCCATCACGATGCTGGAAACGCGATCCGACAGATTTGATGCAGCAATGATGCCCTTCGTCGAAGCCGACAGCATAGGAGCCGTGGGGGGCGAGATTCGCCGTGGCCTGTCTGTTTCGCTCCCCTCCGGTGCGCTGGCGCGCGTTGAAGCGGTGGATGAGATAGACATTCAAGACGTGTCCGAAACCGAGGGTGGCAGCCGCATACTCGCCAGCTGGTATGCCTATGCCAGTGGCGGGCACTGGGGGCACCAGCATCGGCGAGTGATCGAATACCGGGCCCTTCTGGATGTCGATGAGAAACAGGGTGTGTGGAAACTCACGGACCTGACAGTTCTCAAAGCCCGGACGCTGACAGCGCCATCGGCAACGGGGGCCGATCCGTGATTGTTCAAAGTCGCCGCTTGCTTCGGCGCCGGCTCATACGGCTTTGCGGGCAACCATTACGGCGTCCATACGTTCCCGGCAGATGATCGACAGGTCGACGAGGCCCAACCCCCCGAGCTCCTTCAGGGTCGCGCTTTCCGGCATCAGGTGGTTCGGACCTTCGTCCTCGATGTAGTGCAACACCCAAGCCCGGAGGATATCGATGTGTTCCACATCGCCGAAGGCTTCGAAGAAGCGGTCGACCTGCCATTTCAAGTCCTGATAGTGGGCCTCGCCGTCACGAGCGAATTTGTCGGCGTTGATGAACAGCCCACCGGGGCGCACAACGCGACGGATTTCGGCGAAGACCTTTGTCCGATAGGCGGGTGTGAGATTGTGGAAGACATAGCCGGAGGCGACGAGGTCGATGGAGCCGTCCTCTTGTTCGGCGAGGTAGCCGCAGGCATCGGCTTCGACGACCGACAAGCGGCCACGCTCGATCCACTGCGTCATGCCGCCAAGCGCCTGTGCAATCATCTTCGGCTCATTGTCGACGCCGACCACATCGACGCGGGCATCGTCAAGCAAGAGCCCGGTGATCGCGCCATCTCCACATCCGATGTCGACCGCGTTGACCCTGTCGCCATGCGCTTCCGCAAACCGCGATACCTGATCGGAGATGGCGCGATGGATGGCCTCAAGGTGTGGCCGCGCCACACGCCACAGATCGTAGCGGTCGCTGAGTTCACCGGCGAATCGACGTCCACCCCGAGGTGCAGTGGGATTGTCAGCCTCGCTTTGCGCGCCTGAGGCCGGATCGGGGTCATTCTGGCGGTCAATCATGTTTGCTCCTCGACTGTCCGTTTCGCCGCGTGGCCCTTCCGGTCACTTGCATTGCGGATGAGCCATTTCTCTTGGACGTGAATGTACGGAAGTCAAGGGCGCCGACGGCAGCACCAGCGTGGGCCGCGAGATCGCCGCACCCAGGCGCAGCCGGATTGATGGCCACGTCATAACGCCCCCGACCGGCTTCACCAGGAATGAGAAGCGGCCATGTTCTGGAATGGCCGCACACGCGCGAGTTCACCCTCACGCGGGACGTTGGCGGTGGACAGGTTCTGTTCGATTCACGCGTGCCGGTGGTGATGGTGCGGCTTTTGCTGTGCTGTCATCGGGGATTCCGCGATTGAGTTTCAATAAATGAGGCTTGTCATGACCCCGCCGTCAACGACGATGTTGTGACCGGTCACGAAGCGAGCGGCAGGCGAGGCAAGAAACAGGCATACGTCCGCTACATCTTCCGGCACACCGACGCGTCCGAGCGGGACTTTCTTCATCCAGCGAGCAACGCCATCCGGCCAGATCTCGGCGATGTCCGGACCGCCGATCAGCCCCGGCGCAACGGCGTTGACCCGGATATTGAGGGGACCAAGCTCCTGCGCTGCCGATTGCGTGAGCGACGCAACCGCCGCCTTTGCGCTGTTGTAATGACTGTGCGCGGCCGCCGGACTGAGGGCCGAAATCGATGACATGTTGATAACAACGCCGCCGCCGCGTTCCTTCATGACCCGCGCCGCCGCTTGAGTTCCCAGGAAAGCGGTCTCGACATTGGCGCGATAAATCGCCTGCCAGTCGGACAGTCTCATCTCGAGCAGGGTCGCGTTTGGATAACATCCCGCATTGTTGATCATCACATCCAGTGAACCGAAGGCGTCCTCGGCCTTTGCCATCACCAACTGCATGCCGGCTGCTTCCGACAGCTCCGACCGGACCGACACGCAGGCGCCGCCAGCTGCGGTGATATCATCGACAAGCGCCGCGGCATCCTCCGCGCCACCGCGATAATGCACAACGACGTTGGCGTCCGCTTCCGCGAAACGGCGCGCAAT
>JAAEOR010000941.1 GCA_024222895.1 Hyphomicrobiales bacterium | reverse complement strand
GCAACAGCCTGGCCTTCGTCTCGTGGAAGGACCGCAAGGCGATCCTGCCGGCGATCAAGGCAATCTATCGGGCCGAGAACGCCGACATGGCGCTCGTCCGGCTCGAGGAATCCGAAGCCGACTGGGGGTGTGTCAGGAATTCTGTGTAAGAGGCCTCTGTGAAGTTGGGTTAGCGTTTTGGTCCATCCCGAGCGAGGCATCATTGGCACGGCCGCCTACTTTGCCTGGCCGGACCGAGCGGTCAAGCCCCAACGCCGCGCAGCGGCGCGGCGAAGGCGCGGGGCTTGACGGCGAAGGTTCGAGCCAGGCGATCATCGACTGTGCCGGGATGTCGATTGTCGCCATCATCATGATGGTCCCGGAAAACGATCGCCGAACTGGATGGCAAACTGGCTCATCGCCGTGGTCCATTCGGTTCCTCGCCGCCACCGCAGGCCGGCATTCTTGATTGCCAGGTAAAGCAGCTTCAGGGCGGCATCGTCGTTGGGGAAGCTGCCACGGGTCTTGATGATCTTGCGCAAGCTGCGATGCAGCGCCTCGACTGCATTGGTGGTGTAGATCATCTTGCGGACACTCGGCGCGAAGGCAAAGAAGGGTACGACGTGTTCCCAGGCCCGGCGCCAGATCTGACCGATGGCGGGGTAGCGCTTGCCCCATTCGGCTTCGAATTCCTCGAGCCGGACGAGCGCCATGTCGGCATTCTCGGCCCGATAGATTGCCTTGATCGCCGGCAGAATCGCCTTGCGGTCCTTCCAGGACACGAAGGCCAGGCTGTTGCGGATCAGGTGGACGATGCAGGTCTGCACGACAGTCTGCGAGAACACCGATGTGATCGCCTCGGGGAATCCCTTGAGCCCATCAACGACTGCAATCAGGATGTCCTCAACGCCGCGGGCCTTGAGATCATTGACGACCTTGAGCCAGAACTTGGCGCCTTCACTTTGCTCGATCCACAGCCCCAGCACCTCCTTCTCACCGTCCGGATTGAGGGCCAGGGCGACATAGACGGCCTTGTTCCTGACCAGGCCTTCGTCGCGGATCTTGACCCGCAGCGCGTCGAAAAACACAACTGGATAGACCGGTTCGAGCGGACGGCTCTGCCACTCCCGCACGTCCTCGAGGATTGCATCAGTGACACGGCTGATGAGGTCCGGTGAGACCTCGGTGCCGTAGAGCTCGGCCAGGTGACCCTGGATCTCGCGGACCGTCATGCCACGGCCGTAGAGGCTCAATATCTTGTGGTCGAAGCCGTCAAACCGTGTCTGGCCCTTGGCGATCAACTTGGGCTCGAAGCTGCCAGTGCGGTCTCGCGGAACGGAAATATCGATCTGACCATCCTCGGTCAGGACCGTCTTGGCGCTTGAGCCGTTGCGGCTGTTGCCGCTCCCGCGGCCGGCCGGATCGCCTTTCTCATAGCCGAGATGGCCGCTGAGTTCTGCCCCGAGCGCACGCTCGATCAGAGCCTTCTTGAGCTGCTTGAGCAGACCATCATCTCCGGTCAGATCTTCCGGTCGTTCATAGTTCGCCAGCAATTGATCCAGCAATTCCGGTGTGATCGTCGTTTCAGTCGTCATGTGAGTTCTCCTTCAAAGGTAAACTCACAGAAACCTACTTACACAATCTTTCTGACACCCTCG
>JAAEOR010000940.1 GCA_024222895.1 Hyphomicrobiales bacterium | reverse complement strand
TTGGTCCACTTGTACGGGGTGTCGAAGGCAACAGCCCAGCCAGCCGCCATATGCGGGTAGGTCTCCGGGCCGCCCCACTTGTCCATGACCTTGAGCAGGTCCGGGACCGTCTCCTGGACGCCGTTGAAATAGGTCATCTCACTGAACATGCCGTTGCGACCGCCTTCGGCACTGGTGCCGTTGTCGCCGTAAACGAGGAAGACAAGGGTGTTGTCGAGTTGCCCGGTTTCCTTGATTGCCTCGACAACCCGGCCGATCTCATGGTCGGTCATCTCGACATAGCCGGCGAACACCGCGGCCTGGTGGGCGAACAGTGTCTTTTCGTCCTCGCTGAGGCTGTCCCAATCCGGAATGGCTTCGGGTTTTTCGGTGAGTTGGGTGCCTTCGGGCACGATTCCGCTTTCAATCTGGCGGACCAGGATCTCATCGCGCAATTTGTCCCAGCCCAGGTCGAATTTGCCCCTCCAGCGTTCGATCCATTCTTCCGGAACATGGTGGGGCGCATGCGTGGCACCGGGCGCGTAGTAGACAAAGAACGGTCGGTCGGGTGTCAGCGCCTTCTGGTATTTTATCCAGGCGATCGCTTTATCGGTCATATCTTCCAGGAAGTGATAGCCGGGATCGTCGGGCAGTTCGACCGGATGCGTGCCATCATAAATGTATGGGGCCCACTGATTGGTCTCCCCGCCAAGGAAGCCGTAAAACTTGTCGAAGCCCTGGCGTGTCGGCCAGCGGTCATGAGGCCCGGATACGCTTGCTTCCCAGGCCGCCGTTTCATGCCACTTGCCGAAGGCTGCCGTGCTGTAGCCATTCAGGCGGAGCATTTCCGCGACAGGTGCGACGTCCGGCGGGATAGAGCCGGTATTGCCGGGGAATGCCGTTCCCGTCTCGATAATCCCTCCCATATTGTTGACGTGGTGATTGCGGCCACTCTTGATCGCCGCGCGAGTTGGCGAGCAGACCGCCGTTGTGTGAAAGTTGACGTAGGACAGACCTTCATCGGCGAGCTCGTCGAAGGTCGGCGTCGTGACGGGGCCACCGAAACTGCTGGTTCCGGCAAAGCCGAGATCATCAACCAGAACGATCAAGACGTTCGGCGCGTCGTCCGGCGCCGATACGGCGAAGCGGGGCGGCGGCGTCGCGTTGCGAACATCGAGTTCGACGTAATCCGGGGGAGGCGGTTCGGCAATCGGTAGCACCGTACGATCCACCGCTCGTTCCGCCGCGGCGGCGGGCATGCAGCCAACGGCAATCGCAAGAAAGAACGCCGTGCTGAAAGCCGGGCCGGTGCGCCAACATAGATCGATGCTGAATCGGGTCGATTGCGCCGCGACACCGCTCAGCGAGGTTTGTTTGCGAAGTTCCATTGTCCATTTCCACTTGTCGCTCGCAGGTTCATCCATATGCCTAAAGCACGCCTATCGGTTTGGAATTGACGAGCGTCAACTGCGGCGCCTGGACGGGGTGGCACCTTGTGGCTTAAAGAGAAAAAGCTCGCCCAGAATTGGCCTAGTTGACCATCTGGACGACGACCGCGGAGCCCAATGCACGGTCACGCTGAGCCCGGAAGAGACCTTCGCGCAGGGACTCCCTTCGCTACCAGTGACGGCTCGTGATGCCACGCCCTGTCTATGCTCAGAAGAAAGACAAATCGGAAGAGGGCGCAATCTGTGAGGTCGTCAGGTACTGTCGAATGCGAAGCTCCATACGCGCCTGGGCTGGATCGAAGTCGAGCGGCGACGGGGCGTGGTCGCGACGCGCAAGCCGCTGTGATCCACCGGCGTTCAAGGGTTAGGATCGGGCGACCTTGGCGTGTCTCCGTCGTAGTCCATCAACCCGGAGCGCACAGTCGGCACGGGGAACAGGCGCCAGGACGCGTCCGGAAAAAAGGAAGCGGCGTCAGCGGTTGGTCGCCATCGGTATCTGGTTTCAACCAGCGTCAGCGACGATGGCTCTGGCCGCTCCTGTCGAGAAACCGGGCGACGTCTACTCTTGGTTCCCGTTGCGCGCAGCGTGAGCGCGGCTTACCACTTGAAATTGAGACTGGCGATCGGGCCGTGGAACAACATCTCGACGTTGTCGACCTTTGTATTGGAATCGCCCTTGTAGTCGAAGCTCATGGCCCGATAGCCGATCATCCCGCCGACCGTCGTCGTCGGTCCGACATACAAGTTGCCGCTATAGCCGGCGAACGCTTGCCACGTGAATTCGCTACCGACACCGAAACCGCCGATATCGCCGAGGAACGTAAGCGCGCCGGCCCCGTCAAACTCCTTTCGCACACGCGCACCGATGACCGGATCGATCCAGTCCAGCTCACCCGTCTTTGAGACGGCAAAATTGCCCTCTTTCGTCAGGCCGAGGCGCTTCAGATTGAGCTTGGGATTGAGCTTGAACTTAGTCTCGGATTGGAAATACCAGTATCGCGCACCGGCAAGCAGGTCGAGGGTGGCCGTGCTCCCAGCTGGTCCCGGCCCCCGCGCGACTTCGTAGGTCGCGCCCAATTCTGCGAAAGCGATCGTCTGAACGAGGCTGCCTTTGGCCTTCAGTTTCAGCTTCGCGTCGCCAATCAGAGTCTTTTCCTTGACCCCGGATTTGCTGAACTTCGATTCTGTGTAGAAGCCGTCTGCGAACAATGAAAAGCGGCCGTTCCTGAGCTCCATGTACCCCATCAACGGAATGAGGTAGTCGCTCTCTTCGACCAGGTCGATAAAGCCGACATCGATGTCGATCTTCTCCCCTGCTGACTTGATCTGTCCGTTGATAGAGGTCAACCACGCATAGAGAGCAAGGTCGAACTCCCATGCAGTCGCGGGATCCTCGTCCACGATGCTGAAATCGACAACACGGGGTTCACTAAGGTCTGCTGAAGACGCGGTTCCGCCCGTGATGCCGACCGCCATGGCTGCAGCAGCCACTAACCCGCAGACGGTCGATATCGACCAGTGGCGACGCGCCGATGTAATCTTCTGGTTTCCAAGCATGCCCACGCCAGCGACCCCCGATTCCCGTAAAATACACGAGGGACAGTCTATCGCCGCGACCACATGGCAACTAGCCGAAATTTGCGGCCGGTAGTGTTTCGTTTGTGGCAGGTGCCTAAATGCAACACCCTTCGGCAAACACTCATGTCGAGGCGCCGATCGGGCTGGTCTGTTGCGCTTTTGTTCGCCATACAGAGCTGAAGAACGCCGGGGGCGATTCTGGCCTTCCGGACGCGGTCAAAACTGCTTTGTCCCACCTTTTAGCTCCGGCGCGCCGTCCTTCACGGGGTTGGCGAGCGCGTCGCAGGACACACTTCCGTCCCTGTTTTGATTTGCTCCCGTAGCGAAAAGCCACGGCCCTGTCAGAGCGAATGGAGAGCCCTATTCTGGACGGCGGGAGCCTGCCTGGGGAGGCAGGGTCCCGGCGCCGCTACTTCCTTGGAAGGCTGTTACCGATGTCCGCAGAGTAGCCCTCCTATACGCGGCTCTACTTCTGAGGCGTTTGTGTCATGAACAGGAATTCCTCCACCGCGGCAACCGATTCCGGCCTCAGGTTATCGATCCCCTCATACGGCATGCCGATGGCCGGCCCTTCATCCGGGTACTTTTCCTTGCGCTTTATGTGGCGCTGGAGCATGCGAACAAACTTCGCGCCGCCCCAGGCACCGATCTCGGTTGAAACAGGGTATTTTTCCTGGGGATCCCGGAACAGATCGTAGAAGTCAGCGAGGATGGCGTTACTGATATTGCCGCCCGGAATGGCCAGCTTGTACTGCTCCTTCACCACTGCTTCCAGCTTGTTGATGTTGTAGATGAAGACGTAATCGCGGCGACCGTGAGACTCACCGTTCAACAACAGCGCGGTCTGATCGATGCCGTCGATGATCCTGTCAGTTGGAATTCCGTCGGTCGCACCGCCGAGGCGGGCGAAGGTCGTGAACAGGTCGGTGACATGGACGATATCGCCTGCGACCGAGTCTGCTTCGATCATGCCGGGCCAACGCACGAAAGCATCGACGCGCACACCGCCTTCGGTCGTGTCGCCCTTGCCTCCCCGAAAGATCATCGGAGTAAAGCCTGACTGCGGGGAGTACTTTGTGAAGTGGCCGTTGTCGCCCATGATGATGACCAGGGTATTGTCGGCGACGCCCAGTGCATCCATCTCCGCCATCAACTCGCCGATCCACTGGTCGACCAGCTTCATCTTTTCCACATAGGTGCCGCCATTGGGCGTGGTGTACTCATCGGTCGTTGTACGTGGTCCGGTCAGCGGGTACAGCGGCCAGTACTGCAGGAAAAAGGGTTCATCCTTGCCCGCCAGTTCGCGCAGCTGTTCCATTGCCTGATTCTGGTAGCGCACGTTCATTTCGTGGTACTTGGCCTCGTTCCAGCGTTCGCCGGGTTCCATGTGCACTTCACGAACGTTCTCGTTGCGGACACCCTCAACGCCGGTGACCATGCTCGAAGCATCCGTACGCAGCCAACCGTCGATGGTATAGAGACCGTCATAATTGTTGTCGCCGATGCCGATCGAAACCTCTTCGTCCGCGGCATCATCGTGGAATAGGGTCAATTGGCCCTGCTGATGGATGGGAAAGGCGGCAAAGTCAAAGCCCTGGAAGTTGGGCCAAGCCTCCTTGATGTCACCCATGTGCCATTTGCCGACATGAGAGGTGTTGTAGCCGGCATCGGAGAGTATCTCGGCGACAGTCACTTCTTTGCCTGCCAGGCCGAAACCGGAAATATCCACTGCGGTATTGCCCATCCCGTTGCGATAAGGCTGCCGGCCGGTCATGAAGGCGACGCGCGTCGGTGTGCATGAGGGTTCGGTATACATACGAGACAGACGCATACCCTCACGGGCGAATTCGTTGATCGCGGGTGTCTTGTAACCCCGGATGGAATTCAGCGACTCGTTGCCAAGGTCACCGAAACCGATGTCGTCGATAAGAATGTAAAAAATGTTGGGTGGCTTGCCGCCATTTTTCTCGCGAAACTCGGCAAGTCTCTCGTCGACTGTCGCATCTTCGGCGGCCCATTTCTCCGCGTGCTGAGCCTCAAGAATGTAGTACTCGGCATCGCGGACGATCGCTTCGTCCTGAGCGCTGGCAACACCCGTGAGCCCCACCACCGAAGCGACAATCGCTCCGATCGTGAACCCCGTGCCGCGGCCGAACTTGATTGCTGAATAACGCACTGTTGGTGTATCCTTTTCGAGCTTTTTCACGATGATCGGGTCGCCCGGCCAACCGTATCGCCCCATGGATCTCAGTGATTCCAGTCAGTCCAACCCGTGGGGTTGACGAATCAATGTCGATCGCGGTCGGCGACGATAAGTTCCATGGCGCTTGTGAACTGTTTACTGATTTTCGCTCAGATCGACAAGGCAGCTGTTCTCTCGGCTAATTTGAGCGGGCGATTGACCTGGAGAGCGATTACTTCGGCGGGTGTGCCGGCGCCACCGGACATTGGCTTTGGGTGCGCTCGTCGCCGGATTCGACTAAGACTAAGGGCCTGTTGAAGAATATCTGCGTCACGTCGGATGTGTATTTGGCTTGATTGTGTAGTTCCAATCGCCGTGGAATTCGTGTCGCTGGAGATTGATTGTAGCCATGTCGGCGTCGGCGACTTTGATGCCAGCGGGGTAGGTGTTGGGATCGATGTCGCATCCAACCTTGAGACCGGCTTTGGTGGTCACGGCGGCGATCAACTGGACGATGACCTGATGGCTGACGAGCGGCCGCCCACGCCAGTTCTGG
>JAAEOR010000939.1 GCA_024222895.1 Hyphomicrobiales bacterium | reverse complement strand
TATCTCGCCGCCCCGCTGGTGGTGGTGTCCGTGTTCGCCTTCAACGATTCACTGTTTCCCTCGCTGCCCTGGAAAGGCTTCACCTGGGACTGGTTCTTCGGCGACACCGCACCACGGGTCGGCCTGTTTAACGACAAGCCGCTTCTGCGGGCGATCGGTGTTTCGGTGTTTGTCGCCTTCGCGGTCACGGTGTTGTCCGTGGCGGTGGGCACCACCAACGCCTTCCTGTTCGAGCGGCGCAAGTTCCGCTTCCGGAACTTCGCCTATATCCTGATGCTGACTCCGCTGGTGGTCCCCGGCATTATCCTTGGCATCTCGATCCTGGTGGTAAGTAATGGCATCGCCAATCGGGGCTACGATATCTTCGGGGTCGAGTTCGACACACTGCGCCCCGGCCTGACGCTGGTGGTGCTCGGCCAGTTCTCCTTCATTGCCACCATCGCAACGCTGGTCATCTCCGCCCGGCTCAGGAAGTTCGATCTCGAGCTTGAGGAGGCGGCGCTCAATCTCGGCGCCACTCACTGGGTGGCGGTGCGCACGATCACGCTGCCCTATCTGGCGCCGGCGATGATTGGCGCCGCCATCGTTGCCTTCCTGATGAGCTTCGAGAACTTCAACACCACCCTGATGCTGGTCGGCTCCGATGCACCGCTGACTATTGCGCTGTTCGACCGGCTCAAGGAAGGCTCCACCCCGGTGCTGAACGCAATTTCGCTGTTGTTGATGATCGCATCGGGCGCGCTGGCGCTGATCGCCATCGGCCTGCAGCGGCGACAGGCCGGCTAGAGCGTTTTCAGGAAAAGTGTGTTCACTTTTCCGCCCGGAAAGAGCGACAAGTAATGCCCAGGACGAGCGATCCGGGTCAATATGGACGGATCGTGGTCCAGGGTGCCTCGGCCGGTTCGCTCCTGGCGGGGAAACAAATGGACCGAATTGACGCGCCGTTCCGTCGACGATAGCGTTTGGGTCGCAAGGTCTGTTGCCGCACAATGTCCGACGAGTTGCCTCCGACAATCGAAATGGCCGTCCCGCTCGACCTGGATCGGGTTCGCGGGAGAGCGGAGGCGCTCGCCCACCTCGATGGCGCCCTGATGCCGATCCTTCAGGCATTACAGGCCGACTATGGCTATATCGACGAACGTGTCGTGCCGATTATCGCCGACGTGCTCAATCTCACCCGCGCCGAAGTCCATGGTGTTGTGAGTTTCTATCATGACTTTCGGCGTGCGCCGCCGGGCCGGCACATCGTCAAGCTGTGCCGCGCGGAGGCTTGTCAGGCGGCCGGCGGCAATGTCCTTGCGGCCCATGCAGAAGAGCGGCTCGGCATCCCGTCCGGCGCGACGACAGC
>JAAEOR010000938.1 GCA_024222895.1 Hyphomicrobiales bacterium | reverse complement strand
CGGCGAGAGCGGGATGGTGGTCGCCGGACAACACCTTGCCGCGGAGGTCGGCGCTACAATCCTTGAGCAGGGCGGCAATGCGGTCGACGCGGCCGTGGCGACTGCCTATGCCCTGGCCGTGGTCTATCCCTGCTGCGGCAACACCGGCGGGGGCGGGTTCGCCACCATCCGGCTGGCTGACGGCACTGAGACGTTTATCGATTTCCGGGAAAAGGCGGCTTCCGCGGCCACACCGGACATGTTTCTGGACAAGGACGGCAATGTCGTTCCGGGTGAAAGCCTCAACGGTTACAAGGCGGTCGCCGTGCCGGGCACGGTTCTCGGCCTCGACACCATGCTCGGCCGCTACGGGACGATGGACCGCCAGCAGGTGATGGCGCCGGCGATCCGCCTGGCGGAAAATGGCTTCGACCTGCGGCAGAGCGATGTCGACTATTTCACCATACGGGCGGATGTGCTTCGCCAACAGCCGAATGTAGTTGCCATCTTCTTCAACGACGGCGAGCCCTGGCCGGCCGGGCATCGCCTTGTCCAGACCGATCTGGCGCGGACGTTGAAGTTGGTTGCGGATGGCGGTCCCGACGTTTTCTACAAGGGGCCGATCGCCGAGACGATCGTTGCGGCAAGCAAGGCCGGTGGCGGCATTCTGTCGAAGCAGGATTTCAGATCTTACACAGTGGACGAACGTGCTCCGATCCGGTGTACCTACCGGGGCTACGACATCCTG
>JAAEOR010000937.1 GCA_024222895.1 Hyphomicrobiales bacterium | reverse complement strand
ATCGGCCCGGGCAAGAAACGAAAGCGCCACCTGTCGTTCATCGGTGCTGGCTGGGACGTTACTCAAGGCCTTGGTCCATTATTTGTCTAGTGATATAGATGACTATATCACAGGACCCCGGACACGCGAATGGCAGACCTCCCGGTCACCGAGGAAAATGCGGTCAACCGAGCGGATGGCATTGCCCTCTGGCGCCAGATCGCCGACATTCTGCGCGGCGGGATTCTGGCGGGCCAATGGTCTGAAGGTGCGGCGCTGCCGACGGAATCCGCACTGGCCGAACGCTTCGGAGTCAACCGCCATACCGTTCGGCGAGCGGTGGCTACGCTGGCGACCGAGGGCCTGGTTCGATCGGATCAGGGTCGCGGAACATTCGTCCTGGAAGCCCGGCTGTCCTATCCGATCGGACGGCGAACGCGTTTCTCGGAGATTGTCAGCCGCCAGGCGAGGGAACCCGGCGGCCGGCTGATCGGCAGCCGGATCGAACCAGCCGACGTCCGAATCGCCGGTTTTCTGGAGTTACCCCAGGGGACCGCGCT
>JAAEOR010000936.1 GCA_024222895.1 Hyphomicrobiales bacterium | reverse complement strand
GCTCGCCGGCCACCAGGTCCACGACGAAGGGCATCCCATCGGCCCCGGCACCACCGACCTGGAGCCGATTCGGGTCCGTTCCCGGCGAGTCGAGCCACTCCGCCAGTTCAATCCGCTCTTCCGGCCCGATGAACCGCTCCAGCCGCTCACCCCGCACATCATGGGCCAGGCAACCGAAGAGATCATTCAGAGGATCCGAGGCATCGACGATCACTCCGTCGACGACGTAGGCGACAGCAAACGGCAACCGTTCGAGGTCTCCGGTCAGAGACCCATCCACCGATCGGCTCCCGGAGCCGACCTCTCGGGCCCCGGGGCCTCTACGGGCAAGGTGAACCAGAAGGGCGAGCCCGTACCCTCTTCTGACTCGACCCAGATCCGCCCACCGTGTGCCTGGACCGTCCTGGCACAGATCGCCAGACCCAGACCCGTGCCCTGGTCGGCATCGCGCTTCTCCAACCGGCGGAACAGCTCGAAGATCCGGTCGTGGAACGGAGCTGC
>JAAEOR010000935.1 GCA_024222895.1 Hyphomicrobiales bacterium | reverse complement strand
CTAGTTCACCAGCCGTGACGAGACATCGACCAACTGACGGCAGAGTCGCCTGAGGAGCTTCGCCACGGGCTCCGCCGCAAGCTCGCCAGATTCGGTGAAGGCTTCGCGAGCCCGGCCCACTTCGATCTTCTCGGGAATAAGGATCGCGCCCAGTCCGGCCTGAACGATCTTGCGAAGATCGGGTAATGCCCGCGCGCCGCCGATCGGTCCATTCGACGAGCTGCCAATGGCAAAGATTCGGTTGCGATAGGCGCTGGTGCCGGTCGATTCGACCCGGCTGATCCAGTCGATGGTGTTCTTCAGCAGGGGTGGAACCGAGTTGTTGTACTCCGGAGTGGCGATGAAAACGCCATGATGAGCAGCGATCAGCCGGGCCAGCTTGTTGGCGTTCTCCGGGATCCCGGCTTCCTTTTCCAGGTCGCCGTCATAGATCGGCAGAGGGTAATCGGACAGTGAGATGCGGGTCACTTCGGCGTCGGCGAGCGCCAGTTCCTTTGCGGCTGCCGCGGCCAGTTTGGTGGAAAGCGACCCTGATCGTGTCGATCCGGCGAAAACAAGAATCCTGGCATATGTCATGGATCAAGTGCCTGCTGGAGGAGGTCGAGAATCTTGCCAGCCTGCCGACGGTGCGCGTCGGTGCCGAACATCTGAGGCACGTAGTGCGGAGCGGATTCGGTAGTGACCATTGCGGCATCGCCGTTGGCCGTCACCGAAGCGGCTACCCGCGAGGCCGGCAGGCCCAACCCAAAGAACGACCATTTGGGCCCCATATGCGCAACGACTCCTCTCATTTTGCTGTCGAATGTATCGATCTCGTATCCGACCTGCTGCAACACACCGAGGAGATGTTCGTAGACAGCATCGGCGGCAGGGCGGAAGTGACGGGTCTCCCTCCATCCGCCGTATCCCACGGGTCACGCCCTGCGAAAGAGCCAGACCCTGGCCGGTGGCATGTTCATCCAGATCCAGCTCGACGCCTCGGCCGTGAAGCGCCCGGGTATGGGCTTTACCGGGCCTTTGAACGTGTAGGAAAACTGAATGAAAGGCGTGCCCTTGGTCATTCGGGCGAGACCCGCCTCGATCAGGCGAGTGCGATCCCCCAGCGGCCGGGCGACCAGGGGTAGGCTGGATACGACGCTGGAGACCTTCGGCGCGCGGCCGTCGAGGGAGCCGTCGAGATCGTAGGCGTCGCCGCGGACGACCGTGATATCGGGGAAGCGTTCGGCCAGCAGCCTGCAAAAGTCGGGGCTGTATTCAACGGCGATGATCCGTCCCGGCGCTACGCCGTGTGCAATCAGCGCCTTGGTTACCACACCAGTGCCGGGACCAAGTTCGATCACCGGCCGCTCATCCGCCGGGTCAACGTGGCGCGCCATCGCCTTGGCGAGGGCCTCGCCGGAAGGAGCAACGGCGCCGGTCATGCGCGGGCGCTCGGCGAGACCCTTGAGGAAACGGAGCTGGTCGCGCATCAAATGTCCTTGTCCATCGCGAGCGTGGCG
>JAAEOR010000934.1 GCA_024222895.1 Hyphomicrobiales bacterium | reverse complement strand
GCAGTCAGGAACAGTTCGTCGACGAAGCTGTCTTCGGAGCGGCGGATAGACCATTCATCGAGCCGGGAAGCGGCGAGAAAGGCGGGCGGGTAGATTCGGCCGCTATGGGGCGAGTTGAATACCAGCGACACCGTCTGCTGCGCCGGTGCGAGGACCTCGAAGGCGGGAAAAGAGGGTGGGTTGGTAGATTTTGGCATTGGCGGCGGGTATTGGCCCCGTCGGTGTCAAACCATGATGTTGCCAACATTGCGCCTGCCTGTCCACCGGAACAGCCACACTGCGGGGCGGCGTTCACCCGATCTTTACTCGCCGAACCGTTTAGTCAGGCCGAGAGACAACAGCACGAAGCAACGCCCGGGCATGCCGAGAATCCTTCTCGCCGAAGACGACAATGATATGCGCCGCTTTCTGGTGAAAGCGCTCCAGAACGCCGGTTACGATGTGGTTTCCTTCGACAACGGCCTGTCGGCCTATGATCGGATCCGCGAGGAGCCCTTCACGCTCCTGCTCACCGACATCGTCATGCCGGAGATGGACGGCATCGAACTGGCCCGCCGGGCGACGGAACTCGACCCCGACCTGAAGGTCATGTTCATCACCGGTTTCGCCGCCGTGGCGCTCAATCCGGAATCCCAGGCGCCGCCGGCGGCAAAGGTGCTGTCCAAGCCGTTCCATCTCAAGGATCTGGTCAACGAGGTCGAGAAGCTGCTCGCAGCCT
>JAAEOR010000933.1 GCA_024222895.1 Hyphomicrobiales bacterium | reverse complement strand
TTTGTCAGTCGATAGTCGGACGGTGTCTGATGATCTCCGACGACGATCAAAGTCCAGTCACGCATGAGGTCGAATAGCCGGATCGCTTCGGTCGGCGGGTTGATCGTCGTGGTGACGATGAAGCGTCGATTGCTGTCCGTTTTAGCAGTGAACTTCGGGTCGAGCGCCATGATCGGTTTTCGATTTGCGGGGTGAAGTGGAAAAGCTGGATCGATAAAGAGGAGCAAGGAATCCGCGTCGGTCCGCTTCCCGACCGGAGATGACGATCTGGATGATCATACAGGGTTGGCTTGTGCCGCCTTGGGGCAATCCGGTGCAAATGTGTCGGCGGCGTTGAAAAAGCGGATCCTGCGCGTGCCGTCGAGGGTCAGGTCACGCCGCGTGGTGGCAGGGCCTTCGCGTCGTCCTGCTCGTCGTTCAGGGCGACAAGGTGAAACACCAGTCGCTCGCCGTCGATGAGCAGAGTGATCTGCTCCTCGCCTGTCGGCACGACGTCAGCCGGCACGGTCCCCCCCCGCTCGACCACCCGCATGCCGGAGGTCATCCAGAAGGCTGAATCGGGCTGCGGGATTCGACGCCGGTCGGCCCAGGAGATGCGGTAAAGCTGTTCCGCGAGCCGTATCCGCATATCGACGTCGACAGCAGCGAGCAGGTGGTCGCGCAGCAGGCGAACAGCGTGGACGAAACGGGGATCGTCGGCGGTATGGGTGGGAAGGATCAGGTCCTTGGCCATTGGTTCGGCTTGTCGCTCAGGAAAGGAACTGCGGTACGAAGAGTGCCGACAGGACGGCAAGCGCGACAATGCCACCGATGATCCACAACAGCACGCTTCGCTCCAGGTGGCGTGTCTGGAAGGCAATCGAAACGTCGTGATCGGGCGTGACGTAGATGGCGTAATCAACATCGGCAAATCGCTTGTGGAACTTCTGCTCCGTCCGCAATCTGTAGGATTGCGGCGGCTGCCGGCGAAACCAGCGCCGCCGTATCACCTCGACAGTGCCATCGGGCGATCCGCCGTCGGTGATGCGCCGCGCCGCGAACCGCACGGTCTGCGGGATGCTGTCGGAAAAGACATGAAGGATCTTTGTCCGTTCTCCGGCCCTGGCGGTGAGTTCCTTCATGGCTGCTATATAGCCGACCTTGGCGACAGGCGGGAGACGCTTCAGTCCCACCTCCGCGGCTGGGTTGGAATCCGCTGCGTAGCCATGTCATTTTCATGTCGCTGATCGGCTTGCGGCCTGGCGCCGCGCTCCGGAGCACCACTTTGCTTCATCGATGTCCTGATTTCCTGGTTGGTGACCTTGGCTCCAGGGCTAACCCCGTTGTCGGCGACTGTTTCGATGGTTCTATCGCGAGAGAGGCGAGACCATGCTGACAAATCGTACGTTCATCGATTGGATCGACATCGACCTGCCGTTCATTCACGCGCCGATGGCGGGCGCCTGCGGCTCGCGGATGACGATCACTGCGAGTGATGCCGGGGGGATTGGGGTCACTGCTCTGTGTAACATTGAATCCCAACGAGATCCGCACCGAGGTCGGCGTCATAGGCCAGCGAACCGATCGTCCGTTCAACCTGAACTTCTCCACCCACAAACAACCCAACAAGTCCTCAATCGATTGGTTGTGGAACTGTGGCTTGGCTGGTTGGTGCCGGGGCCTGGCGGTCGGTGAGCCGTCGGCGAAATATCGGCGGCCTCCGGGGGCGTTGGCCACTCGATGTGCCAATTGGGAGCTCGCGGGACTGCTACAAATCCTCGACCCGCCCACTGGAACATTGGCGCGGCCACCAGCGAATAAAGGAGAGAGATCTGTCAGATCTAAAAGATATTTGGGCGAGACAACTCGACAAGCGCCTCGGTTTTTGTCGCCGAGACGAGAACTTGATGAAAGGGTTTCGTTTGGTCCGGCATGCCTTGCTGGTCGAATTCTGACCCCGGAAGCGAAGTGCGTCGAGTGACGCGTGCAATCGGCGCAGGCAAGTTGTTGAAAACAAAGGATGAATACTCACCAGCCCGGTGAAGGGTCCTGCTTGTAACTTTCTCCGAGAATGCCTAGGTTTGCGCGAGTAGTTTTACCTGATTCCCGAGCAATCAATTGGCTGACGAAACACCGCCTCCGCAGGGGCCGGACGAACCCGGCGACGGCCAGTCTCCTGGTATCGAATCGGTCTCCATCACCGACGAGATGCGGCGGAGCTATCTCGACTACGCAATGAGCGTCATCGTCTCGCGGGCGCTGCCCGACGCGCGTGACGGTCTCAAGCCGGTCCATCGGCGGATCCTCTATGCCATGCATGAGGCCGGCTACGACTGGAACAAACCCTACAAGAAGTCGTCCCGTGCCGTCGGCGATGTCATGGGCAAGTACCACCCGCATGGCGATCAGGCGATTTATGATGCTCTTGTGCGGATGGCGCAGGATTTCTCGATGCGCCTTCCGCTTGTCGATGGCCAGGGCAATTTCGGCTCGGTCGATGGCGATCCGCCGGCTGCCATGCGTTACACGGAAGTGCGCCTGGCGAAGGTCGCGCATTCCCTGATCGAGGACATCGATAAGGAGACTGTCGACTTTCGCGACAACTATGACGGTTCGGAGCGCGAACCGGTGGTTCTCCCGGCTCGGTTTCCGAACCTGCTGGTCAACGGGGCCGGCGGTATTGCCGTCGGCATGGCGACCAACATCCCGCCCCACAATCTGGGCGAGGTGATCGATGCCACGATCGCGATGATCGACGATCCCGGCATCGACGTCGATCGGCTCATCGCAATCGTGCCCGGACCGGATTTTCCGACGAGCGGGCTGATCCTCGGCCGGGCCGGGATTCGGTCCGCTTACACCACTGGTCGCGGATCAATTCTGATGCGCGGGCGCGTCAGCGTTGAGACCGTTCGCAAGGAACGCGAAGCGCTGATCATTACTGAGATACCGTATCAGGTGAACAAGGCGACGATGATCGAGAAGATCGCCGACCTGGTTCGCGACAAACGAATCGAGGGCATCTCCGACATTCGCGACGAATCCGACCGGCATGGCATGCGCGTCGTCATCGAGCTGAAGCGTGACGCGGTAGCCGAAGTCGTACTGAACCAAGTGTATCGGTTTTCGCCCCTGCAGACATCGTTCAGTGCCAACATGCTGGCGCTGAACGGCGGTCGGCCTGAGCCGATGAATCTCCGCGACCTGCTCAGCGCGTTTGTCGCATTCCGGGAGGAGGTCGTACAGCGGCGGACTCGCTATCTTCTGGCCCGGGCGCGCGACCGTGCCCATACGCTCGTTGGACTGGCGATCGCCGTTGCCCATATCGATGAGGTCATTCGCGTTATCAGAACGTCCGCGGATGCGGCCGCCGCGCGGGCCGAACTCATGGGGCGCGCCTGGCCGGCCAAGGACGTTGCGTCGTTGATCGCGCTGATCGACGACCCACGCCACCGCATCGCCGATGACGGCTCATACCGGCTGTCGGAAGCGCAAGCTCGCGCCATTCTCGAATTGAGGCTCGCGCGGCTAACTGCGCTTGGGCGGGAGGAGATCGGCGCGGAACTGGAAAAGATCGCTGCTGAGATCGTCGACTACCTGGACACACTGCGTTCCCGCGAACGGGTGGAGACGATTATCAAGGACGAACTCATCGCGGTACGCGACGAGTTTGCGACACCGCGGCGCACCGAGATCACCGAAGGTGGGGTAGAACTCGACGACGAGGATCTGATCCAGCGCGAGGACATGGTGGTGACCGTCACCCATTCGGGCTGGATCAAGCGGGTAAATCTCGACACCTACCGGGCACAGCGGCGCGGCGGCAAGGGTCGGACGGGGATGGCGACGAAAGACGAGGATTTCGTCAGCCGGGTGTTTGTCGCCAATACCCACACCCCGGTGCTGTTTTTCTCGTCGCGCGGCATCGTCTACAAGGAAAAGGTCTGGCGCCTGCCGTTGGCCGCGCCGTCTGCGCGAGGCAAGGCACTGATCAATCTGTTGCCGCTGGAGCCCGGAGAACGGATCACGTCAATCCTGCCACTGCCTGAGGATGAGGGGAGTTGGGCAAGCCTTGACGTGATGTTCGCCACGACCAGCGGTCGTGTCCGGCGCAACAAGCTTTCCGACTTCGTACAAGTCAATCGCAACGGCAAGATTGCGATGAAGCTTGACGAGGGCGATGGGATCGTCGGCGTGCAAATGTGCACCGAGGCGAGTGACGTCTTGCTGACCACCGCAGGCGGCCAGTGCATTCGGTTTTCGGTTGGCGAAGTGCGGGTCTTCAAGGGACGCGATTCAACGGGAGTCCGCGGTATCAATCTTGCCGGCGACAACACGGTCATCTCAATGGCGATCCTGCACCACTTCGAATCCGACGGACCTGAACGCGCCGCCTATCTCAAAATGAGCAGGGCCGTGCGGGGTGAAGGTGACCCGGAGGAAGCAATCGAAGCCGAGGCCGAGGAAGCGCCGGGTGGCGAACTCTCGCAGGAGCGCTACGCAGAAATGAGCGCCGTCGAGCAGTTCATCCTCACGGTGTCAGAGAATGGCTACGGCAAGCGCACCTCGTCTTTCGAGTACCGGACGACCGGTCGGGGCGGCAAGGGCATCGTCGCCATGGTCGTCAACGACCGCAATGGCCCACTGGTCGCGTCGTTCCCGGTTGAAGCCAACGACCAGATCATGCTGGTCTCGGACGGCGGGCAGATCATCCGGATGCCGATCCATGACATCCGCATCGTCGGCCGCGGTACCCAGGGTGTCACTGTTTTCAATACCGCCGAGGGCGAGAAGGTTGTGTCAGTTGAGCACCTTGGCGAGGACGACGCGGCCGAAGAGGAAACCGCCGACGGTGACGAACCGCGCTAGAGCCGGCCGGCATCGGTCGGCGTCGTGTCGCCGATCGTCGGTCCCGGGCGCCAGCGGTAGATCCAGTCGTTCTGCGTCATTGTCAGCCGGGTCCCGACCGCGCGCAGGGCCAGGTTCCGCAACAGGGCGGTCGTCCCGGTCGCATGGTAGCGTTCGCCGGCGCGCTTAGCCGCATTCCATAGCCGGGTCACCCTTGGGCGGCGCACAGCCTCGTATGCAGCGAAGGCAGACGCAACATTACCCGGATGGGTCGAGAGGCAGTCCGCCAGGTCCGCCGCGTCCTCTATCGCCATCGCCGCCCCTTGAGCGAGGAAGGGCACCATCGCATGCGCCGCATCGCCGATCAGCGTTGTCGCCTCCTGTGACCAGGGCCCTTCCGGGTCGACCGTGTTGATTGCCCATTTCTGCCAACCCGTCGGCGCGGTAACAATTGCCCGCACGTCGGCCGTCCAGGTGTTGAACCGTTCAGCGATCCAACGGTAATCGCCGGGAGTGTTCCAGCCGGGCTTGTCCCAGTCCTCCTCGACGATTGCCACGACATTGACGGCAGCGCCCCCGGCGGTGGGGTAATGGACGAGATGAGCGCCCGGGCCGAGCCAAAGCCCGACTCCGCCGACCGGCAGCGAGGTCGGTGCATTGTCCAGCGGGATCATCGTGCGCCACGCTGTTCGGCCCGTTGGTGTCGGCGACCGTGCACCGTCGATTCGGTGGCGCGTCGCTGAGCGGACTCCGTCCGCGCCGACGATTCCAAGTGCTGTGATGACCTCGCCCCGATCGCCCTTGAGCTTGACAAAGTACAGGTCGTCGCGATGAAGGACATCGGCGACGGTGGCGCCGAGAATGAGGGAGACGCCGTGGGTTTGTCGGACGGCATTCACCAGGATCGATTGGAGGTCGGCGCGGTGGATAACCCTGTAGGGGAAGCCGTAGCGGTGGCGAAACTCACGGACCGGCAGCGACGCGAGCAGGGTACCCGACGTCCCGTTGCGAATGTCGATGCTCACGGGCTCGATGGCTGCCTCGGCGATAGCGTTGTCGAGGCCAAGTCCGGCGAGAACGCGTCCGGCATTGGGTGAGAGCTGAATCCCGGCCCCGAGTTCAGTGAGCTCAGTCGCGCGTTCGCAGACGACCACGTTGAATCCGGTACGCGCAACCGCAAGCGCGGCGCTGAGGCCGGCGATACCGGCGCCGACGATGAGAAGCGTCGGCCTCTCGCCCATGGCAACCGGCGGCGCGGCCTAGGCCGCGGCGGTTTCCGCGAACAGGTGATCTGGCGGGTCGGATTCGCCGGGTCCCAGATCACCTCGAAACCGATAAAGCGTTGAGCAATATGGGCAGATCTTTTCGCCTTCATCGCCCATGTCGAGAAAAACATGGGGATGGTCAAACGGTGGATTTGCGCCGACGCACATGAACTCGTGAACGCCGATCGTGACGATCGCAACGCCTGAGTCGTTATGGAAATGTGGAATTACGTTGTGTGCCATTGGCCGAATGAATCCCGCGGTTCGATATTCGCTGCGACCATACCGGCGGCCATGGGCCGCAAACAACCCTGTCGTTTTCTGGCCGAGTGGCAAAGCTTTGGGTATATGGGCGGCATGCCGATCGAATACTTTCAGTCCGATGATGTCGATATCGCGTTTCTCGATCAGGGGAAAGGCGAACCGATCCTGCTCATCCATGGCTTTGCGTCGAACCACGTTGTCAACTGGAAAGCAACCGGTTGGATCGATAGTCTGATGCAGGCCGGGCGCCGCGTGATTGCCCTTGACGTCCGTGGCCATGGGCAGAGTGAGAAGCTGACTGATCCGAAGCAATACCGGATCCCGTTGCTTGCCGCCGATGCGGCCGCTCTGATTGATCATCTCGGGCTCGGCCGAGTCGACGTCATGGGCTATTCGATGGGCTCAAGGATCGGCGCCTTCCTTGCAGTGGGCCATGCAGACAAGGTGCGCTCGCTGGTGATCGGCGGAATGGGCATGGCCCTGGTTGACGGGATGGGCGGCGAGGATGCCATCGTTGCGGCCCTGGAGGCGCCGGACCTTGAGTCTGTAGCCGGGGAGCCTGGTCGTGCTTACCGCAAGTTCGCCGAACAGACGGGCAGTGACGTCCTGGCCCTGGCGGCGTGCATGCGGGTCGCGCGGGAGAACCTGCAGCCGGAGGAACTTTCGAGCATCGCCGTGCCGGTGCTGGTTGCCGTGGGCGAGAATGACACGGTGGTTGGATCGCCCGAGGCGCTTGCCGAGCTGATCCCCAAGGCCGAGGTTCTGGTGATTCCGCGTCGCGACCACATGCGGGCGACCGCTGATCGGACTTTCATCGCCGCCGTCCTCGATATTCTTTCCCGACGGCCGTGACAATGTGGTGGGATCATAGGCCTTGCGTTTGGCGTTCGACCGCCTAAGTCACGGAAGGGTAACAGATTCGAGGCTATGGGTTTCGTCTTGGGGCGGCACCCGACGGTGTGATACGGTGCGTCGCTTTTCGAAGCTCGGAGCAGGACAATGTCGTCAAACAGTATGGACGCCGCGAGCGGCAAGCTGCGCAGTGTCGACCCGGTTTGGGATGATATCCAGGCCGACGCGCGCGCAATCGTCGAAGCCGAGCCGGCGATGGCGAGTTTTGTCTTTGCCACCGTTCTCAACCACAAACGCCTCGAGGATGCGGTGGTCCACCGGATCGCTGAACGCCTCGATAGCGCCGTTGTCAGCGCGGAGGTAATCCGTTGCGGTTTTGGCGATGCATTTGCCGCCGATCCGTGGATCAGCGAGGCGATGCGAATTGATCTCGCGGCCGTATACGACCGTGATCCGGCGTGTTCGCGCTACATCGAGCCGGTGCTCTATTTCAAGGGTTTTCATGCGATTCAGGCCCACCGGCTGGCACATTGGCTCTGGAACCAGGGGCGAAGTGACTTTGCGCTTTATCTGCAGAGCCGCTCGTCGGAGGTTTTTCAGACCGACATCAATCCAGCGGCGCGGATCGGAAAGGGCGTCTTCCTTGATCATGCGACGGGACTGGTGGTCGGTGCCACGGCCGAGGTCGCCGACGACGTATCGATTCTCCAGGACGTAACGCTTGGGGGAACCGGCAAGGAGGGCGGTGATCGCCATCCGAAGATCGGTCATAGCGTGCTCATCGGCGCAGGTGCGAAAATCCTCGGCAATATAACGGTTGGGAATTGCTCGAAGATTGCCGCTGGTTCGGTTGTGCTGAAACCGGTACCCGCACACACGTCCGTGGCCGGCGTGCCAGCGCGCGTCATCGGCGAAGCAGGGTGTTCCGACCCGGCGCGATCGATGGACCAGATGGTAGCCGACGACGGCACTAACCTCTGACTCCCGGCCTATCTCTTCTCTCGATCACAGGAAAGGGCGATTGTGACCCCTCAGGAAATAAGCAAGCTGGAAACCTACTTTCGCAAGCGTTTCGCAGTACCGGCGATCGAGGTGCGCCAGCGCCCTCAGAAGTCTGACTCCGCCGAACTGTATTTCGGTGATGAGTTCATCGGCGTCGTCTATCGCGACGACGAAGACGGAGATCTATCCTACAATCTGACGATGGCAATTCTTGAGATCGATCTGGATTGAACGGGCGCTGGTGGAGCGGATCTGATCATTGCGTCCCGTTTGCGGCCAGGTCCACGGCCGGATGTCGAGGTCATAAATCCTCTAGAATCAGATAGTTACGGGCGATCCGTAGATGCCTTTTGCTCCGGTGGGGCTGTCAGGGCAGGTGCCGAAACTCGGGAAGTCTCAGGGCCTGCGAAAGAACTGCCCGAACAGCCGCTTGAGTCGATCGTCCATGCTGCGCCAGTCGGCCAGATGCGTCCGGTTGAAGCGATATTGCAGGGTCAGGCCGTAGCCCATGTTCACGTCGCGAATGCAGGTTGCCGGGATCTCACGTGTTGCCTTTGCCAGACATCGAGTGACGAACGGGGCGGTTCCCGGCGGCGCGTGAAAGACGATCTCGTCCCTGTAACCCGAATCGGCGTTCAAATACCGGCCGATCAAGTTGGCTGGCCCTGCGACTTTCGGGCCCTCAAAGAACCGTTCGTAGATCGACGACAATCGCTTGTCGGAGTCGATTTCGCTGGTGCGGGGCCTGAGGACCGCAAAGATCAGCGGTGCGGACGGAGTCGTGTCACGGAATTCCTCAGCTCGGTTCTCTGTGAACCCGTCCAGACTCGGCCAGTGGAGCAGAAGGTCGACCTTGTCGAGTTGACCACCGCGGCGCTCGTTGCGAAACCGGATCATATTGGCCGGGATTACCAGCGGCTCGTCGGCGATGATGACACGTACGGGTGAGGATTTCCCCTTTAGACCGCGCAACGCCATGCGGTCGTGGTATTGCTCTATCGCCCTGTCAACGCCATAGGCGATCGCGGTGACCGCGATGACTGCCAGGATGGCAAAGGCAATCGGGCCACCCCATCCGTGTGTCTTGTGGTGGCCAACCGCCAACGATCGGTCCATTCCGCTCTCCGTTCCGTGCCTCTCCAGCCGTGCTTAGCAACGGTCTCCTAATGAAACGGTAACCAACGCGCCCGGGTGAGTTCTCAAGCCAGCTTTCCAGATGTGACGGCGTGGCGTTCTCCGCGCTGGAGAAAAGGAGTGATCCGACCGCAGCGTGCGTCGTCGCATTTCCGGACCTGCCGGCCCTGACCCGGTTTCGCGTAACACCCACTTTGCGCTATTGAGGGCAGATGCCGATCTATTCTCTCAACGGCGTTTCGCCAGAACTCCCCAATGACGACGCGTTCTGGCTGGCGCCGGATGCAACCGTAATCGGCCAGGTCCGTCTTGGCGATGGCGTGGGCGTCTGGTTCGGGGCCGTGTTGCGTGGCGATCGAGAGCCGATCGTTGTCGGCCGCGAGAGCAATATCCAGGAGCATTGCGTCTTTCACACCGACCCGGGCTTTCCGCTCACCGTCGGCCAGGGGTGCACGATCGGGCATCGCGCAATTCTCCACGGCTGCACAATTGGCGACAATTGCCTGGTCGGCATGGGGGCCATCATTCTGAACGCCGCCCGAATCGGCGACAATTGTCTGATCGGTGCTGGAGCGCTCGTCCCGGAAGGTCGCGACATCCCGGCCAATTCTCTGGTGATTGGCATGCCGGGGAAGGTTGCCCGTGCGTTGAGCAATGAGGAGATCGCCGCGAACCGCGCTTCGGCAGCCCACTACGCCGCAAACTGGCGGCGTTTTGCCAATGGACTTGAGGAGCGCTGAATCGCAA
>JAAEOR010000932.1 GCA_024222895.1 Hyphomicrobiales bacterium | reverse complement strand
GGGCCGTCGTACTCGGATCGTTGTTCGTGGTGTTGTTGAAGGTCGCCGAGTCGAGCAGTGTGTTCACCGCCGCGTCATCGGCTCCGGCGTGGGTGATGGTCACGACCGGCGATGCTCCGGCACTCGAGACGGTGTAGGTAAAGCCGCCGGCCACGGTCGCGCCGTTGGTGTTCAGATCAATGTTGGTCGCACCAAAGCTCAGGGTGTCGCCGGCTTCGACATTGGCCAGGGTCAGGACCAGCTGGGTGATGGTGTCACCGGTCTCTATGGTGTCGATGCTTGCGGCAAAGAGTGCGGTAGTCGCCCCGGCATCTTCGGTAAAGGTCACCGTGTTGCCGGTGGTGTTGATGTTGATGGCATCGTCGGCCGCACCGACACTAATCGTTGCCGTCTCACTGATGTCGGTATTCGTGTCCGCGCCGCCGCCGTTGTCCGTCACCGTGTTCAAGGTCACCGTGCGGGCTGTGGTTGATGGGTCCTGATCTGCTGCATCGATGCCGTAGGTGATGCTCTCCAGTACCAGCTCGGCTGCGGCGGCATTGGTGCTGCCGGCGAAGGTGATCGTCACCACGCCGGTGGCCTGGGTGTAGCTGTAACTGTGGCCGCCGGTAATCGCGCCACTGCTGTCACTGCCCAGCCCGGTGATGGCCGTGCCATTGATCGTTAAAGTATCGGTGTTTTCAATACCG
>JAAEOR010000931.1 GCA_024222895.1 Hyphomicrobiales bacterium | reverse complement strand
CCGACGGCGCCAACCGCGAACGCCAGGCCGAACGCGCCGACGGCGAGGCCAAGCCCCTTGAGCACCCACTGCAGCCTGACGGCAATGGGACGATCGCTCTTCAGCCAGTACCACCCGTAGTAGTACATATACAGCGCCAAGGTTTCGCCGAAGAACAACAATGCGTACATGAACATGACGTCTTTGAAGACGCCGGCCATGTAGCCCATGAAGGTCGGGTAGAGGATGAACAGCGCGAAGGCCAAAAGCCCGCCCAAGGCCGCCGTGATCGCATAGGCGACGCTTAACAGGCTGGTGAATTCATAGGCCAGCTTATCGAATTTTGGGTTTTTGTTTTTCCAGCCGACGATTTCGATGATCACCACGAACAGCGGCACGCCAAGGACGAAGGCGCCAAAGAACAGGTGCATCTGCGCCAGGAACCAGATGAAGCGTCGCGAATCGAGGCCGAGGAACTGGCGGTAGACATTTTCCTCCAATGCCCAAGCCGGGTCGGCAACGACGACCAGCCCAAGCGCCACCAGGACAACGGCGCCCAAACACAAGATGCGACCAGTTGCCTTTCCGGTGTCGAAGATGCCGTCCATTTGCCGCTGAAACATCACCCGCTTCCCAGCCTTCAAAGATCGCTGTTCGCGCTGCTACTCGGTGCTGGAGAACGAAAAATCAGCCTCCACGGTGCCTTCGGCGGCCACCGTGATCTCTGTTTCATTGACGCCGAAACGCGGGTGCCAGGCTTTCAGCGTGTAGTCTCCCGGCGGCAGGTTATCGATGGAAAACGAGCCGTCATCGCCGACGACCACGGCATAGGGATGAGACGGCGCCATGATGAAGCCGAACATGAAATTGTGGGCTTCGCAGTTGATACCGATGTAGGGCGAACGGCGCGGCTTGAT
>JAAEOR010000930.1 GCA_024222895.1 Hyphomicrobiales bacterium | reverse complement strand
CGCGTTCGGCTCTGATGACCTGACGGCCCCAGTGCGTGTGGAATTGGGTGGTGCCGGCGAAGCGGAGCTGATCCAGATTTGGGGTCCGACCGAATCTGCAGTCGCTGACGTCGATCCCCGACGCGACGGTTACCGGAGCGGACAGGTCCATTCGTTCTACCGACACAAGCTTCGGCCGCTGCTCCGATTTCGTCTTTTCGGTGGCGGTGATTTCGAGGGGGCCACCGATTGTGGCGCCGCTCAAGTTGAGCTCACCGGCGGTGAGGATGATTTGGCCGCCTTCCCCGAGCCGCAGCCCCTTGGTAGAGCAATCCTTCCCGCCGAGGGTCAACGTCCAGCGGACTTCTTTGGCGAAACGCGCCCGCTTCAACACGAACTTCTTGCCGACCTGCAGGGTTTGGTCTGGTGCGGCGCCCTCGACACTCAACCCCGTCGCATCAACACCACCCACAACCTCACACCCAAACCTCAAACCGCCGCCAACACGAGTCTCTGAAAACTGGACCTCCCCGACGGGCTCGCCGGGACCGATACCCGCATCGGTCGCTTCGTCGACGGGTGAGGCAACGCCGATCGTCGCCCCGTCCAGGTTGGCGTCCCCGCCGATGTTCGCTTCGCGCAGGTTGGCATTCCCGCCGATCGTCGCCTCGTCCAGCTTGGCGTTCCCTTCGATCGTCGCCTCGTCCAGGTTGGCGGTCCCTTCGATGGTCGCCCCGCCCAGGTTGGCGTCCCCTTTGATCTTCGCACACTCCAGGTTGGCGTTCCCGCCGATCTTCGCACACTCCAGGTTGGCGTTCCCGCCGATCTTCGCCCTGGACAGGTTGGCGTCCCCTTTGATCTTCGCCCCGAACAGGTCGGCGTTCCCGCCGATCGTCGCCTCGTCCAGCTTGGCGTTCCCGCCGATCGTCGCCACGCTCAGGTTGGCGTCCCCGCCGATCGTCGCCCCGGCCAGGATGGCGGTCTTGTCGATCTTCGCACACTCCAGGTTGGCGTTCCCGCCGATCTTCGCCCTGGACAGGTTGGCGCTCCCGCCGATCGTCGCCTCGTCCAGCTTGGCGTTCCCGCCGATCGTCGCCTCGTCCAGGTTGGCGGTCCCTTCGATGGTCGCCCCGCCCAGGTTGGCATCCCCTTTGATTTTCGCCTCGTCCAGGTTGGCGCTCCCTTTGATTTTCGCCCCGGTCAGGTTGGCGTTCCCTTCGATTTTCGCCTCGGACAGGTTGGCGTCCCCTTCGATTTTCGCCCTGGACAGGTTGGCGTCCCCGTCGATCTTCGCCCCGAACAGGTTGGCGTCCCGTTTGATCGTCGCCCCGGCCAGGTTGGCGTGCCCGCCGATCGTCGCCCACCGCAGGTTGGCGTCCCCGTCGATGACGACAGGCTGGTCTTCGCCGTCCACGATGAGCGGTCCGGCATCCAAGTCGCCACGGAACTCGAACCCCTCGAAGTTGGCGTCGCCGGTGAAGTGCGCTCCTGAGAAGTTGGCGTCGCCGGTGAAGTGCGCTCCTGAGAAGTTGGCGTCCACCAACAACGGCCTGCCGAGACTCTCTGCCTCCCCTGCAGCCGTGGCTGCCAGCGTGATGCGCTCGAGCAGGACCGGGCCGATGATTGCTCCCACGAAACACTCACCGCACGACCCACCTGCAGCGATGCTCTCTAGTTG
>JAAEOR010000929.1 GCA_024222895.1 Hyphomicrobiales bacterium | reverse complement strand
CGCCGGCGGAATCGACGTGGTCCGGGGCTACCGCGCGACATGACAGCCAGCTCCGTCAACGATGGTCGCCCGTGAAGAAATTGTTCCGGCGAACGACACGACAACCGCCCGTTCGATGGCGTCCCAGGAAAACCAGCGCGCGAGGCTGGGGTCGTAGTCGGCCAAGCACGATTCAAGCGATCGGCGCGAGACGAACAGACACGAGCAAGTTTGCTTGGCCGCGTAAGCGGTCGCGATGCGCAACGTCGGGACGCCTTCCCATGCGATCAGGACGCCGGCGCCGATCACAACGACAGCGGCGATCAGGGCGAGGATACGTCGGATGCGCAAGGAGAGAACCTTTCGCTGTTGTAGAGCCGCTCTACCATGTCATGGCGATCCTACACGTAGAGTGGCGACCGCCCGAGACAAGACACCGGGATCGGCAATGATCGGCGCGGCGGCGATTGCAGCGCCTCCACCAATCGATTAGAAGGACGCCGACTTCCGTTCACATCCAGCAGTCCGCCGTCCCCAAGGGCGCGGCGAGGGAAACCGCGAGTATCATGGCGCGCCAGTTCATCTATCATATGCAAGGCCTCACCAAGACCTATGGTGGCGGCAAGAAGGTCCTCGAAAACATTAACCTGTCATTCTACCCCGATGCCAAGATCGGCGTGCTCGGCCCCAACGGCTCGGGCAAGTCGACGCTGCTGCGGATCATGGCTGGCCTCGAGAAGGAATTCATCGGCGAAGCCTGGCTCGCCGAGGGGGCGACGGTCGGTTACCTCTCGCAGGAACCCGAACTCGATCCCGACAAGGATGTCCTCGGCAACGTCATGGAGGGCGTTGCCGCAAAGCAGGCGATCCTCGACCGCTACAACGAACTGATGATGAACTACTCCGACGAGACGGCCGAGGAGGGGGCCAGGCTTCAGGACGAGATCGATGCGAAAAACCTCTGGGATCTCGACAGCCAGGTCGACATGGCGATGGACGCGCTGGGCTGTCCGCCCAACGACGCGGATGTCACCAAGCTGTCCGGTGGTGAGCGGCGGCGCGTGGCGCTCTGCAAGCTGCTGCTCTCGGCGCCCGACCTGATCCTGCTCGACGAACCCACCAACCACCTCGACGCGGAATCGGTGGCATGGCTCGAAAAGCACCTGCGCGAGTTTCCTGGTTCGGTGCTGATCGTCACCCATGATCGCTACTTCCTCGACAATGTCACGGGCTGGATCCTCGAGCTCGATCGGGGCCGCGGGATTCCCTATGAAGGCAACTACTCCGCCTATCTGGAAAAGAAGGCCAAGCGGCTGCAGCAGGAGGGCCGCGATGAAGCCGCCCGGCAGCGGGCGCTCGACCGTGAGCGGGAATGGATCGCCGCCAGCCCGCGGGCGCGGCAGGCCAAATCCAAGGCCCGCATCCGCGCTTATGACGAATTGCTGAAGCGCAACGAGGAGCGGGCACCGGGGACCGCCCAGATCATCATCCCGCCGGGCGAGCGTCTCGGCGACGTGGTCATCGACGTCGAGCATGTTTCCAAAGGCTATGATGATCGGCTGCTGATTGAAGAGCTTACCTTCAAGCTCCCGCCCGGCGGCATTGTCGGGGTGATTGGCCCCAACGGCGTCGGCAAGACGACCTTGTTCCGCATGCTCACCGATCAGGAGAAGCCCGACTCCGGGTCGGTCAAACTCGGCGAAACCGTGCGTCTCGGCTATGTCGACCAGAGCCGCGACGACCTCGACGGCAACAAGACCGTGTGGGAGGAAGTCTCTGGCGGTAACGACGTCATCCGCCTCGGCAAGCGCGAGATGAACTCGCGCACCTATGTCGGCGCCTTCAACTTCAAGGGCGGTGACCAGCAGCAGAAGGTCGGCTCGCTTTCCGGCGGCCAACGCAACCGGGTCCACCTCGCCAAGCTCTTGAAGGAAGGTTCGAACGTCCTGCTCCTCGACGAGCCGACCAACGATCTCGACACGGAAACGCTGGCGGCGCTTGAGGATGCGCTGGAGGACTATGCCGGCTGCGCCGTGGTCATCAGCCATGACCGCATGTTCCTCGATCGGCTCGCCACCCACATCCTCGCCTTCGAAGGCGACAGCCATGTGGAGTGGTTCGAGGGCAATTTTGAGGAATATGAGGCCGACAAGGTCCGCCGTCTCGGCGCGGAGTCGGTGGACCACCGGCGGGTCAAATACAAGCGTCTGACAAGGGGGTAGCTGTGGTACCGGGAAACCAGATCACGGAAGTATCGGCGACAGAGGTCGCTGAACAGCCTTCGGTTGCCGCCGACCCCGATAACCTTGTCGACGACGCATTGCCGTTGTCAGTGCGGCGGAAGTTTCGCTGCGTGAGTTACAGAAAGGCCGCAGCGATTTTGAAATATGGTTTGCCGGATGAGTTTGCGGAGGTGGTGTCTGCCCTTGACGCTTTTGAGATAACGACCACGATGATCCGAAAGCCTGGTGGAAATGAATCAGACATTCCAAAGGTGATTTCAGGTTTGTTACGTCACCGAGGTTGGTATGAAACAACAATCTCTGGTGATCTCCATATTTCCAGGAAATGGAGAGAGCCAGCGGTTAGCCGCAGCGGCAAGGACACTACCAGGTCGGGTTCAAGCACATTTGTCCGCGAGAGATACCTAGACCGAAGTTTGGGCTTTTGGATTGAGCAAACCCGTTGGCCAGCCTTGTTTTTGAGCCGATTTGGTTTTTCAGTTACTGGACACGTGCGGGGTCGATTTCGAGGAGTTCGAAGGCTG
>JAAEOR010000928.1 GCA_024222895.1 Hyphomicrobiales bacterium | reverse complement strand
CTCCATGATATCGTTGTGGAAGTACGGCCAGAACCGGGCGCAGATGCCGATCACCTCCGCCTTGGACTCGGCCTCCACCAGTACGTAGCCTTCCGTATTGTTGATCCAGCCGGTGAACTTCACCGGGCTGTCCTTTTCAACCAGCGTATCGGCGTCGCCGACCATGGCCTGCCAGATAGCCAGTTGTTTCTTCTGATCGGTGGGCCAGGCTTCGGCTTTGCAGGTGAAATGGTTGATGAAATACGGCATCGGATAAGCTCCCTGTTGCAGTGGTTCGAAATGAGTTTCACTGGTTTGCATGGTTCGCAGAAGCGTGACAAGTAACGGCTTCACAATCATCGGCGAGGGCTTCTTTCCAACGCAGCGCCGGCCCGCGCTGCTCCGGTGGTTGCAAACCCGATTTCAATTACGGTAGTCGACGGCACCGAGATCGCCATCCTTGGCCGCATAGGTTTCCTTACCCGGGATCACGTCGGTATTGTGGGCGGCCACGACAATCCAGTCGCCGTCTCGCCGCTCCGCCACAAACACCATCACAGTCGTGCGATCTTCCAGGACTTCGCCGGTCTTGCCGCGTTGACCGGTCCGCTTCCAGCGCACATGAGTGATCGCTGCGTTCTCTCCGAGCCGCCGGACTTCGACCCGACGGGCCGACAACCGGGAATCCCCGAAGAAGGTTTTGAGGCCATAGTCGTGGGCGCGCTCGATATCGGCGCGGTTTCGCCACCAGTGCCCGACCACGTTGACGAAGTCCGCATCTTCAGCAAATAGCCGCGCCAGTGCGCCGGCATCCTTCCGGTTCCACGCCTCGGCGAAGAGCCTCGGCACATCCTCCGGGAGTTCAGATCGGCTGTGGCGTGACTCGTCCATCGTAGCCGGGGATTTAGTGATCAGCGGGTGTAATGGATCAGGACATATCCGTCGCCAGTGCAATCGTCGAAGGTCCGCGGTTGCGGCTTCGTCATGTCGGGGGCGTTGTCGCTGAGCGTCAACGCGGCGCCATCGCGCCGGTAGATGCCGAGCCAAACGCCCCTCAGGGTTTCCGTCTCGTTCTGATCAAACCGGATGGTCGGCGGCGTCGGGCCCTCGTCGACCGAAAACCCACCGCCGAACAGCAATTCACCGTCCTTGGTGATCTGGAACCGGTCGCCGGTGAAGCTCAGGCGCTGGCCGACGATTTTCGCAACCGGCTCGCCGCCGATCGAGGCATCCGTGGCGTACCAGACGCCCTCCAGCTCTGTTGTCTTTGCCATTTCAAACGACCTCCAAGCGGCCGGTTTGGTGACCGGGTACAGACCCTCCGACCATCGGCCGCGTTATCCCGCCGCATCGCGGTGATGGGCCACACGCCAGGGCGTCGGCCACACCAGGCGCCCGGAGCGGCGGCCCGGGTGAACTCTCGCACATTGGTTGATATCCCGTCGAATCCGAATGTCCGGAGCACGGTTCGATTAGGCGTTATGCGGAGCCACCGGCGAAAGTCTGTCACGGTGTTTCAACCCCGCGGTCTGATCGTCCTGACCGCGGGGCCGATGGCATCGCAGCCCGCTACTCGTCCGCTGCAGCCGGGAGCAGCATGAAGAGCTGGATATGGGTGTCGGTGGCGAATTCGCCGGGCAACGGGCCGTAGGTGCTTCCGTCGCTGTGGTAGGCGACCGCAAGGCCTGAT
>JAAEOR010000927.1 GCA_024222895.1 Hyphomicrobiales bacterium | reverse complement strand
GCTCTGTCCGGGCGCGGAAGTGGCAAGCACTTCTGCTGACAACGCTCTCCTACCCTGGTCGCTCTGTCCGGGCGCAGAAGTGGTAAGCACTCCTGCTGACAACGCTCTCCTCTCCTGGTCGCTCTGTCCGGGCGCGGAAGTGCAAGGCACTCCTGCTGACAACGCTCTCCTCTCCTGGTCGCTCCGTCCAGACGCAGAAGTGCAAGGCACTTCTGCTGACAACGCTCTCCTCTCCTGGTCGCTCCGTCCAGACGCAGAAGTGCAAGGCACTTCTGCTGACAACGCTCCATGAGCATTGAATTCATCATCTGCCTGGTGACCCTGTTCGGGCTGGCAGCCATCGGCGCACCGATCGCCTATGCGATCCTGCTGGCCTCGCTGGTCTATCTGTGGGCCGACGGACAGGGCGTCGGCGTGGCCGGCAAGATCCTGATGGACGGGCTCTATCAGAGCTTCATCCTGCTCGCCGTACCGCTGTTCATCGTCGCCGCCAACATCATGAATGCCGGCACCATCAGCGACCGGCTGTTGCAGTTCTGCGTGGCGTTGGTCGGCCGGTTCCGCGGTGGCCTCGGCCACGTCAATGTGGTGGCCTCGCTGATCTTCTCCGGCATGTCCGGCTCTGCCGTTGCCGATGCCGCCGGCATCGGCAAGATCATCATCGAGATGATGACCAAGAGCGGCCACTACACCCGCGGCTATGCCGCCGCCATCACCGCCGCTTCGGCAACCATCGGGCCGATCATCCCGCCGTCGATCCCGATGGTGCTTTATGCGCTGGTCTCCAACCAGTCGATCGGCTTCCTGTTCCTCGGCGGCATTCTGCCGGGGCTGCTGATGGGCGCAGTGTTGATGGCGATGAACACCTTCATTTCGCACCGCCGTGGTTTCCTGCTGGAAGACCCGGTGCCGTTGCGCGAACTGCCGGCGCTGACGGTCAACGCCTTTCCGGCGCTGCTGATGCCGGCGATCCTGCTCTACGGCATCTATGGCGGTGTGACGACGCCGACAGAAGCGGCCGCGGTCGCCGCCGCCTACGCGCTGCTGCTTGCCACCCTGTTCTACCGGGCGCTGTCACTACGCTCGATCTTTTCGATCCTGGTGGAAAGCGCCCGCTCATCCGCGGCGGTCGGCCTGGTGATCGGCGGCGCGCTGATCCTCAACTATGTGGTCGCGTCGGAGAACATCCCGAACATCCTGGCTGAGGGGCTGGTCGGCATCGACGTGTCGCCGCTGGTCTTCCTGCTCGGCGTCAATGTGCTGCTCCTGCTGCTCGGCTGCGTGTTGGATGCCACCACGATCATCCTGGTGATCATCCCGCTGTTCCTGCCGACCTGCCGGGAACTCGGCATCGACCTGGTCCATTTCGGTGTCGTCGCGGTGGTCAACGCCATGATCGGCCTGATCACCCCGCCCTATGGCATCCTGCTGTTCGTCATCAACGCGGTGACCAGGATTCCGCTCGGCGAGATCATCCGCGAGATCTGGCCGTTCCTGTCGGTCCTGCTGGTGGCTCTCCTGGCGTTGATCCTATTTCCCGACATCGTGCTGTGGCTTCCGCGCCAGTTCGGCTATGTGGGGTGAAGCCCTTCGGAAAAAGTGGTCTTGCGCTCTTTCGCCCGGAAAGAGCGAAGCAAGAAAGCCGACGACCACTGAGCCAATCCAATCATGGATGGATCGTGCTTTCGCCTGGCAGGTGGCGGTACAACGCCAACCCGGTTTTGAGATTCAGCACCTCAAAAGGATGCACCTCCGCCAATTTTCCAGCATCATCAGGACTCGGCCCTCGGGCGGCCCGAAGCATCTGTGTTTCACGGCCGCCTTCGGACTTCATTTTCGCGGGACAGCACGGACAAGGTTGTTGTATGAGTGAAATCGGGTAAACTTCGGCTAAACGTCGAAGTATCCGAATCCAAGGGAGGAAACACTGTGAAAAAGCTTGTGCTTGCTGCGGCCGCTCTGGCCATGTCTGCATCCGCGGCTGCCGCGGAGCGCTATGTGATGATCACCCACACCCAGGGCACCGACCCGTTCTGGCCGGTCGTGGAAAAGGGAGGGCGCGACGCCGCCACCGCCATCGGCGCCGACTTCGAGTACAACTTCGACCCCTCGGGCGATATGTCGGGCATGGCAAAGCTGATCGAAGCGGCGGCCGCGACCCAGCCGGACGGTATCATCGTCTCGCTGCCCGACGCCGACGCGCTGGGCGGCGCGATCAAGGACGCGGTGGACGCGGGCATCCCGGTCATCACCATGAACTCCGGCCTCGAATCGTCGAAAGCAGTCGGCGCGCTGATGCATGTGGGCCAGCCCGAGCGCGATGCGGGGTCCGCCGCCGGTGAGCGC
>JAAEOR010000926.1 GCA_024222895.1 Hyphomicrobiales bacterium | reverse complement strand
GTCCACTTTGGCCCTTTCTGGCGACAGGGAGGGCGGGGGTATTTTCACCGTGGATTTGTATCGGAAGGTCCGGCTTGCCTGTCGGGACGGCATGAGCGCGCGCGCGGCATCGCTCTATTTTGGGATTTCGCGCGACAGCGTGAGGAAGATCCTGAGCTTTTCGGTCCCGCCGGGGTATCGGCGGACGGCGCCGATCCGGCGTCCGAAGCTGGATGGGTTTACCGAGATCATCGACGGGTGGCTGGGCGAGGATCAGGGTCGGAACCGCAAACAGCGTCACACGGCCAAACGGGTGCTCGAACGGCTGCGGGACGAACACGGATTTACCGGCGGCTATACGATCATCAAGGATTACATGCGCGAGCATGAGCGGCGTGGGCGGGAAATGTTCGTGCCGCTGCATCATGCACCGGGGCATGCGCAGGCCGATTTCGGCGAAGCGATGGTGGTCATCGGCGGTGTCGAACAGAAGGCGCACTTCTTCGCGTTCGATCTGCCGCACAGCGATGCCTGTTACATCCGGGCCTATCCGGCAGCGACGTCGGAAGC
>JAAEOR010000925.1 GCA_024222895.1 Hyphomicrobiales bacterium | reverse complement strand
GACCCAAACCGGGGCTGGTCGGTGGATGACGCGATGCGGGTTATCCTGGCGGTCAGGGATTTGGCGCCGATGATCGAAAATCCCTGCGAAAGCTACGAAGAATGCCGCAACGTCGCGCGCCGCACCGGGGTGCCGTTCATGCTGGACGAAGTGATCGACGGCCCGCGGCGCTTTCTGCAAGCGGTGCAGGATGAAGTGATGGAGTTGGCGTCGCTCAAGACCAGCGCCGTCGGCGGGATCGAGGCGACGCGCACGATCATGACGCTGGGTAAAACGCTCGGTGTTCCAATGCGAATCGAAGACTATTACGGCACCGGCATATTGCTGGCCTGCGTCACGCATCTCGCGCACACGCTGCCACGGAAGATGGTCTTCGGGCTGTACGATTATGTCAGCGAGGATCTGCCGATGGTCAAAAATCCGCTAAAGGTCGAGAATGGCGAGATCCGCCTGCCCGACGCGCCCGGGCCCGGTCTCGGCGTCGACGTGAACGAGGCCGTGTTGGGCGACCCGGTAGCGGTCATCGAGGTTTAACGAGTGGCTGGATTGTTATCCGATATCCGGGTGGTTGATTTGTCGGTCAATGCGCCGGGGCCGTTTGCGTCGATGATGCTGGCCGATCTCGGTGCCGAGGTCATCTCTATCGTCAATCCGGCCGTTACGGGCGGTCCGGACTACGCGGGTGCAGATTCCGACCCGATGCTTGCGGCCCGGGGCGGCCCGGCCGATGCGCTGCAACGCGGCAAGACGACCCGCGCGATAGACCTGAAGTCGGAAGCGGGTCGCGACGAGATGCTGAGCCTGGTCGACGCGGCCGACGTCGTCATATCGG
>JAAEOR010000924.1 GCA_024222895.1 Hyphomicrobiales bacterium | reverse complement strand
GTTTCGGTCACCCAGCTCGAGATCATGCCGAAGCCGCCGGTCAAAGAGGACAAGATGATGACGTGGCCGGACTGGCCGCTGAAGCTGCGCACCTCGTCCAGCCAGGAAGAAGGCGCCGAACGCGGTTTCTCGGTCATGACCAAGGAATTCCTCGGCAAGGACGGCAAGGTGACCGAACTGCGGTGCACTCGCGTCGACGAAAAGATGCAGCCGATCGACGGGTCGGAGTTCTCCCTGAAAGCCGAGCTGGTTCTGCTGGCCATGGGATTCCTCGGCCCGGTCAAGGACGGGATGATCGACTCACTGGGCGTGGAACTCGACGGGCGCGGCAATGTCCTCGCCGACACCGAGCGCTATCAGTCCAGCCAGGAAAACGTCTTTGCCTGCGGCGACATGCGCCGCGGCCAATCCCTGGTCGTCTGGGCGATCCGCGAAGGACGCCAATGCGCCCGCTCAATCGACCAGTTCCTGATGGGCGAAACCGTCCTGCCGCGTTGACGGGCGGTGTGCGCGGCGACGGCCTCCAACACCTCCATCACCGCCGCAGAAATCGGAATGGAGGGCGGGGCGATTCTTACGAAGCGCCTGCAGCCCAGCCAGCGATCTGCTGCCACAGCCGGGCGTAACCCTTCCACTTGACGAAGGTGGGCGGCGCCCAGTGCGGTCCGCAATCGGAGGCGAAGGCAACGCCCCGGCCCTTGCCAAAG
>JAAEOR010000923.1 GCA_024222895.1 Hyphomicrobiales bacterium | reverse complement strand
CTTTCCCCATAGATTTTCCGCTGCGCCCATGCGAGATCGTACTCGGACGCCGGCGGCAGGAAGTTGGCGTAGCCGTCCGGACCGAACCGGCCCGCGCGATAGCCGAAGGCGAAACGCAGTGTACGATAGGTGTCCTGCAAGGTCCGGACATTGAACAAGTTGACGTAGTCGTTCCACGGATTGTCGTCATAGAGCCATTCCGGGAAGTCCCGAAAAGTGGTCTTGACCAGCGTATCGCCGACCTTGCACCAGACCCTGTCGACACCGATCAGGATCCTTCGGGCGCTCGGATGGCTACGGGCGAAGACGGCCAGCAATTCGGCCTGCTCGTAGGCGGTCGCGCTGTCCATCGACAGGTTGACGAAGCGCCCGCCCAACGATTCGTTCAGTTTGTCCGGGCGGAGCAAACGGACTGTCGACGTCCCCACGACGGCGCTGTCGAAATACGGCTTCCGCGCCAAGGCGGGATAGGGATAGCGCTGGTTGCCGGTAACCGGCACGCGTTCGAACGGCAGCGAAACGGCAAGCGAATCGTCCGGATCGACCAGGATGACAAGCGCGTGGAGCGCGACGGTCAGCACCAACGCGGTGCCGATCGCCGTCCGCCAATAACTCCGCCACCGCCTGTCCATCGCGCCCGCGCCTCAGAATTGAAAATAGATGAACTCTTCGCTGGCCGTACCGCCGATCTGGAGCGTCAGCACGACCAGCATGACCGCCACCGTGGCGGCGATGGCGCGCCTCGGGGCGACGCGCTCCAGGGCGAACCGCTGACTGGTTGGACCGATCAGGGCGATCGCCGCGGCCACCGGGAGAACCCACGGGATCTCGGCGACTGGGTCAAACAATGGCCAGCCGTGGCCACCCGCCATCGCGGTCCAGATATCGACCGTCGCCGTGAAGCTCTCGGCGCGGAACAGGACCCAGGCGAAAAAGACGAATACCATGGTCAAGAGCCAGCCGGCGACCCTTGGCATTGCGATACCCAGGCGGGACGAGGCATGGTTGACGATCAGCGCGATGCCATGTAGACCGCCCCAGATCACGAACGTCCAGCCGGCGCCGTGCCACAGGCCGGCCAGTAGCATGGT
>JAAEOR010000922.1 GCA_024222895.1 Hyphomicrobiales bacterium | reverse complement strand
GCCCCCGGCGATATCCTGATGGAGATCGTTCCCGAGCAGGCTAACCTGATCGTCGACGCTCGCGTTCGACCGAAGGATATCGAACAGGTTCAGGTCGATCTTCCGGCATCGGTGAGACTCACCGGTTTCAACATGCGCGTGGTGCCGACGGTCGAGGGAAAGGTCACCTATGTTTCGGCCGACAGCCTGCTCGATCGCAGGACCAACACGTCGTACTATCTCGCTAAAATTGCGGTCAATCTTGCCGCCAAGCCGGACACCGCCGACCTGAAGCTACAGCCCGGCATGCCGGCCTCGGTCATGGTCGTCACCGGCACGCGAACCGTGGTGGATTACCTGCTGTCGCCGATCACGGATAGTGTGTCCCGTGCAATGACTGAAAAGTAGCAGCATGTCGCTTGCGTCGACGACGCGGCGCTTGCGCTAGCGGCGCCTGATACCGGGATCTTGTGGCAGGATAGTTCGATTGCGATACCTTTTTATTCACCAGACCATCCCGGGCCAGTTCCCCCACCTCGCAAAGTCCCTGGCAAACGATCCGAACAACCGGGTCGTATTCCTGACCCGCTTCGGAACCGAGGAATTGCCTGGCGTCGAGACCATCCGCTACCGGGTGAAACCGCAAAGCGGGCCAACCCACCCGCAACTCCAGAATCTACAGAATGGTGTCGTCGCTGCCGAGGCGGTTGCCGAGACGCTGTTGCGGCTTGAAACCGATCACAGTTTTCGCCCGGATCTGATCTATGCTCACCCAGGCTGGGGGGAGACGTTGTTCGTCAAGGAGATCTTCCCGGACGTACCGGTCATTCACTACGCCGAGTACTACTATCACACGTTAGGCTCCGACTCTTTCGCGACGCCGGACGAGGTGCCGGTTTTTGCTGACTATATGCGGCTGACCATGAAGAACGCCGTGAACCTGATGTCGCTGGATCTGTGCGACCGCGCGGTCACGCCGACAAAGTGGCAATTGCGTCAGCAGCCCGAGACGTATCGCAACAAGATCAGCGTGATTCATGACGGGATCGACACCACGATCGCCAAACCCAACCCCGCGACGGTCCTGCAGATCCCCGACGGGACGCGGCTGAGCCATGGGGACGAAGTGGTGACATACATCAACCGGAACCTGGAGCCGGTTCGCGGCATGTTCACCTTCGCGGAAGCTGCCGATGCGATCGCCCGCAAGCGGCCCAATTGCCGATTCCTGGTCGTCGGCAGCGAAACGGGGCGGTACTACGGCCCGGTTCCTCCGAAAGGGCAGAGTTACCGAGAGATGGCGGTTGCCCGACTTGGTGCCGCCCGGGATCGTTGCTTCTTCATGGGCAAACTCCCCTACCCGGATTTCATTCGCGTCCTTCAGGTGTCGGCCGCGCATGTTTATCTCACCCGGCCGTTTGTTCTGTCGTGGTCGATGCTGGAAGCCATGTCTGCCGGTTGCGTTGTCATCGGGGCCGCCTCACCGCCGGTGGCCGAAGTCATCAGTGACGATGAGAATGGCCTTCTCGTCGATCCCTTTTCGGCCGAAGAACTGGCGGAGCGTATCGACGAAGCCCTTGAAGACAAGCAGCGGATGCGCGAGATCGCCGGGGCCGCGAGGCAGACGATCCTGGACAGATACGATCTGGAGATGTGCCTCCGCGCTCAGGAGGAACTGATCGCGGATACGCTCGCCGCAGGTGATGCTGCCAGGTTCGGCATTCCGCCGAGGGCGGCGGAATGACGCCGCGATCAGGATCGTTCTGGCGCGCGCGAGTCGCTCCATTGGCATCCCTGATACTGCTCCTGTCCTTGAGCGTGACACTTGCCGAACCGGGGCCGGATGGGATGCTTCGCCTGCAGATGCCGGTCAAGTGCGACCTCGACCGTGACTGCTTCATCCAGAACTTCGTCGACCGGGCGGTCGGTGAGGATGCGATGGACTTCACCTGTGGCGCGCAGACCTATGACGGACACGATGGGACGGACTTTCGTGTTCCCGATCTGGCTCCGTCGCGCAATGTCGACGTGCTTGCGGCAGCGCCGGGGCGGGTTCTTCGGGTGAGGAACCGGATGCCGGATATCTCCGTCCTCAAGATCGGCGAGGAGGCGGTCAGCGGCAAGGAGTGCGGCAACGGCGTCGTGATCGATCATGGTGGGGGCTGGCAGACCCAGTATTGTCACCTGGCTCGCAACAGCGTGATGGTCGAGCCTGGTACCGAGGTTGCTGCCGGGCAGCCGATCGGACGTATCGGCATGTCCGGTCTGTCGGAACTTCCCCACGTGCATTTTTCGGTGAGCTATCAGGGAGATTGGATCGACCCGTTCGCCTTTGGTTCCGAACCCGGCGGTTGCGGCGGCGGCGAAGTGCTCTGGGACTTTGCCGCAACCTGGGAATACGAAACCGATTTCATCATCAACACCGGATTTGCAGCGGACAAGGTCACCATCGACGACATCAATTGGGGCGCTTTGCAGGGCTTCGTCTTCAAGGCAGATGCGCCCATTCTGTTGGCGGCCGGGCTCGCGGGCGGGCTTTCGGAAGGGACAATGTTGACGCTCTCCCTTTCCGGGCCGGACGGTGAGATTCTGGCCGAGAAGACAGTGGGTCCGCTCGATGCGCCCATGGCCCAATACTACATTGGGGTCGGAAAACGGCGGCCTGCGTCCGGCTGGCCGGAAGGGATCTACACGGCCGTGATGAGCCTAAGCGACGGCGAAACAGTTCGGGAAAAGCGTTTCGAAGTAGAGCGCTAATAATACTATCGTGATGTTTGCCTCCGGCCCGGGGCCAGGATCGCACTCAAACGCCCGGTCAGATAGTTCAACTGGGTCAGACACTTGATAGCGTCCTTGGAATAAATGGCGGGTCATTCCTCATGCATCTATGGCCTCGACCAGCCTGCGGACCTGTTTCGGCCAACTCCAGTCCTTGATCGCGGCAGCAGCGCCGCTGCCGACCGCGGCTGCGTCTTCCCGGTCCGTATAGACTTTCTCAAGAGTCTCGACGATGTCGTCAATCTCGGTTTCCCCCCATCCGTCGGTCTCGATGGTCTGATCGTCATCATCCCGAATTTTCGTTCGAGAGAAGAAAGGCGGTGGATCGAAGGGTTTGGATTCGAGGGCGTATGCGGGAGACTTGTCCAGAAGATCCCGATGTCCGGTATTGTTCGACAGGATGCACGGCAAGCCGCACGCCATCGCCTCCATTGCAACCAGATTGGTTCCGCCTTCCGACCGGTTTGGAAACACCGCGACATCCGCCTGCCGAAGCACATCCGGGGCAAACTGGTTATGGAAAACCGGCAGATTGACGAAGCTTTCCTCCGGCAGACCTTCGCCGATCAGCCAGGCATCGAGATTCGGTCGACCTTTCTCATCCGGCGAAGGAGGACGGCTGACGCCGCCGTAACGGGGCAATGCACCGGCAAATAGAGGCCTGACCGAACTTCGCCATGCCGTGAGCAGGAGCGAATCGGGATGGCGTTCATGGAAGCGCCGAAATGCACCGACAACGAGGTCCTGGCCCTTGCGGAAAGTGAGCGCGCCGCCTGAGAAGATCACGAACCGACCGGGAAAAAAACGCTCGACGGGAGACATGTGAAAGCGGTTTGTGTCGACGCCCTGCTCCCAGACCGAAACATTCGAGATGCCTTTCGCCCGAAGCAGATCTGCGTTCCACCGTGATCCCGCGAATATCTTCGCGTAGAGTCTGCCTTGCTCCGCCGCCTTGTCGCTCAATCCCGTGAACTCGAGAAAATTGATCCCGATGTTCGGCCTGCCTTCCCACGCCCGTCCCTGGCGGGTCCGGGCCAGATCCGTCGTAAGGGCGTGAAGCACAACATGATCGCGCACCGCGGTATCTGAACCGCGAGCGTCGATGATCTGTGTGGACTGGTCCAGGGACCTCTTCAGCAGTGCATGAACGAGTGGCTCCTGGACTGCCGTTCCACCCAGGAAGAGCGGGTCGGCTATGCCGCTACGGGCCAACTCAACGGCGATGTTGAAGCCCAGCAGACCCCAACCCGTTACCGGGTTTGCATTCCACGCTACGCCGATTTGTCGCCCGACCACGGTCACCCCACCTCTGCATGAAGAAAGAAGCGACGATCATAGCCATCGCATGCCATTTGTCTTGTTGAGTTTGAATGGCGACCACACTCTGGAGTGAGAGGGTTCGCTTCCGATCAGCGGACGCTTATCGAGACGGTTCGGATCGTGGAGGTTCCGGGTCTGTCTGAAACCTCGAGGATTGCCTTGTCGTCTCCGGTGAAGCCCGGTTTGGATGTGTAGAAGACGACCTGGACCGGGACCTTGATTCCGGGACAATCCGGGAATCGGTTCGTTTCAAGGGTCGCACCGACGATTCGGATGGTTCCGTGAACGGCCGGTTCGATAACGCTCACCCTCGGCGCCGGATTGATCTCGCAATCCGTCTCAAACGAACCAAGAACGGCGATACGGGTTTCTTCGCCTGACTCGGCGGTTTTGACGTCCTGCGCAATCGCTGCGGAGTCAAGTGCGGCCGATACGAGAAATGCGATAACAGCGCCGAGAATGGGCGTGGGTTTCAAATGCATCGACACGCCAACCTATTGGTTTTGGTCACGTTGGCCGATATAGCCGGGCATCGTGAAAAAAATGTGAGTGGCCCGAGGACCGGCGGTGGGCGCTGTTGTGCAATCCACCGCAGAAATGAAAGTGCCGACGCTCGGTCCCCGCTTGCCGCCCGGCGGATGATGACAATCGATCCAGATCACGCACCCCATTCGACAATGTCGCGTTGGATGACGCAGGGTATGGGCCGAAGAGGCGGGCGACAATCAAGGTGGCTTGGAAAATATCTTAATATCAATAGGTTACGCGAGTGTTTGGTGGAGCCGAGGGGAATCGAACCCCTGACCTCTACATTGCGAACGTAGCGCTCTCCCAACTGAGCTACGGCCCCGCCAGCGTTGCGCCATTTAGGGTTTGGGCCCCCGAAGTGTCAAGGACGGCGATTGCCGGAGAGCCAAGGGTTGCGGCCGGCCGGTCCGGGGGCTACATGACCGACGTCCGTTTTGTCCTCCCAACAGCAGGAATCAGCGATGATAGCGCTCCTCAACTTTATTTCATGGTTGCTCGGGCTCTATGTCTACGTGCTGATTGCTTCGGCTGTGCTCTCTTGGCTGATCGCATTCAACGTGGTCAATACCGGCAATCAATTTGTCTCGGCCTTCGTGCAGTTCCTCTACGTGGTTACCGAACCGGTCCTGAGACCCATTCGCAACATTCTGCCGAATTTCGGCGGCATCGATATCTCTCCGGTGGTCGTCATTCTGATCATCATTTTCATTCAGAGTGTTGTTCTCACCAACATCGCAGAGGCGTTCCGCTGAGCCGCACGCTTCCGTGCGATGGTGGAGCGCAAACCGGGCGCGATCGTCGTCGCCGTACGGCTGACGCCGCGGGCGTCGCGCGAGGGGATCGACGGAATTGCCGACGATGCGGCGGGGCGGTCGATGATCCTGGCGCGGGTGCGGGCGCCGCCGGCT
>JAAEOR010000921.1 GCA_024222895.1 Hyphomicrobiales bacterium | reverse complement strand
TTCCTTGGCGATCGGTTCAGCACCCGCCGCGGTGACGATCTCGGCCGGATAAATCACCGGACCGCCATTCGGAAACGCCAGGAGGTTGCGCCAAGCGCCATTCGGCTCCGTCAGCTTGATCGTCACCTCGTAATCGCCGGTCGCCTCGATCGACTCGACATTCTCAGTAAGTAGCTTGCCGCGCGAACCGAACTCCCCCCAACGCTTGAGTGAGGCGACCACATCCTCCGCTTTCATTTCCTTGCCATTGTGGAATGGCACGCCTTCGCGGAGCGAGACGACCAGCGTCTTGCCGTCATCTTCGACCTTATCCCCGGACGCCAACAATGGCTGAGGGGCATAGCTCTTGTCGAACGCGTAAAGCGTCTCGAACATGTGCTGACCGATGGTCGAGGCGATCGTCGCCGTCCCCACCTGGACATCAAGGCTTGGGGGCTCGCCGATCGTGGCGTAGCGAAGGACCGTTTCGGCCCGCGCCTGGCTTCCCGCGGCAATCGCGGCAGCGACCAGAGTCGCCGTGATCAATCCACGTCTCATTCTCTTCCTCCTTGGTTCGTGGTTTCGTGCATTTTCAGTGTTTGCCTTTCATTCGCTTGGGCCGATCCTCTCCTTTCTTTCTCCTCGGCTGATGTTCATTCTCAGTCACCGATCGGGTGCGGACGGGTTGTCTGATGCAGGGCCACCAGGCTTGACCTGATCCGCCTGAGGTTTTCCCGCGACCGGTTTGGATTCCGCCGGGCCACGCCGAACGCCAGCACGTCGACAATGGCGCTGAAGACCGACCGCGCCGACGACGGCTTGAAGATGTCCGGCTCGTTCTCGAGGTCAATCCCGATGGAAAGGTCACATGCATTTGCCAGAGGAGAGCTTTTCTGCGTCAGGCAGAGTGTCGTCGCGCCGTACTGCCGCGCAATGGTGACACTGTCCAAAAGCTCTTGTGGCCAACCTGTGGACGAAATGGCGAACACAACGTCACCACGACCGAGCGTCGAGGCAATCATCCGCTGCTGAAATCCATCGCTGATCGACTGGGTCGGAATACCCAGGCGAAAGAACCGATTGGCGCCCTCGGACGCGATGTTGGTCGAGCCACCCCCCACCCCGAGAAATACGATCCGGTTGCTTTCCGCCAGGGCGTCGATGACTTTTTCGATCACTTCGGGATCAAGCTGGGGCCGCGCAAGCTCAAGCGCCCTGACCAGAATGTCGAAGATGTAGTCGACCAGATCGTCGGACGGGTGATCCGAGGTCGTTGCGGGCTGGATATAGCGGAGGCTGACCGCCACATGCTGGGCCAGCCTGATTTTGAAATCCTTGAAACCGTTGCAGCCGAGGGACCGGCAGAACCGGTTCACGGTTGCCACACTGACGCTGGACGCCACGGCGATCTCGCTTAGCGTCTGGTGGGCGGCGCGCTCGAGGTTGGCGATAATGTAGTCGGCGACTCGTTGCTCCTGGCCGGAGAACGTACCGTCATGCTTCCGCAGTTCCGATATGATGTCGATGACCGCCTGCCGCGACGGCCCGATTACAGGCCGCGTTCCCTCAGGTATCCCGGCTTCGGTCATCACGGGCTCCTATAGACAGAGCCCCAGCGTGTAAGATATTTTCTGTATAGTCAACATTTGTAAGTTTTTTTCACAACAGCGCGAACGGTGAACCTGACCCGGCTTCTGTTAGCCGCGCGAAATAATCCAAGTATGTAAATGGGTTACGACGGAGCGTGTTCGCGCCGCACTCAAAGTCGGCCCGACGCTCCTTCGCGGGCGAGGCGATGGTCGCTATTGCATCACCACTATGCCCGCCGTCAACCAGGCCGGGCGATCTCGCGAAAGGCGGGGAGCGCACGCTCGACCATGGCATCGTTGGCGGTGAGGCAGATACGAAAATGGTCGGGAGCGTTCATCACTGTTCCAGGGAGAACGAACACGTCGCGGTCGGCGAGCGCATCCCAGGGATCGTTCACCCCGCGGGTCGGCCAGCGACAATACAGGTAGAAGGTGCCTTCGGGCGGCAGGACATCGTAGCCGGCGCCGGTCAATGTCTCCATCAGTATATCGCGACGACGCGTCAGCGCGTCCATGTCGATCGAAACGTCTTCCAGGTCGGAATGGTGTACTGCATCAGGGCACTGGGGAAGCACCATCCGAGCGTCATCGCCGCCGGTACGAAAGCACCCCTCAACGGTTCGCGGTCGGCCGCCGGCATCAGAGGTGACGCGGCCAGGTACCCCAGACGTTGCCCGGGCGCGAGCAGGATCTTGCCGTAGCTGTAGCTGATCAAGGTCCATGGATAGACGGAAGCCGGACTGGTGAAGTCGCGATTATCGAAACGCAGGCGCCGGTAAGGCTCGTCCGACAACAGGAAAATACGGCGGCCGGTCCGCGCGGATGCGCGATCCAGCATGTCGGCAAGCTCGCGCAGCGCATCGGCATCGTAGATGCGCCCGGTCGGATTGTGCGGCGTGTTGACGATCACCAGCCGGGTCTTCGACGTAATCGCAGCCTCGATCGCTGCAAGATCGAGATCGAACGAGCCGGGTTTCAATGCGACCTTCCGCGAAACGACATTGGCGGCGTTGAGCATCGGCTCGTAGCAAAACCAGGCGGGCTCGAAAAAGATCGCCTCGTCCCCCGGGTCGGTAACCAGGTGGATTGCGATCGATATGGCGGCAAACGCGCCGGCGGTCAGAACAATGTCGACCGGTTCGAAAGGGAGGCCGAGGTCGCGGCCGAGGCGCTCGGCCAGGAAGGCCACGGACTCTTCGTCGCTGGTTCTGTACCCGTACCAGTTCCTGTCTTCCGGCACAGCGCGGTGGCGGATCGCGTTGACCAGGCCTTCGAGTGCCATTTCGTGAGGATTGCCGAAGGTGAAATCACAAATCTCCCGATCGCCGCGGTCGGCGTAGGGGGAGTTCAGATAGAAATCGAGAACCGGCGCAAGCGACGCCGAGGCTCTGGCAAGGCGTCTCGAAACAAGATTCATTGCCCGGCCCCCGCCCCCGGCAACCGGATTCGCTAGGTGCGGTCGGCTGTTGTCTTACTGTGTTGCAGAAGGCCCTCGGGCATCGCGTCCGGATCGCCGCGACCTTCGAAGCCATGCATGTACAGAGCCCACTGCAAAGCGATGATCGCGCCTTTGATGGGACGCAGTAGAACCAGGCACATTGCCAGGGTGAGAGGCAGCCAGATGGCCATGTGGGTTGCGGTCGAAAGCTGAGTCGACAAAACGATCGTCACCATCACCGGAACGATGATGTGGCCGACGATCAATATCGTGAAATAGGGCGGGGCATCATCGGCGCGCTGATGGCTGAGGTCCTCGCCGCACGCGCCGCACTCCAGAACCGGCTTCAGGTAGCCGTTGAGCAGCGCCCCTGTCCTACACTGTGGGCACCGACCGACAAAACCACGGGCCATGGAGCGGAGCAACGCGCGCTTCGGCAAGCCGAGTTCGTTCAGCGCCGGATCGGGCCGCCAGGCGGCCTGTTGTCTGGAGTTTGCCATCGACCGGAATTAGGCCGAAACCACACCGCAATCAACCCGGCGGCGCAAGATGTCGCGACACAGCGGCAGTGGACAGACGCATCGACGTGCGATCAACCATCGCCGAGATAGGCTTTGACAGTCTCCAGGAATTTGCTGACCGAAATCGGCTTTGACAGATAGGCTTCGCAGCCTCCCTGACGGATCCGCTCTTCGTCACCCTTCATCGCGAACGCCGTAACGGCAATGACCGGGATCGAGCGCAGTTCCTCGTCTTCCTTGAGCCACTTGGTCACTTCAAGTCCCGACACCTCGGGCAACTGGATATCCATCAGGATCAAATCGGGGCGATGGCTGCGAGCAAGATCCATCGCCTCGAGACCGTTGCGGGTTTCGACGATATTGTATCCGCTGGCTTCCAGCAGATCGTGGAAGAGCTTCATGTTGAGTTCGTTGTCTTCAACAACGAGGACGGTCTTGGGCATGGCGGGCGGATCTCGGACAGGTTCGATGCGCCGGAATGGAGCGTCGAGATCGACGAATCCACGGCAGCTGGAGACAGTAACCGCATTTTCGCCACAAAAGGCAATTCGACAACGGCCATGCTCCCATCCGACCATGATAACCGGACCGAAACACAGAACCGTGCCGAGACGCTGGCTGCGCTGGCGCTCGCCTATCTGGCGGATCACCCTTCGGACCTCGACCGGTTCTTCGCCCTCACCGGTCTGACCCCTGGCAGCCTTCGACAGTCCGCCAGCGATCCGAGTTTTGTGGTTGGCGTTCTCGACTACATGCTTGGCGACGAGCGACTGCTGACCAACTTTGCCGCCCGCGCGGACATCGCGCCGGAATCCGTAGCCGAAGCGCGCCGGCGGCTGACGAGGGACGATTCCTGATGGATCCCATCGCTTTGAAGGTGAACGGCTACACCGATCTGCCCCCCGGTAAGATCGCCAACGTGGCGACGTTTCTCGAGATGACCGCGCCCGCCGCCGATTCCCCTGCTCTTCCCACCTCCCTCGTTGCCCGCCGGGTCGTCGACCCAGATCCGGCTTGGTATCGCGACCTGATCACCGAGATCGGTACGCCATGGCTCTGGGCAGAAATCCCCTTGATGCCGGAAGAAAAGCTGCGTGCCGCGTTGAGCAGCCCGCTGGTCGAGATCCACATGGTCGAACGGGACGGCGAAACCATCGGCGTCGCCGAACTGGATCGGCGCAATCCGGGCGAAGTTGAGATCGTCATCTTCGGCGTCGTCCCGGCAGCGATCGGCACCGGCGCCGCTCATCATCTGATGTCGGTCACGTTGGCCGCTGCATTTCGCGACGATACGAAACGGGTGTGGCTGCACACATGCACCAACGACCACCCCGCGGCGGTCGGCTTCTATCGCCGCGCCGGCTTTGTCCCTTACAAGTTCTCGGTCGAGGTCATGGATGACCCAAGGCTGACAGCCGGCTTTCCCGAGACGGCGGCCCCCCATATCGCGCTGATAAAGCCGCAGGCGGCCCAGCCCGACCGGCAGGACTGAAACCGCAGCCGCGGGCGGCTCGCAGCGGATGGGCGCAGTCGTTCTCGACCGTTCTTCCGTTCAGCGGCCTGCCACGGCAGACTGCGGTCGCTCGGTCTCGCCCGGCCGATCGCTGTTGTCTCGCTCGACCAGCGCCTCGGCCTTTTCAAGGGCTGTCTTGGCTTCCGACAGCTCGCTGGTCGCGGCCGCCAGCTGGGCTTTGAGCTCGTCAGCGGACGCCTTGAGATTGTCGCGGCGCTGCGTCGCCGCCTTGGCGAATGTTGGATAAGCGAAATGGTCCGTATCGCGGATCCCGCTGCGCTCCTGTTCGGCCGCGACCTGTTCGTCCAGGTCACCCGCCATCTTCTCGAACTCGGCGATCATCGTCTCAATTTGCGCGACTTGGCGCTGCTTATCCTCAACGGCGAACCGCTTCAGTCGAACCAGGTTCTCTCTCGCTTTCATGACCACGCTCCCTCGAACCTCCTGTACTGCCGCGTTTGCGCGGCAAACCGATTTTCTTTTTGCCGACGTGCCCAGGAAACCGCCTCCGGCAGAACCGGGATGATCGAGCGGTAACCTTTCGTTTACGTCTCGCGTTAATCATGACCGACGATGGCTTAACCCCGGGTAAATCCGGGTGCAGACATCGCGGGGTAAATCACCGAGTCCGTTGAATCGCTTAGCGGATTTTCTTGATGTCAGTTAACAGGCAATTACCCGATCAAATTGTATGTAACTGCCGCAAGCTGAAATGTTTTTTCTAGATTTTTTCGTTAATCCGCTTGTGCCCGCGAATCAGTCTTTGTTAACCATTGCGAGGTAGCTTTGCGAATCGGGGCTAGCTGTTTCTTGGTACCGGTGTTCTTACCGGTTCGCTGGCGGAGCGAGGCAAGCCAGGGGGAGTGGTATGCGAGTACTTTTGATCGAAGACGATAGTGCTACTGCGCAGAGCATCGAACTGATGCTGAAGTCGGAAAGTTTCAATGTTTACACCACCGACCTTGGCGAGGAAGGGGTCGACCTCGGCAAGCTCTATGACTACGATATTATTCTGCTTGATCTGAATCTCCCCGACATGTCGGGTTATGAAGTTCTCCGCTCACTGCGGGTCTCGAAGGTCAAGACGCCGATCCTCATTCTCTCCGGTCTCGCCGGCATCGAGGACAAGGTACGCGGCCTCGGCTTCGGTGCCGACGACTACATGACCAAGCCGTTCCACAAGGATGAGCTGGTCGCGCGGATTCACGCCATCATCCGGCGATCGAAAGGCCACGCCCAGTCCGTCATCACGACCGGCGAGCTGACGGTCAACCTCGACACCAAGACTGTCGAGGTCAATGGCCAGCGCGTGCATCTGACGGGCAAGGAATACCAGATGCTCGAGTTGCTTTCGCTGCGCAAGGGCACGACGCTGACCAAGGAAATGTTCCTCAACCA
>JAAEOR010000920.1 GCA_024222895.1 Hyphomicrobiales bacterium | reverse complement strand
GCCGGAGGCAATTCGCCATCTCAAGCGGCTGACCACGCTCGCAACGGAAGTTGACTTGGCAGATGGCCTGGCGGCCGAGCGCGACGCGGTCTGTGTGCTGTATCGGACCGAGCAGGCCAAGGAAAAAGTGCAGGCGTTCGCTGCAAAGAGCGCGGCACGAGAAGCGCGAGGACGGTAACCGATGGCTCGACAGGGCGATGACTACCGTGGACTGGGCTGGGCACATGGCTGCCTGACGGTCCAGCGGCTGGGCGCGATGCTGGCGCCGGTGACATTTCTTCTGGCTGATGGCCGCCAGGTGAGCCCGCTGCATATCGCGCCCTGGGCTGGTGAACCGGGCAACGACGATCAACCCGGGATTTTGAGGCGCCTGCGCGGCGAATGGCCGTGTGCCCCCTTCGGCTATTCGGTGCCAGCCGATGGCTTCACACCCGAATGGGCCGAGGTGATCACCGCCGGTGAACCTGACGAAGAGATTCACGGGCACGCATCGAACAATGAGTGGAACTGGGAGGAAGTGACCTCCACGGAGCTTCGGCTGGGACTCGACTATCCCGCCAACGGCCCGATCGCCCGCGTGGAGCGCACGATTACCCCGGATCCATCCGCGCCCGCGATCGACTTGGAATTTCGGATAGCCACGCGGGAAGACTGCCGTCTGCCGATTGGGCTTCATCCGGTGTTTCGTCTGCCGGCAGGTGTCGGTGGCGCGCGGCTGGAGCCCGGGCGTTTCTCGCAAGGACACACCTATCCATCGACGGTGGAGCCCGACGCACCACTGTTTGCACGCGACCGGGAGTTCGATACGCTTACAGCGGTGCCGGGACGCAAGGGCGGGGCCATCGACGCAAGTCGCTTGCCATTCGAAGCCGACACCGAGGAGCTGCTGCAGTTGGACGATATTGACGGGACCGCAGCGCTCGCCAACGGGGCGGAGGGCTATCGGGTTCGGCTGACGTGGCAAAAGGAGCACTTTCCCAGCCTGCTGCTCTGGTACAGCAATCGCGGACGCAAGATGGCGCCGTGGAACGGGCGCCATGTGGCGATCGGCATTGAACCGATCTGCTCGCCGTTCGGTCTGGGGCCAGCGACGGCAACCAGCGACAATCCGATCGCTCGGGCGGGCACGGCAACAGCGATCCTTATCCGCAAGGATGAACCGCTGGTCACCCGTTATCGGATTGCGGTCGAAGCGTTGTAATGGCCCGGAAGGTTCACCAAAGCCTGGTCAAACCCAACCGGCCGATCTTCACCGACGTTGCCGGCCTGGCGGCACGGGTCGATGCCGGCGACCGTTTTGGCGTCGGCGGCCATCACTTCGCCCGGCTGCCGATGGCTCAGCTTCTGGCGGTCGTCGAGCGCGGTGTTGGCGACCTGCATTACATTTCCTGGGCTGGCGGCCTCTCGCTGGAACTCCTGCTTGAATCCGACCTGGTTGCTTGCATCGATGTCTGTTTTTCGAGCCTCGACATTTTCGGCCTGCCGCCGCGTTTTCGGGCTGCGGCGGAGTCGGGAAAGATACCGGTCAACGACTGGACCGCGCTGGCGATGATCCAGGCACTCCGGGCGGCCGAACAGAACCTGCCGGCGCTTCCGTTTCAGGTCCCGGCTGGCTCCGACATGATGGAGCGAATCCCCGGTGCCGTCACGGAGACCGAATCCCGGAGCGGCGAGGCGGTCGGGACGATCCCGCCGTTGCGGCTTGACACGGTGATGATCCATGCATCGCGGGCGGACGAGGCGGGGAATGTCGAGCTGATCGGCGCGCTGGCGCTGGACTGGTCGATGGTCAGCGCCGCGCGCAAGGTCCTCGTGACCGTAGAGGAGATCGTGCCGGTCGGTGCCCTCGCCGGCGACGGTCGTCAGACGATCCTCACCCGCAACCGTATTACCGCGATCGCCAAAGCCGAGGGCGGTGCCTGGCCGTGTTCGTGCCTGCCGTTCTACGTCACCGACTATGTGGCACTCCGACGGGCGTTTGACACGGACTTGCGGTTGGCTCGATCGCTGCGCCCGCCGGCGGGCGACGTTGCGCCCGACCTGCGACGCGCCCCGTCGATCCCGGCAGCAGCCGCGACGGCTGGCCTGCCCGTGATACCAAGTGCACCGGTCGACAGTGAGGCCACCGACGATGAGATCATGGCCTGGCGCCTGGCGTCGGAGTTCGACAATGAAAGCTTCGCCAGCGCCGGTGCGGTGTCGCCGCTGGCCAATGTCGCCTACCGTCTCGCCAAGGCAACCCATGCGCCGGATATGATCATCGCGACGATGAGTTGCGGCCATATCGACATAGCGCCCACACCTATGAGCCTCAGCCTGCTGGAGCCATTCGACGCCGAGACAGCGATCGCGCATACCGGCGGTGACGAATCCTATTCCACCTACTATCAGGCCGGCGCCGTTACCCATGAGATCATCGCCTGTGGCCAGATAGACGCCGGCGCACGGGTCAACAACATTGCCATTCGCAAGAAAGACGGCGGCATCATCCGTCTGCCCGGGCAGGGGGGCATGGCCGACGTCGCCAACATGCATCGGAACTATGTTGTCTACGTCACCCGCCATTCGCCGCTGTCGTTGGTGGAGAAAGTCGACATTGTCAGTTGCGGCCGTGGCTATGTGACGGACGCCGAACGTCAGGCCCAAGGCTATCGCGCCGGGGCCGTCAAGCTTGTTACCAACCTCTGCGTCTTTGAACTCGATCCGCAGAACCGCGAACTGGTTGTGGTCGAGACACGGCCTGGCGTGCCGCGCGACGCGATCGCGACGGCGACGGGTTTTGCCGTGCGTTTCAGCGAGGACTGCCGCGAGATGCCGACAGTACCGCCGGACATTCTCAAGACGTTGCGTGAAACCATCGATCCGCTCGGACTCCGCCGCCTCGAGTTCGTCGGATCGCGTGACCGTGGCGCGCTGCTCGACGAGATCATCGCCCGCGACCGCGAACTGATCGCAACGTTCGCCGCGTAATCCATCAGGAAGGGGAGGGCTCAATGACCCCGCTGCTCGAGATCTCCGCCGCACGTGTGTTCTTCGACGGGATTTTTTCCACGCCGCGGGTCGCGCACCCGGAAGGCGTCGCCATCCATCGCGACGGGTCGGTCTGGTGTGGCACGGAAAACGGCGATCTGCTGCGCATCGAAGCTGACGGATCGGCCGTGTCGCTGATGGGCACGACTGGCGGCTTCTTTCTCGGGATCGCCTTCGATGACGTCGACAACTGCTACGCTTGCGACCTCAAGCATAAGGCGATCTTTCGCCGTGACGCTGCAACCGGACGAATGGAGCGCTTTGCCGCCGGCGGGATCGAGGTGCCTAACTATCCCGTCGTCGATGGCGCGCGCGGCCATCTCTATGTGTCCGACAGTATCGGCAATCCGGGGATCGGCGTCTATCGCTACGATCTCGCCACCGGCGAAGGTGGCGTGTGGTGCGAGGGGCCGTTGACCTTTGCCAATGGCATGGCGATGGCGCCGGACGGCAGCGGCATCTATGTGGTCGAGAGTTTTGTGCCGGGCGTCGCGTTCGTGCCGATCAACGCCGACGGCAGCCCCGGGCCGATCGAGCGACCGATCACAGGGGTCGAGCGCGTGCCGGACGGGCTCGCCTTCGCCGATGACGGGACGCTGTACATTTCCTGTTACGAGCCGAGCCGGATCTATCGTTTGAGGCCCGGCGGGTCGTTGGAGCTTCTGATCGAGGACCTCCATGCCACTGACCTGGCCCACCCGACCAACATCGCCTTGAAGGGTGACAAAATATACTCGGCCAATCTCGGCCGATGGCACATCACCGAGATCGATTTGGCGGGCCTGTCGTAACGGCCATTCGCCGACGATGGGTGAGCGTGCCCTGGCGAAAGCTTGAAATCAGTCCCTACCAACCACGATATCCCGACTCGGCGACGTCGCAGCGCCGCGAGATGCTTTGCTCGCCGGTGCTCTGTCCGGTCGAGGGAGAGGATAGCCCGTGAAAAAACTGAGCCCGTTGGGCGGTAGCATCGTTGGTTTTGCAGCAATCATCGCCGTAGCCACGGCCACACCTGGTTCAGCTGCGCAATGCTGCGTGGAACGACCGGCAGCGACATCGTTGAAAACCGAGGTCGTTGCCTCTGGTCTGGAGGAACCGTGGGGCATGGCCTTCCTGCCCGATGGTTCGATTCTCGTCACCGAGCGACCGGGCGCCTTGAGGCGTGTCGTCGACGGTGTCGTTTCGGAGCCTTTCTCAGGACTACCGGCCATCGGCGATGTGGGTCAGGGCGGTTTGCTGGACATTGCGATTGATCCAGACTTTGCCGAGACCCAAACCATCTTTTTTTCATTTGCCGAGCCGTCTGAAGATGGCGGTACGTACGGTACCGCGGTCGCTCGCGCCCGGATCGACCTTGCCGCCGGGCGTCTCGATGACGTGACGACGATTTTCACGTCAAACAAGAAAAGCTCCGGCGGTCGTCATTTTGGCTCCCGCATCCGGATTGCCGCCGACAAGACTTTGTTCGTCACGCTCGGTGAACGCGGCTCGCAAATGCGGGCGCAGGACCCGTTCGATCATGCCGGGTCCGTCATTCGCATCAATCGCGACGGTTCCGTGCCGGCGGACAATCCCTTTGCCGACGGTCGCGACGCGGCGCCCGAGATATGGTCGATTGGCCACCGCAATCCGCAGGGTGCGGCCATCCATCCCGAGACCGGGGAGCTCTGGACCCTGGCCCATGGCGCCCGCGGCGGCGACGAGATCAACAAGCCCGAAGCCGGCCGCAACCACGGATGGCCGCTGATTTCCTACGGCGAGAACTACTCGGGTGCACCGTTTGCACAAGGCAGTGAAGCCGAGGGGCTTGAGCAACCAATCTTCTACTGGGACCCATCGATCGCGCCGTCAGGCTTCGCGTTTTACAGCCACCCTGCGCCACTCATTCCGGATTGGCAGGGATCGCTGTTGGCGGGCGCCCTCAAAGCACAATATCTCTCTCGTCTCGTTCTCGAGGGTGAGACTGTGGTTGCCGAAGAACGCTACCTTGTCGACACCTTCGGACGGATTCGCGATGTGCGGACCGGACCGGACGGTGCGGTCTGGTTGCTCACCGACGCCACATCAGGTGAACTGATACGCGTGACGCAGGACGGCGGCTGAGCGCTGCCCCGCGGACGCAGTCGAAGAACCGTCGGTGACGGATGGGTCAGGGGGGGCGGCGACGTCGCGCTCCCTCTCCCCTGGCGGGCTACGAGAGTCACACATCCTTTGCAGCGGTGCGCCTGTTGATGCCGTTCGTTAATCACAATCACGGACTGCTCAATGCGTGGAGACGACACCAGGTCGTCGATGGAGGTGACGGATCTGCGGTCATCAAGAGACTGCGTTCGGTAGACGGTGACGCAGTGCGTTCTTCGAGGCTCGGGCTTCCGCCCTCGCACCTCAGAATGAGGCCGTTGGTGTGGGCTCTGGGCGTGCAATCCGCATCAGTCACGAGAAGCTCCATCAACCTCATCCT
>JAAEOR010000919.1 GCA_024222895.1 Hyphomicrobiales bacterium | reverse complement strand
TCGATCCCAACGTTCGGCCGACTCTTATCAAGAACCGGGAAGGTTATCTGGCCCGGATCGAGCGCATGGTCGCCATGGCCGACATCGTCAAGTTCAGCGATGACGATCTGGACTGGCTGGCACCGGGCAAACGGTTTGAAGATGTCGCCGGCGATTGGCTCCAGCGCGGCGCCAAACTCGTCGTGCTGACTCGTGGGGCCGAGGGCGCTGCGGCGTTGACGGCAAAGACCACGGCCTCGGTCCCGGGCGTCGCTGTGGAGGTCGCTGATACCATTGGCGCCGGCGATACGTTTTCCGCCGGCATCCTGGCTTGGCTCAGGAAAAACCGGCTGCTCACCAAGGCCGGCATCGCCGACCTCGATGATTCCGAAATCGGCGATATGCTTGCCTACGCGGCACGTGCCGCAGCGGTTACTGCGTCGCGACCCGGCGCTGATCCACCCTGGTTATCGGAGTTAACATAGGCCCATGGAAAAGACCTGGCGCTGGTTCGGCCCCAACGATCCGATACCGCTCGCCCATGTGCGTGAGGCAGGCGCCACCGGCATCGTCTCCGCCCTCCATCAAATCCCCGGCGGCACGACCTGGGACGATGCGGCGATAGCGGCACGCAAAGACTTGATCGAGGCGGAAGGCTTGCGCTGGTCGGTGGTCGAGAGCATTCCGGTCACCAACGCGATCAAGGCACGTACGGGCGACTGGCGTCACGACATCGATGCCTGGAAAACGACGCTCGACGCCCTCGGTCGCGCCGGCATCGACACGGTCTGCTACAACTTCATGCCGATCGTCGACTGGACACGCACCGACCTTGCCTGGCCGCTGAGGTCCGGATTGGCCTTGCGGTTCGACATCGTTGATTTCACAGCCTATGACGTCTTCGTATTGCAGCGTGGCGAAGCCGCCGATGACTACCAGGCCGATGTGCTGGCCGACGCCGAGGCCAGGTTCAACACGATGACAGAGGATCGAAAGGATGAGCTGGAGAGGATCATCCTCGCTGGACTGCCGGGCTCCGATTTCGCCTATGATCGCGCAGCTTTTCTCGATCTGCTCGCCGTCTACGACCGGATGGGGCCGGCGGAACTGCTCCAGAGCCTGACCGAGTTTCTCAACGAAGTGGTCCCGGTGGCTGAAGAAAACGGCATCCGGCTGGGCATCCATCCGGACGACCCGCCGATTCCGCTCTTTGGTCTGCCGCGCATCGTTTCTACTCAAACGAATGCCGCCACGGTTCTTGATGCCTATGACAGTCGGGCGAACGGCTTGACCATGTGCGCCGGCTCCTACGGATCCCGTGTTGACAACGACGTACCTGAAATGATCCGCGCGTTTGCCGGGCGGATCAACTTCCTCCACCTGCGGAACGTGACCATCGATTCTCCCGGTGTGTTCTACGAGGACCAGCATCTGGAAGGCGGCACCGACATGGTAGCGGTCATCGCCGCGGCGCTGAACGAGGAAGCCCGCCGCAGGAACGAAGGCCGTTCGGATGCCCGTATCCCGATGCGGCCGGACCATGGTCATCTGCTCGCCGGCGACCCTGTCCGCAACGCCAACCCCGGCTACTCCTATGTCGGCCGGCTCAAGGGCCTTGCCGAGCTCAGCGGCGTCGCCCATGCCCTGAAGAAACATCGATCGTGAACCCGGTGAACGTGACGCCCCGTGCGTTCCTCGAGAGCCTGTTTGATGTCGCCATTGCGGCCGGCGCGCCAGCGACTGTGCTACCGCCCTTCCTGCCGGAGCCGCCGCCAGGCCGCACAATCGTCATCGGTGCCGGGAAGGCATCGGCAGCGATGGCTCGGGCCGTGGAAGATCATTGGCCGGGGCCGCTGGAAGGCATCGTCGTCACCCGCACGGGCCATGCCGTGCCCTGCAGCCGCATCGAGATCGTCGAAGCGTCGCACCCGGTGCCGGACGACCGGGGACGCGACGCAGCCCGCCGAATCCTTGCACTGGCCAGCGCAGCCGGACCGGACGACCTGGTCCTGTGCCTGATCTCCGGAGGTGGTTCGGCGCTGCTCACTCTGCCGCCGCCTGGCCTCGGCCTCGACGACAAGCAGGCGGTCAATCGCTCCCTCTTGGCTTCGGGCGCCGACATCACGGCAATGAACACGGTGCGCAAGCATCTTTCGGTAATCAAGGGTGGACGTCTGGCGGCCGCAGCCTGGCCGGCACCGATGATCAGTCTGTTGATTTCCGATGTGCCCGGCGACGATCCGAGTGTCATCGGATCCGGACCGACCGTCGCCGACTCCACCACCTTTGCCGACGCGCGAGGGGTGCTTGCCAATTACGCTATCGACGCGCCGCCGGCG
>JAAEOR010000918.1 GCA_024222895.1 Hyphomicrobiales bacterium | reverse complement strand
GGCGCCGTTCTGCACCGCGTTGACGATGCCGTAGACCTGCAGGCCGGTCTGCAGCGCCTTGGCGTGCTTTTCCTTCTTCGGGACGATGGTGAGGGAGATGGAGCCGCCGGCGACTGCCGGGGAGGCCAGGACCGCCGAGCCGATCATCACGGCGGCGAGGCTGGTCAGAACTGTCTTGGAAATCGTGCGGGTCATCGTCTTGTCTCCAGGTTGTTTTGCGTGGCCGCCGGAACTGCCCGGCTGATGGAGATGACTATGGGCCGGTGGCACTGAACCGGATCGGAACTGGCCGTTCAGCCATCGTTAATCGCCGCGGCCGCGGATTCGCTGATTCGCTTGAGGCAAGAGAAAAGGCCCCGGTCGCCCGGAGCCCTTGGCAGATATCCGACCGCAGGACGGATCTTTCGGCTTTCTTCTTCGCTCTTTCCGGGAAAGTGTACACACTCTTCCTGAAAACCCTTTAGATCCGCCCGCCAATCCTTTTGTCGCAGACGATGGTCACGCCGTTCGCCGACACCTGCAGACTGGCATCGTAGATGGCGTGACCACCCAGCATCACCTTGCCGAGCGTTGCCGCCTGGCCGGGTGCGGCGGTGAAGGCGCCACCCTGGCTGATGTTGGTGGCAGCCCCAGCCACCTTGAAGCGGTAGGATCCATTGATGGGAGCGTCGGCATGAACAACCCCCTGCAGGATCATCATGCCGTTGGCGGTGTCCGCCTGGATCTCGCAGCTGAGTGAGTCGGCGCTGGATGCCGTCACATCGGCGCCGATGGCGAGCCCGGCCGTGGCGAGGCCGAG